>JBAYKY010000009.1:0-28286 GCA_041664385.1 Minisyncoccota bacterium
GTGTAGGAATCACACAATCGAAGGTATCAATACCCCGTGCCACGCCATCTAAAATATCTTCAATGCGCCCAATACCAAGAAGGTGTCGAGGCTTTTCTTCGGGGAGATAAGGAATGCACCACTCAAGCACATTTCTCATTTCCTCTTCTCCGAATGAGCCACCAATTGCAAAGCCATCAAATGGCATTCCTCCTATCACGCGCGCACTCTCCTTTCGTAAATCCTCAAAATTTCCGCCTTGCACAATACCATACAATGCTTGTGTTGATTTCTTTGCAGCAATACACTGCCTCGCCCACGTGTGAGTACGATGCATCGCCCATTTGGTATACCAATATCCATGTTTTGGTGAAGTACATTCGTCAAATGCCAAAATAATATCAGCACCAAGTTTTTCTTGGATGCGAATAGATTTTTTGGGACCTAAAAATACTGGCGTTGTATCACCATACCCCTCGTCTTTAAAATAAGTTCCCCAAGGCGTGATACGAACTAAATTCCGTTTGTGAGAAATACCAAGAAAGGATTTTATTTGAAGAAATACATCACGAAGGATGTTTGGTTTTTCACGATGTACCGAAGAAACACCTACTTTTGAAACACCGTGTTCGCGAGCAAACCCAAGTGAAAATACTTGAAAGCCGCCCGAATCGGTCATAAGAATTGCATCCGTATGCATACGCGCATGAAGTCCTTCAAATGTTTCGAGTGAATCCTCCAACATACGCCAAAGATGGTACGTATTTGCAATAAGCATTTGTACTTTAATTGCAGGAAAATCTTCCGGAGTAAGTGTGCGCACTTCTGCGCGCGTACCTACAATCACATAACTCGGCGTCTCTGCAACTCCGCCATATGCATTTTTTAAAATACCCACACGCGCCTTTGTGGTAGTATCTTTTTTTATAATTTCAAACATAGAAGTGTGTAAGGAAACGGAAAAGCTGCCTCAATGTACAATAAAAAAACCACCCAGTAAAGGGTGGTATGCCATTATGGCAATATTGATGCAATTGTTCGCAGCATCTCAATCGGTGAGTCTTCTTTCTTCACCACAATTGAGAAGTCCTTCCGGAAGCGCATGCCGACGTTTGCAGGATATCCGAGACGATGTTCAATACTCGCGTAGAGCATGGTCTTCACGAATTTCTGTTTCGCCCGAATTTCATCACAAAGCCGATGATGCTCATCACATGCCGAACCATCGTAGCCTTCCGTTTTATGCACCACTTCGTGATCTTTTTGTGTCTGTTCTTCCTGCGCCTCAAGTGCCTGTGCAACGCCGACGAGTCGGATTTCTTCTTCAGTCAGCTTGCCCGCCGCCTCTTCGCCGAAACCGGCCTCATCATTATTTGCTACTTCGGAAAGTGTTACCTTCTCCGGAAAAACCGCGGCCATTGCCACTTCAAGCCACAACATCAGTTGTTTCATATAAAAACTCCTTCTATTAAGTTAATGGAAATGTGCTATGTGTTAATTACAAAAAGCCGTTCAAAACTATACAACGGATTGGAAATATGTCAATAGAAACTGAACGATACTAACAAAATTATCTTCCTAACAGCTCTATATAGCTTTTTGTGGTTGAGTGCTTCCAATCAAGGCCGAGGATGGGTGCGAGACGCTCTATCTCCTTCTTCGTTCCTTCTATTTCCACATATGATTTATTTTTCAATGAATCAAGTTCAATCGAGGTCTTCCCAAGTTTCCAATGCGCACGATTTTTCGTATAACGAAATGACTCTCCAAATCCAAGCTCCTTAAATATCTCGCGCATTTTTGCGCTATCAACTGCAGTCTGAAGTTCTTTGCGCACACTAAATTTCTTCCCTTTCTTTTTTGGTTCCACTTTCAACGTCAAAAAATCTGAATCCCCCTTCCACTTCCTGAGACGCAAGACGATTCCCTTCCTGCGAAGTGAATGCGCGGGTGTATCGAAATAAGAACTCTCTTCTCGTCCCTTCCAAGCACATCGCCCACCAAGCTTCTTCAGCATACGTGCAATTGCATTAAGGTCACGAACGATAAATTTTACTTCTGTTTCCTTCATGACCGCTTAATATGATTCATCGCGTACTCCATACTCGAATTTACTTTTTTTCCAGGATTAAATATTCCTTGCGGATCAAAGATATCTTTTACTTCCTTAAATAACGCACATACCTCCTTGCCATACATTGCTTCCAAGTAAGGGCTTCGAATAAGACCATCATTGTGCTCTGCGGTGATTGAACCGCCATACTTCAATACAAGTGCATACACCTCATCCGCGACTGGGCGAATCTTTGCTCGGTCTGCCTCATCTGCAAGGCGCATAAGCGGAATGATATGAAAATTTCCATCCCCAATATGTCCTGCTACTGTTGAGAAAATATCATATCGTTTTAAAATCTCGTAGAGCGCGGGTAAGAATTCAGGAATAAATTCGGGCCGCACAATAAGGTCGTCAATAAAGGGCGCTGTCTGCTTTCCCTTCACGCGCGTGCGCAGCAAATTGAAACTCTCTCGGCGTATGAGCCAATACTTTCTTGACTCCTCCTTATTCGCCGCGAGACGCATAGGAAACCCAAGTGGTGCGAGTTTTGCGCGCAATGCCTCTAACTTCTTTTGTACTTCAGCCACCGTATCCTCCTCAAATTCCACAAGAAGAATAAGCTTCGGCATTCCTTTGGTAAGCACAAGCCAAAACTCGGGTAGAAATGCGAGTGCAAGAGAAAATGGATTCTTTGCAAGAAGTTTCAAAAATCCCCAGAAATACTTGAGTGCGAGTTTGAATGTCTGGTCATCAAATGATTCGAAGCTTGAGGGTGCAAACGGAAGCACTTCATTTACAACTGAAGTTACTTTAGAAAAATCACTCAGAAAAATAATAAGCATTCCCGTCTCAGGTTTTGCTTTTACAAGGCGAACTTCCATCTTCGTCACCATACCAAGTGTTCCTTGAGAACCAGTAAAAAGTTTTGTAAGGTCAAAACGAATTCCGTTCCACACATCCCATAAATTGTAGCCCGCGGAATTCTTCGATACTTTTGGTTTTGCACGTTGAATTACATCAGCGTTCTTTTCCAAGAGTGTATGCATCTTTCGATATATCTCTCCCTCAAAGGTAGTCTCATCTTCTTTCTTTTTAAGTTCCTCGGGGGTTAATGGTTTCAATTGATATGACGCACCATCCGCAAGGACAACATTGAGCTTTCGCACATAATCATGTGTCTTTCCATATTTTAATGTCTTCTCCCCTCCTGAGTCATTCGCAATCATTCCTCCCAAGGCACAGAGTTCGCGCGATGCGGGATATGAAGGAAGTAAAAATCCCTTCTTCATCGTTTCTTTTTCAAAATCACGATAAAAAACTCCAGGTTCTGTAACTGCGTATCCGTCAGGAATGCCGCCCTCCATATTGATAAGGTTCCCCACATCTTCAATGCGAGTAAAATACTTTGAAAAATCAACCACAATCGACTCAGTAAGCGGCCCACCCGACATATCAGTTCCTGCAGAGCGACCAGTAAGCGATATAACCTCTCCTCGCTTCTTCGCATCCGCCACAAAACGAACAAGCGATTTCACATCATCCTCATCTTTTGGAAACACCACAACTGCAGGAGCTACCTCAAAAAGACTTGTGTCGCGACTATATTTCACGCGCGTCTTCTCATCCGCCATCACTTCTCCTTTTATAACTTTCTTAAGATCTTCAATGTTCATGAGTATTTAATAAATTAATTATACCTCATCCTCACTTCTTCAAAGAATAAAAAATGCCCCTTTGTGGGGGCATACCTATTCTCTCGGAAGACTTCTCGGAACGAGTCTTTTCACTTTGTCTCTGTTCCACCATCGTTCTTCCCATTTCCCTTTCATGCGGACCTTGGAAAAAATAATAGGGTAACTTGGTGATAATCTATTCCCTATATCCCCATCAAAATTCAATTTACTGAGCGCTTTATTCATGGGTATGTCATACACCACGAATCCCGTCTCATCTTCATAAAATTCATAATGAAGATGTCTATCCCCCTCTACCAATTGCACTTCTTCTATTATTTTCGGCAAATATTCCGAAATGATGAAAGGACGGGACACTAACCCATGTCCTGAATTGTAAGTAACGATTGCGACGAACATAGAAACCTCACTTATAAGTGAATAACTAATGGATTAAATAACTGTCCGCACTATACGATTCTAATACTGTGAAGTCAATTTATTGAGTTTTGTGAAATAAAAAAGCCAGTTTTTAGAAAACTGGCAAACATATAACAATTGAATAAATATCAGCCGACAACTGCGGGATCTTCGGAGAGAAGAGCAAGATGCTCTTGTGCTTCATTGATCCTCTGCTTCACAACTTCGGGAGGAAATTCTTGCTTCGCCCAATCCGTATAAAATTCAAGATTCTTATGAAATGGGACCTGCATCTTCAATACCTCAAGTGGGGGTTTATTCCACTCTTCTGAAAGACCAAAAATGGTCTGCTGAATCCATGCCTGAGTCAACGATTGGCTCATATCCGCGTCGCGGATGATCTGACCGGAAAGATTCAATTTATCTGCGGGCACCGTATAGGGAAACTCAGTCGCCCTGATGAGTCGTGTAATTGCAAGAAGGTGCGGTTCATCTTCATAGAGAAGATTTTCCACAAGACCGGTAATTGCTTTCGAGATATTAATTGAATCAGGACCGCTCTTCCCCGTATGATCAAAGTCGTGGAACAGTGCCGCAATAAGCAGATTGCGCATCTCCCGCTGACTCAATGTCTCGCGATAGAACATGCACGCCTTATAACACAACCACATTACATGACAGAGATGCCTGAAATTGTGATATGGGTTCCGCAAATTCTGCGCCGTGTTAAATACAACTTTGTAGTAGTGGATAAGATTCCCTTCATAGAGTTTTTCATCATTTCTGATAATCTCGGGAATATCACCATGGATAGATATGGGACTCATAATACTTTCCTTCCTATATGGGTTATCAAATGACTCCTTAAATCTTGCTGGAAATAAAATAGCACTTATAACGCTCTCTTGTCAATGTATTTGTGCTCACACAATAATAAAACCCCCTTGCGGGGGTTCGTTATAATACCGAGTAAAAAAGCCGTGATTGAGGAAGGAAGTAGACTCCTGTCGCGCCAGAATAAAGCGTGACGCTTGAGAATCCAAAACACCATGCCCATACCATTTCCGAAATTGGAATATTCATAATTCGAATTCCGAAAGGATGCTGGTAGAGTGCCCACCAATCCATAAGTATCTGTTCGGCATTCGTAAATATGAGAAAGCCGAGCGAATAAATAAAGAAAAGAAGTCCTAAGAATACGGATGAGGTAAAGAGTGCGGGTCTCAAGAGATCGGGTCGTTCTGCAAGAATAATAAGAGAAAATACGAACATAATTCCTGCTGTCGAGAAAATCGAATTTATTCCTGTTACCCCACAAAGAATGAGAGAGGCACAATAGATCATAAGCCCAATACCTACCATGATGAAAATCTTCCTCGTGGTCGATAGTGTGTTCACCCGCGTTCTCTTTTTCTTACAAAGCGTTTCATAGCATGTACTCGCTATTCCCACCGCTGAAAATCCAAAAAGAATGTCCTCGAGCAATACAGGAATAGAAAACGCATAGAAAGAGAAAACACTTTGAGGATACCAATAATCAGAAAAATAAAGTGTTTCCGACAAGACCCCCAAAAACATTCCCACCAAACTTCTTAAGAGTTGATATTTTCTTGTCTCTTTGTTTGCAAGCGAGTACAAGATAACCCAAATCGTCAAAAAGGGTATGGTAAGTACAAGGTACGCCCATCGTTCATTGAGAAGCATCTGAATACTCCTTCAAAATTATTAAAATGCCAGCTGGCCAAATAATACAACGAGCGCACTACAAGTCAATTGCACCCTTCCCCTCTTCCAGAAATAAAAAACCGCCGGATGCATATGCAATCCGACGGTACTTGTTATTTTATTTATTGAACATTCTCGGCGAGAATACTTTCCAAGATTTGCTCAGCTACTTTTATTTCTGCCTTAAATGCAGCAAGGGTCGCTTCATCTGATGCGCACAACTGCATTGCGCGAGCCTCTGATACACCCTCATCAACTACTTCGTACCATCCACGCATTTTTTCATCGTACCATTGATCAAAATATTCTTTGCTCTGAAATGATGTCCAGGTAATCACGCCCACGTGAGTACACTCGGCAATGGTTTTAAAAACTACGTTATAACCCATAAAAATCTCCCTCTCTGAAATGTTCAATTGTGAATTGTGAACTGCTATAAATATACATATATTATGATATATTGTCAAGTATTCCCTCTTTTCTCCTCTATCTCACTCACAAAGCAAGAAATAAAAACCCGCCATCGGCGGGGTTATTTGTATACTGTGTATCTTATTACTCTTCTGAAGCACCAATCAATTCATACAAGGTGTCACCCTTTGTCCCCACGCTCGTGAGTCCTGAGAGAAAGGGGCATCCCCTCTCCTTTGCTTCACGATAGAGAGCATCCCATTCTTTCGCATCCCCCTTCTGATACTTCGCCGAAAGTTCCTCATCAATAATGAAATCTTCCGTCTTCAATTTCGCGTAAGGTCCATGTTCCATAACTTTTATCACTAAGGGGTCAGAACTTACGACCTCCGCGATGTGATGCTGTGCAATTCCCGTAATCTGGATGACAAGATGGTCACCAGGATTCGTAGTGTAACTTGTCTGTTCGCTCATACCAATTCCTTTCTCCCTAATGGGTTACCTGGCCCGGAATTGCTGGCCTTGGGCCGACCGGTTCCATAAAGTGATAGCCAAATATGTAGACTGGCGCGATGACTGTTTCGATAAGCACTGCTCCTACCACTATATTTGTCCAATTCGGTTTGTATTCGATATTGGGATTCTCATTTCGGCTCTGATCGAGAAGTCCATAATCGCTGTACTCCACCCCATCAATCACCTTGGTAGGCGAAAAATCATGAGAGAGAAAAAGAATGAACATTACGATAAATCCAAGGACGATGACGCCGCATCCGATTTTCATGATTCTAAACATAACTGTGCTCCTTTCGTTAATATTGATTTGTGAAAAACCTAAAAACACCATAGCAATTATATTGCTATGGTGTCAATTATAATTGACTTTTACATTCTCTTATTGAATAATGCGACCAGTCATTTGTCTTACTAACTATAGGGAGGAAGTATATGTTTACGGTTGCAATCAATCTAAAGGACATCGGACAATATCCGAATTTCTACGAAGCGTTCAAAATCTTCTACCACGCAATCAAAGCTGAAATCACCGGAGGAACCTCGTGGCAGGTGCTCGAAACTGCGTGCTGGATTGAGTACAACAATACACCTTTGTTCTTGTATGATGCGAAAGATCTCGCCTACAAGCTCGGCATCTTAGTTGATGCGGAGCTGCAAGAAATCCCCACCGATCAACAATTTGTTGCTGATGAGTTCATTCTCTTCTGGCATCTCGCTATGCTCGAAGACGATACTCGATTGATTGGAGTCCTCACTCATTTGTTTAAAAAATTCTCCCTCAAGCCTGGTAACCTTGAGAGCACGAATGAATTCAAAAAACCTCAATAACCCAAAAGCCCCGGATGGGGCTTTTTATTTTTGAAATTTTTTTGGTGTCATGGAATGATGTTGGAACTTTAATCACCCCCATACCTTTGATTTGTTTTCTTTTGTGTGTCTTTCAATCTTCTTCTGGATTAAAGAAGAATATTAGAAATAATTAGTTTATTTTTTAATAATTGTTTGAGTCTCTTTGTCATAAAAATAATTAATTATCTCCCCTTTAATAATTAGTTCGATAGTTTTTTGGATTACAACAATTGGTACAACAAACCATTCTTTTGGAATATATTGGCTTCCACTCTTATCTGTAATAACGAGGTCCAAGCATGAATTATTAAAAAATCTATGGACCAGACGTTCGAATTTCTGAGGATTTATGTTGAAGCATCTATAGGTAGCAATAATAGAAACTGGAGCCATAAGGTAAGTAGGATCCTGCTGTGCATTTTTTATGCGATCTTCGACCTTAGTTGTTGAGAAACCAATTTTGAAAAGGTTTTTTGTTGAAGCAATTCTTGGATTATCGCTTAACGACTTGAGTACATAGATATACCCAGTTTCCGAATCTACATCCTTGATACTCACGATATCTGAATTATCTTTTATGGCATATCCCGCGTCAGATAGTCTCTTCCCCAACGAACGCAACAAAACATTTGATTCTGTCCCATTCTCATAGATACATCGAGTTCGTCTGTTTATTTTTTGACTATTACCTCGGTATGGTTCGTCGATTTTTTCTAGATATATCAAAACACCGCTCAGTACAAAAAAGTCTCCTTGTTTCATTTCGCTCTCAATAAAAGTGGAAAGTCTTTTGGTGCCATCTTTTAATTCTCTTTGAACCTGTGTAAATAAATGCTCATATTTGTCAAAATCAGCACAAATCTCTCTCTGCGCAACAAAGTCAGGATTGGAACGGTCTGGTCTTATCTCTGGTACATTCTTTATATTGAAAACAGAACTATCCTCAATCGAAAGAAGATCTAAATCATCATCTTCAAAAATATCACTTACGGTATCAATGTTTTTTTTCTTGGTCTTCAACAAACCATGAGCATCGTACTTACTAAGAAAATCTCTTTGCTCCTTATTTTCTCTGACATGCTTAAGCCGTGATGCGAGTTTATATTCATAGATATCTCCACGCGTTTTTGGCTCTGTGTTATGTGTTGAAAAGAATTCATTTATTTCTATAAATGATTCTAGCAAACGACCATCTGGCGTAGCAGAAACAGACTTCTTTTCTATATCGAGAAGCCCCAAATCATCATCATTTATTAAATCTAGTAAATCTTTTTTATCCATATCAATTTTGAATTTGTTCAGCCTTGATTTTCTTCAAATATAACACCGCTTCAGCCAATCTTTTCTCAAGAGGATCAGACGAAGAAATATCTGGCTTCCGACCTGTTTGTATTGTGAACTCTTTAGCCTTAGGCCATAGAATTTTAACCTCCTCTGGGGTCATTTCTATTCGTGACGAGTCGATAGTGTCCTGAATTACCTTAAGGATAGTTGATGTCACCGCTTTTGAGAGTATCTCGAAAGCTTCTTGAAATGGGTTAATTCTGTCGATAAGATCAATATTGAGGTCATCTATATTCACAAACTGACCTGCCATTCTGACGAATTTCTTATCTCCAACCTCTTTGATTTCTCCGTTTTTTATTACAGAGTCGACCACGACATGCTGGCGAACCTCCTCTACTTCAAGATCCGTTAGGTCAGGATATTTCATTTGAATGATCTTTGGGATCATTACTCTGTTTATTACCTCTGGATCAACATTTCCAGGTAATGCCTTAATCATCTGGTTGTCTTGAAGAATTGAAGCCTTAAGGTCATTAATATCCGATTCAATGATTTCTCGTACTCGATCTGTGCTTGGTGCCTTGAACCCATTTACCTTAATTTCACCTGGTGTGAAAGTAGTGTCGCCATTTGGGAATCTTGGCTTGAAATTGTAGTGAGGAGCCATAACTTGTTCCATGAGTAATGAACAAGTGATTGCCTTAAGCATATTATTTACCGAGACTTTAACCTCACTGTCTTTTGCATCTGGTTGAGCTATGAGGTTTGTAAATTGTGCGTGAATTTTGTTTGCGCTGTCGCGAGTACAGCGACCAATAATCTGAATGATTTCAGTAAGAGAACTACGATAACCTACAGTCAAAGCGTGTTCGCAGTATGGCCAGTCGAAACCTTCCTTTGCCATACCTAATGCAATGATGATATCCATATCGTCCTCTTTTTTCATGGTACGAAGGTAGTTTGAAATCTTTTCTCGATCTACTGAGTCATCAACAAGATTTGCCACCTTAAGCATTTTTCCGTCACCATCACGCTTAACATAAATAACGCCAGTCTCGTGATCTTGATGGTCCACTTCTCCGATAATGTCCAGGATCAAATCAACTTCATTGAGTTTGTCTTTTGTGGATTCTCCAGAGTTAACATTTGGAATATGTAAAATTGTTTTTTTATCTGTATCCAAAACTTCCGCAATTGCAGATGTATATTTTCCTTGATAAAAATGGTATCCAATACCCAAGGTTTTTAAATAGGTATAGCCATTTAACTGCTGATAGTAGTTGTATGTTACTTTCGTAAACTTTGCCTCGTCCTGTGGCAACAAAACAGCAACACCATCACCTCGGAAATATGACCCTGTCATTGCAATAATATTTGCATTTGATTTCGTCATTATTCCGTGCAGTACACGTCCTAAAATACTGGTTTCCTTGTCAGCAGACACATGATGGAACTCATCTATAGCAATGAGCATGTCATTGAATTTTGAGTCTTCAATTTGTTCGCAAGCAAAACGAAGCGTCGCATGAGTACAGATGAGAATTTTCTCATTGTTGCCCATAAAGTTCTTGAATGCCTCAACCTTACCCTTGGCGTTATCAAGACCTGGAGTACAAAGATTATAGTCATCATTTGGTTTCCAGTCTGCGAAAAATCCATTATCAGTAAGGTTGACCTCACTAAAGGATCCCCCGATGGATTTTTCAGGAACCGCGACAATAACTTTTTTGATTCCTTGATTGGTAAGTTTGTCCAAAGCAAGGAACATTAAAGCTCTGGACTTTCCAGATGCCGGAGGAGCTTTCAAAAGCAGGTACTGAGCACCTTTCTTTTCAAATGCCTTTGCCTGCATTTCACGCATACCAAGATTATTGATTTTGGTACTTTCTCCTGTCTGTGCATATGTTGCTTCTGCGACTTGAACGGTTTTCATAAATTTATTCATTAATTTTTCTAGCAATCATTTCTTCGTAAAGTTTGAACAAGTGAGCCAATCGATCTTCATCACTTTCGAACGGCTTACTTCGGTATATTTGATCAATGGCAAGATCCAAATATTTGTGAGCGCCTCGTAATCCATCTGGCATCTTATCTGGATCATACAGGTCTGCCATCGTCTTTTCTGGGTATTTCTCACGTTCTTCAAGAATGTTATAAACATGACTTGTAAGCGATTCTTTTTGCTTGGGCGTAATTTCTGGGAATGGAAAGGTGTTGTAACATAACGCAGATGAATATCTTAAACTATCTTCCAACCTACCTCCAACCGCCTTAACCCAAATTAGATGCATACGAGATACTAAAACTCCAAATATGAACATATCAGAATCATATATAACCTGAAGAGAGTTAAGTGTTATGTATTTTGCATCAAAAATTCCGCAAGGGAGGTAATCCCTGTTTTCTGATGATGTACACGGGACAACGATGAAATGTTTTTTTGCTTCATGTCGATATCTGAATTGATGAGAGTGATCAACCAGAGTCTTTGCCACGTCACCACCATTTACACGAAATTTTTTTACATTTTCGATCCTTACCTTTATGTCAGGAATATTAAGAGCCTCTGAAAGTTCTCGGTCCTCAATCCATAGACAAAACCTTTGTATACCCCTTAAAAACTCGCTGCCACCAATTACAGGCCTAATAAATTTAGCGCTTTGTGGAAATTTCTTAATCAAGTCTACTTTTTCCTGCAGATTTAGTTTTAGAAAATTCCCCTCAAGCGGCATATTTCCATACGTCATTTCAGGGAAATCAGATAATGCACTACTGCGTTTAGTAACTATTAAGTTGTTCGTGTCCGCCAAATAGGGATTAATATTTTTCGCATTTATGTATTGTCCGTCATCATTATATAAATGTTTTGTTTTATTAGTTGGATTTGAAAGACCAATAATGACACAAGTCACACCCGCATTTCCCTTTGCGAGGTTTTTCCATTTGAATGACTGATGAGCAAAACATATCTCTATATTTTCTTTAAAAATCAGGGGCCATAAAAGTGCGACCTGTTCTCCCTGAGAAATCGAATTTGTCGATACAAAAGCAAGTTTGATATTTTCATAACCTGAAATATACTTTGCCCCTTTATAGAACCAGGCTGATATATAGTCTAAACTTTTATAGTCATTTATAAATAAACTTTTAAGATCTTCTTTTTGTTCATTCTCTTGAATTCTCGACCCAAGATATGGTGGATTACCTACGACGTATATTTCGTGTTCACCTGCGATTTGATCTTTACGGGGACAAACTTCATTCCAATCAATTCGAGTAGAATTATCACAAACAATCTTTCCACTTTCTTTAAGTGGCAAAATCGGTTTTAACTTACCGAATTCTTTCTCAAATTTCTGATTCACCTGATGCTGCGCCAGATACAAAGATAGTTTTGCAATCTCATGAGCAAAGTCGTCTATCTCAATCCCGAAAAAGTTATTAAGACTAATGCCTGAAAGCGAGCTATTCCACCCATCTATACTTGCAAATGATGACTGAAGGTCAAGATGCTTCAAGATTTCAATTTCTAAATTACATAATTCTTTATATGAAATAATTAGAAAGTTTCCAGAACCGCAAGCGGGATCAAAAATCTTAATTTTTGAAATACGCTCACGTAGTTTTATGAGTTTCTTTGTATCTACCCTAGCAACGTCAATCTCAGAACGAAGACCGCCGAGAAAAAGAGGTTCAATTACCTTCATTATGTTGGGCACCGATGTATAGTGCATTCCAAGATTCTCACGCTGCCCAGGATGTACAACGGCTTGAATCATGGATCCAAAAATATCGGGATTAATTGAATCCCAATTCAACTTTCCACATTCGATAACCAGTTTTCGCGAACTAGCGGTAAATGTTGGCAACTTGATATTAATTTCAAAAAGACCTCCGTTTACATATGGAAATTCCAAGAAGTGTGAAGCAAATTTTGATCGATCAGAATCTTTTGCATTTAAAACATCAAAAAGTGTCGCGAAGTAAGTATCCATCTCATCTCCGTTTTCATGAGTATGGGAGTTCACGGAATTAGTAAACATTCCCGTTTTAGGGAAGATTCCTGTATCTTCAGCAAAGAAGCAGAATAAGAGGCGTGATAAAAATATGTTTAGATCGTGACTGTTATTTTTATAATACTCAGGATCATCATTCACAATTGCCTGATAGAGCTTATCCATCTTATAGGCGGCACGAATATCAGCAGGGTTCTCGTTTACATGTTGAGACTTTTCCATGCCACACCACGGCAAGAAGAATGCGTAGTGCTTACCAAGGTCTCCAATTTGAATATCGAGAGTTTCTTTTGTTTTTGTATCTACAGCCAAGAATGTTACGAAATCTGTAACAATAATAAATCGAGGATTAAACTTGTATGAAATCTTATCTTTCTGTAGTGCATCAATCGCGACATGCTCGTCTTCTTCAAGGGTAGTTATATGAAAAAGTACCTTGTTCTTCAAAATAATCTGATGTTCATTTTTAGATAATTTCGCGGGATTTTTTTTGAAAAGTGTTATAGTACTTTTTGGTAAACCATATATCGAAAGTAATTCAAAAAGAAATGTTTCCCTTGAAGGGTTTGTGCTTAGATTTTCTAAATTCTCTTGAAGTAGAATGAAATTCATAATATTTCAAAACTAACTATAAACTCACCAAACGCTTCAATTTTACCCTTTCCGCTCCTTAACACAACTAACAACTTCCCCTTCTTATTCTCCCTAAAATTATTCCTCATCTTGAAGAAGCTCGTTGAAGCAAAAACTTATAGATTACCGAATCCTGCCTACCGGCAGGCAGGCGCAAGGGGCTTTTTATTTTGAAATTATAATTTTTCGAAAAGTTGATTGAGTTTGGCACAAAATTCAGGTGTAAAACGTGAATCTTCAAAAGTATCAACAAAATATTTCTCAATACCGTCCGCGCCATCAATCACATACACTTCTGGTTTTTCAATTTTTTCCATTTTGTATGAATCACCAACCATAAGAATTGCGTTTCTCACTTTAATTTGATTAAAGTCATTCCTCATAAGCCACTCCTCAAGTGCTCTACCATGACGAATAGCTTCCTTGGCTGGGCTTTTCCATTTTCCTAATTCGCAATAGCAAACATTCCCATCAGGATACCTAGAAATTTTATAAACCCCACTTTCAACAAACCGATATTCTCCAGATAGGTTCTTAATTTCAATTGCAATAATTCCTTTTGGTCCAACAATCACAGCATCAATATCAAATTTCCTATCCGAAATTTTTACATTTCTATACAATTGATAGGAACTTCCAAGCATCTCTAAAAGTCTATCGAATGCCTTTTTCTCTCCCTGATTTCCTTTTATAGCATTGCGCAAGTCATAGACGGCCCTGTCAAAAAAATCGCTGATTATATTTAGCAATTTTATTTCTATTGTAGCCATTAACACGCCAATAAGCGTGGCTATGGTAGCAAATATAATCTTTTCATCAAGCCAAAGCTTTCTAGAAATAATGCCTCTGACACTCCAATTGAGTGCAAAATAAGCAACAACGCTCAATCCACCCAAAACAAGGATGATTCTTAAGAAATTCTTTATTATTTGTTTTTTTGAAAATGATAATTTAAGCATCACCACAAGAAATTTTTATACAAATTTTAATCTAGGCCGTAAACTAGACACCATATTCCATTTAACTTTTTTATCGTGACACAGCCTACCAGCTACGATTCCGGGATGAATTTTCAATTCTTTTGCAAAAACAATAATATGCTGTTTAGTTAAAGGATTTTTTAGAAACTCAACATAATTTTTTTCTGGTATTAATTCATTACTGGCAAATTTATCAGCTTCTTTTTCTTTATCCTGAACATTTGATAATTCCTTATCATCAAATTCAATAAATTTCTCTTTTTTCCCATGTAATAATAGATGCCCTAGTTCATGATATAAATTAAACCAAAAAATATCGGCCCAAGAATAATAAATACTTAGTTGAATTACTGGATTATTATTAATCCACCTAACAGCACCACTTACACCACTTCCAAGAAAATGGGGGATATAAACCAATGACACGCCAGCATTATTTAAAATTCTTACGGCTTCTTCTGAAAATTCTTTTGGATCTCTAACAGATAACAATTTAATTTTTGATAAGGCGTCTTTTAATTTTGCTTCCGAATATTCTGGTAAATTTACTTTTTTAGAATCTAATTCTCCGCATCTAAGCCACGTTGCAATTGTTTCGCTTTTAACCTTTAAACCATCTTTTTTACGATAATCAACTACTTCTGTCATCGGCACATATAACAAAGAATTTACTCCAAAAAACTTCCACAAGTTTTCAACTTTTTTATCAAGATTGGTAGTCTGTTCAACAAAGCCCCTTTTGGCCAACTCTTTATATGGAAATTTAGAAACTAAACTAACCTCTTTTTTAACTAAGGAAACTCTTTCAAGGCGGGCTTTGGTTTCCTGATAATTTTTTTCAAGGTTGATCCAAAAAGAGGCTGAACCACCAAGGGCATTTTCTAAGAGTAATGATGTCTCAACAGTAATAGAGGCTTCGCCATTTATTATTTGGCTTAGATGTTTCTCAGTGAGACCCGTCCTTTCACTAAGGCTTTTTTGAGTCATACCCTCGCGAGCTAATGCTCTCGAAATGGTATATCCCGGATGTATTGCTTTATTAGGATTATAAACCATATTTTCAGTGATAATCTTTAAATATTTCTATGATTAATATAGCTTTAATACTTTTAAAATTGTCTATTCGAAAATCAGGGTCTCCGTTATGATTTGGTTTAAAAATAACTCTGTGAATACTGTTTACATCGACCGCGAAACATCCTTTATACTCGCCTTTAAGCGGATGGGGGCGATAACTGTGAGGAACATCAAATAATGTATCAGCAGAACTCAAAACATTAATAGTATCTAAAATATCGACAGCATTATCAACTCCACTTTTATTAAACTTTTTACACAAAATCTCATAACTATTTACAAGAACTTCGTGCTTAGGATTATCAAAATCTATTTTCATTGTAACAGGGAATGTTAATTAAAGCAATTTTTCTTTACCAATTTGGTAAAGAAAAATACATGAATAAACCTGGATTTTTGTTAAAAATTAAATAATTATCCACAAGATTCTTTTACATCTTACACTCACTCTTATTAAATACAACTTCCTGAATAACCTCGAGACATATCGCGCAGACAATACAAGCTTGGCAATCCGCGTACGCGGATTTTGTATTGCCGAGCGGAAAGAAAATTGCCCCGCAGGAGGGCAATTATTCTGGTGCTTCAAGGCTGTTCGGGAAGTTGTCTCCCTTACTTTATGTCCAACAACTCCACTTCAAATACTAATGTTGAATTTGCAGGAATGAGTCCTCCGCCCACTTCCCTGCTTCCATACGCCAATTCCGGTGCGATAGTAAGTTTTCTCTTTCCTCCTACCTTCATACCCGCCACACCTTGATCCCATCCCTTGATGACTTCCCCTGCACCAAGATTAAAAGAGAATGGAGTACCACGATCACGTGAGCTATCAAATTTCTTTCCGTTTGTAAGTGTACCTACATAATGTACGCTCACTGTTTTTCCCGCGACTGCTTCTGTTCCCGTTCCTACTACCTCATCGATGATTTCAAGTCCGTTCATAGGTTTATTTGTTTGTTTTATTCCGCTTTGCACAGTACTTGTCGCCGTAGTACTTGTTGCAGTTGGTTCTTCTTTCTTTGTCTCATCTGCAGATGGTGCACCTGTATATTCGTAGACTCCTACAATGACAAGGACAATCGCGACGATTAACCCCATAAACATCTTCCCTTCTTTGTTTATTTCCATGGCTTCTATACTACCATACCCTCCTCGCTCATTTCTATACTATCCCCTAATTCTGTACGTGTATTTTTAAGTGTTCCTTCGGGAAGCTCTACCACATTCGCATACATCGGATTCCAGAAAAACATCTTCCCTGGCATGAGGCTGTGCGTCATCTTCTGTACCTTGTGCTCATCGTCGAATATCACACAATCAATCGGGAATTTCATCCCTATCATATGGATGCCCCAGCGTGTCCGCATATAGAGTGAGGCGGGCTTTTTCTCCTCTAATAATCCTACTGTCTTTTCATTTAGCGTTCGGGCTACTTTCGCATGCTCTGCAAGCACAGTCTGCTTCGTTCTATTTACAATTTTCATGATTTATTGTATCTTCTTTTTAGTACTCACTCACCATTATACACGACAAAAGGAGAGCTTTATGCAATTAATCACCGCAACTGCAACCACGTATCCATGTGGTATATGCAACACAACGTTTCAAACAGAGAGCTTCCCTCCTACACCTTGTCCGAATTGCAATCGCATCTTCTGCCCGGAACATCGCGACAAAGTTCTGGATAGCGAAATTTCTCCTGACCTCTGCTCGGTCTGTGCAGGAAAATATCTTGCAGAAGGAGCAAAAGCAATGACAGCGTATGGCATGTACATACGAGGAGTTGCAGCTCGAAGTTAATCGAATCCCGCCATATGGCGGGATTTATTTATCCCGTTTAGAAATTTTCACAATAAACTTTTAAAAAAATAACACTAAGCAGCAAAAATTATTTTACTAAATAAAAACAAAATCCCATTTCTAACGGGATTTATTTGAAACAGGATTTTAAGATGTCGATATTTTCCTTATCTGGCCCAAGCTCATGAAATCCAGGAACCTCGAGTATCCAAGTCTTATCGCGAAGCCTCTTATCTTCCGCAAGCGCCTTAAATCCATCGAGGCCAATAAACCCTGCGCCAATATTTTCGTGCCGGTCATGATGAGAACCTGACTCCGTCTTTGAATCATTTGCATGAATCACCTCGATATTCTCCACGCCAATCGCCTTATCCCACGCATTAAAAAGCGTCTTCACGCTTTCTTTCGTATAGGCGCTTACTGCCCCCGCCTCAAAGGCGTGTGCGGTATCAAAACAGATTTTTAATCTCTCCGAATTTACTTCATTGAACATTTGTGCCATCTCATCAATACCTACTCCAATCTTCTCGCCTCCACCTGCCGTATTTTCCATAAGAAGCTTCGCTTTGCCTGGCACTGCGTGAAGAACTTTTTTAATTGCCATTATTTCTTTTGCAAGCGCTTCCTCTCGCGTACCTCCTTTTGAAGAACCGATATGAAAAATAAGTCCGTCACCTCCAATTGCTTCTGCAATTGATAAGTGATCAATAAGACTTTGAATTGAAGAGTTATAAATAGTAGGAGACGAACTTGCCACATTTACCAAGTAGGCCGCATGAAGATAGAGCGCCTTTACCGTGCTCTTCTCATAGGTTGCCTTGAATGCCCGCGCATCTGCGGCGAGTGGCATTCGTGCCCGCCACATACGAGGCGAGGAACCAAAAATCTGCATCGCGGTTGCTCCCATTGCTTCGGCACGCACAAGTGCCTCTCCAAATCCTCCATTTGCTGAAACGTGTGCTCCAATACGTGGCATATTCTTCACACTCATATAGGTAAATTGTAGCATGATATTGAAAGTGCTAAAGTGGAACTATGAACGAAAAACCACCTCTACTCCACCCTGAAGGAGAACACGAAAAGACCGCAGAAGAGCTCGCGGGAAACCTCGCAAGAGACACATGGTCCGCTTTTGTAAAAAACTACGCAGGACACATTAAGGCGGGAAATCTTGGTATTGTGAAGGTAGATCTTGATGCAACGATTGATAGGGAGATTGCTCGAGTGAAAAGCGAAAAAGGTTCGGCAATGGCGGCACTTATGGCTGACTACTTTGTTGACGAAGTAAGAAACTGTTCGACATTCGTCGTTGAATCAGTTGAACAATCAACCAAAGAAGCAAAAGAGAAGTATCTCAAAGAAGACTCTGCGGGATAGAGACGAAAAACCGAGAGCATCTGCCCTCGGTTTTTTATTTGAAGAATCGTGTAGAACGTACTTTTTTGTGATAGGCTACCGCAAAACGATGCGCCTCATCACGTACCTTGATGAGCGTTGCAAGGGTTACTCCCTTGGGAATCGTGCCTATTACCTCATTCTTTTTTCTCTCGGGCCCTTTTGCAAGACCTACAAGAGGAATGGTGAGTCCATACTTCAAGAGTATTTCTTTTGCAATATTTACCTGTCCCCTGCCTCCATCAATAAGAATACAATCGGGCAACAGCCACTTATTCGTGAATCGACGAATAAGCACTTCACGTAACATCCCTACATCATCTGCTTGAGTCACGGTACGAATTTTGAATTTTCTATATTCTTTTTTATCTGAAATGCCATTCGTAAAAACTACCATTGAGCCCACTGCTGATGCCCCTCCAATATTTGAAATGTCATACCCTTCGATACGATACGGACGTTCACCCTCCTTACCACTTGCCACTTCGGAATCGTGAATAAGCGCAACATCTTGAATATGTTGTAAGGCAAACAAACGACGCTTTATTTGCTCCGCTTTCTCAAACTCCTGTTTCTTACTTGCTGCTTTCATCTCACCCGTAAATGCCGCAAGCGCCTTCTCCTTCTTCCCCTCAAAGAAAAGAGTAAGATTGCGAATGATATTTTTATATTCCTTTGGAGATATTGCACCAATACATGTCCCTGGGCAGATTCCTATCTCATATTCGAGGCAGGGCCTCATCTTCTTTCCAGCATGCCCATATGCTTTTGCTACCACATCTGGCGCATGCGTATTCCAAGGGAAGATGCGACGCATAATGCGAAGCGCCTCACGAAGACTTGAAGCAAAGGTAAAAGGACCAAACTGTAGAAGAGAATCTTCTTTTGCCATCTCCTTACCACGTACTAAAAGTACGCGGGGAAATGTGTCTTTAGTGATAACTACATACAAAAAACTCTTATCATCCTTTTCTCGAATATTAAACGGTGGCTGATATTCCTTAATATACTTTGATTCAAGAATAAGCGCTTCGAGTGCGGTTCCCGCTTCTTTATATTCAATCGCGCGAATTTCCGAAACCATCTTTTGAATGCGTGTATCGTGCGGACGCAAAAAATAACTCGACACTCGTCGCTTCAAATTAGCAGCCTTGCCAATATAAAGGATCTTCCCCGCGCCGTCCTTCATAAAATACACACCGGGAACTTCCGGAATATGTAAATATAATTTCTTCATTAGAGTAGGTACTAACTAATCTGAGTACAAAATAAAATCCATAAATGCCTCGAACGGTGATTTTTTCGTGAGTGCATGCCCGGTGCACTTACTTATTTCTCCTCGGTGTGCATATGCTTCACGCTGACCATATTCAATTAATTCTTTTGCATTATTAAATGCAAGCCAACTATAACTCAATACAGGAGGATTCAATACTACATCAGCGCTACTATGTAATACTTTTTTTGCTACTTGAAATTCCACTACCGACATCGCTGCCACCACAAGTGAGCTTACATGCAAAACATCAAAACGCATTTCACTCAAATCAATCCACTTACTTGAAACATCAACCGCAATTACAATATCGGCTCCCATTTCTTTTGCTATATCTGCAGGAACGGGATTTACAAATCCTCCATCCATAAGAATTCTTCCTCCAATCTCCACAGGATTAAACATAATAGGAAGTGCGGTACTTGCGCGAACCGCATCCATAATTTTTCCTTCACTCAAAATTACCTGACTTCCGTCTTTTACGTCCGTAGCCACTGCTTTAAAAGGAATCTTACACTCATCAAACGTAATACCATCGAGATGCGATTCATAAAAATCGGGGACTATAGGATCCTTAAATATATTACCGTCATGCCTTCGAATTAATCTCCCTATAGGAAAAATGTTGTCTTTTTTCACACCGAGAAATAAATTTTCAAGTGTCTTAATGTCTTTGGTAGCTGCATACCATGCACCCACTAAGGCTCCCATACTCGTCCCGGTAATAAAACTTATCTCGATGCCCATACGCTCAAGTTCTTTAATAACACCAATATGTGCAAGACCTTTTGCGCCACCTCCCCCTAAGGCGAGGCCTACTTTTTTCTTTGTTTTCTGCAATGTCATTCTTGTTACTATATCACTTTTTTCAGATAGTGACCTGTATGACTTCTCCCTTTCCGTGCAATATCTTCCGGTGTTCCCTCTCCGATAATCTCTCCTCCCTGTTCGCCTCCTTCAGGACCAAGATCAATTACCCAATCTGCTGACTTAATAACCTCAAGATTGTGTTCAATGACCACAACGGTGTTTCCACGACTCACGAGACGTTGAAGCACTTCGAGTAATTTCTGCACGTCTGCAAAATGGAGCCCTGTCGTCGGTTCATCTAAAAGATAAATAGTCTTCCGTGTGTCTCGCTTTCCCAATTCAGCCGCTAACTTGATGCGTTGTGCCTCACCCCCCGAAAGCGTCGTTGCCGATTGTCCAAGTTCGAGATATCCCAATCCTACTTCATTCAAGATCTTCAATCGATCATAGAGCCACGGAATTTCTTCGAAGAAGGTTGCTGCTTCTTCAATTGTCATTTTCAATACATCATGGATATTCTTTTTCTTATACTCCACTTCAAGTGTCTCACGATCAAAACGCTTTCCCTTACACACATCGCAGGTTACATACACCGTCGGTAAGAAATGCATTTCAATTGCAATCACCCCGTGTCCCTCACAGTTCTCACAACGTCCTCCTTTTACATTAAAACTGAAACGTCCTGGTTTGTAGCCACGTACACGCGCATCTTCGGTTGCGGCAAAAAGATCGCGAATAAATGTCCACGCACCCACATAGGTTGCGGGGTTTGAACGTGGTGTGCGACCAATTGCTCCTTGGTCAATATTAATCACACGATTAATATATTCTGTTCCAGTAATCCCTTTGTGGGCCCCCACTTTATAGGCCGCACCATTAAAAAGATTGGCAAGATGTTTATAGAGCACATCATACACAAGAGAACTCTTTCCCGAACCCGAGACACCAGTAATCGCGGTAAATCTTCGCAACGGAATGCTCACACTAATATTCTTCAGATTGTTTTCTGTGACCCCTTTCAATTTCAACGCGTCATGATCCTTCGTCACATTGCGACGTTCTTTTGGTGTCGCAATAAATTCCTTACCACGAAGATAATCGAGCGTAAGCGAGTTCTGTTTTTTGTCCGTCAAAATCTCAGGGATGGGACCAGCCGCAACCACATGACCGCCATGAATACCTGCACCAGGACCAATATCGACGAGGTAATCTGCAGCGCGAATCGTCTCTTCATCATGCTCTACTACAATCACGGTATTCCCTAAATCGCGAAGCTCCTGCAAGGTTTTAATGAGTTTTGCGTTATCGCGCTGATGCAACCCAACGGTCGGCTCATCCAAAATATAGAGCGTACCCATAAGACGAGAACCGATTTGCGAAGCAAGCCGAATACGCTGTGACTCCCCGCCTGAAAGGGTCCCTGCTCTTCGCTCAAGCGTAAGATATTCAAGTCCTACATCAATAAGAAACTTCAAACGATTTTTAATCTCACGAATAGGAAGTTCAGCCACTTCTTTAAATCGAGGGTCTTTTATTTCTTTTAGGGTGTCAAAAAAATCGTGGGCATGAATAACTGAGAGCGCGGTGACTGACTGGATGCTTTTACCCGCGATAAGCACATTCAAAGCCTCTTCTTTAAGACGCTTCCCTGCGCACACTTCACATATTTTTTCTGACCAAATATTTTCTGTGCCAAGTCCATTACACGCAGGACATGCGCCAAACGGACTATTGAACGAGAAAAGGCGCGGCTCGATTTCAGGAAATGAGAAACCATCACGCGGACACGTGAACTTTGAAGAGAGGGAGACTTCTTCGGTAGTAATAATAGTGACTACATCGCCGCCATATTTGAGTGCTGTCTCAATTGCTTCTGAAAGACGCAAACGATTATCCTTATTTTTAAAATCAAGATTTGCGGGCATACGATCCACCACAAGGTCAATCGTGTGTTGCTGATAACGACTAAGTTCAATACGATCACGCAACGAATAAAACGTACCATCGACACGCACCTCTGAGAACCCTGCATTCAAGAAATCATAAAGCAGCTGATAATATTCTCCTTTACGTCCGCGAACCACAGGCGCAAGTAAGACCATATTCTTTCCTGCTTCATTTTTCTTATAAATACCTATGGCAATATCCACAATCTCCTCATTCGTCATTCTCTGAATAGGACTTCCACATCGTGGGCAGAATGGCTTTCCCCCACGCGCGAAGAGCACGCGAAGATAATCATAAATTTCAGTAATCGTCGCAACCGTGGAACGTGGGTTTGATGAATGACTCTTCTGATCAATGGAAATGGCGGGAGATAATCCCTCAATCTCATCTACATCTGGTTTATCAAGACGCCCTAAGAACTGCCGTGCGTAGGCGGAAAGTGATTCAATATAGCGGCGCTGCCCCTCAGCAAAAATAGTATCAAAGGCAAGCGATGATTTTCCTGAACCAGAAAGTCCCGTAAATACGGTCATTTTGTCACGCGGAATCTCAATATTTATATTCTTCAAATTGTGCTCACGAGCACCCTTAATAATAATTTTGTCTTTCATATAACGCTGCATTTGACGCTTCGTCACCCTGTCGAGGGCCACTGTCGAGGGTTATATTAAATGAATTGCCCCCATTCCAAAGATCTGGAGGGGTTATAAAGAAACTCTACGTACGTAAGGGGCAAAAGTCAATAAAAAAATACCCTTGCGTGTGCAAGGGTATACTATTAGAGGTATTTTTTCTGACTATTGTTCGGCGATGGTACTATTCTTCGTTTTGCATGCCATGTTTTTGTGTGTATGGGCGTCTTTCGAAATCTTGCTACACAGAACGCTCTTCGAGGAACTCTTATAGAAATCCTTTGAGAGATGGTACGCAATGTTTGTCTCCCCACTATTCCTGAAATATCAGGAAAATACTGACCATACACAAGAAGAATTCTTAGCATGTATGTTGTCTCCTTTCTTAATAGTAATGTGAATGTACCTCTGTACTATAGTAAAATATTCACAAAATACAAGGATATCCTACATAACTTGACTATTTCAGATTTATGCTTTATAATGTGACCAGATCATTATTTCTTACATTTATGGAGGTTGTATGAGAACATTTGTTCTCTTCCTTATATTCTTAGCATTGTGTGGGATTGCAGCCATTTTGTGTTTTGATGTCTTCGTCACAGTTGCCGAGAAACACCAAGTGCGCGCGAATCCCCCTTCAGTTATACGCTACATGCCGGACAATCGGCATACACAGTGTAAACATCCTCGTCGTATTACCGTTGAAACAGATTCTGCGGCAACAGTACAACAAGCAGGAGAGCAACGCGTACACGGAGGAATAGATACAAGCACACTGAAAAAACACGATGATTTATGGGATAATTGGTAATCCTAGAATAATAAACCCACGCATATGCGTGGGTTTTGCTACTATTGACTTTTACTTGAAAATAGAGTATAATTTAGACAGTTCATAAATTATTAATCACTTACCTTGGAGGTCGTATGAAAAGGATACTCACCCTTTTCGCACTTTTATTCACTGTGGCACTCACCGTTTCTGCACAACACACCATGTGGTATGTCGAAGGGCGCGGAATTGCGACACAAGATGCATTTGGTCTCTCTGAGCGCTCTTACCGCATAGAAGGATATCTCAAAAATCCAATCAGTGAGACCATAAGTCTTACTGCATACGGACGAGTATCGCGAGAAAATTGGGGGAACCCCCTACCAAACGCGGGATTCGTAGGTGCCTCGGTACGCCCATCAACATGGGTGGGTGTCGAAGGACAAATTGGTATTCAAGAATATTCGCCCGTCTCCAGTTTTTGGAGATTGCGGAGTACCTTATTCCTTGGAACTACTGGGGAGTATATCTACACGAAATCTATGCTCATTGTTACCTCAGTGGAGTATGGCAATGGCACGGGAATATGGTTTCAAAGTATTGCGCTTATTCCTGTGACCTCATGGTTCGCACCTGGTGTGTATGCTGAGTCGAAATACGGAGTTGGCCCGAGAATTGATTTTAAATTCCTGCCCACTCCCCTTCGTGTGTATGGTGCCGTACTTCTTCGAGAATTCGGAAACAATACATTCTCAAAAAGAAACATGACGGGAATGATAGGGATTCGCGCTACGATGTAATTGATATGCTCTTACGAGAGCGAAAGGGAAAGCACTATGCTTTCCCTTTTTTATTTCCTCCTTTTTCCTTTTTTTCTTTTTCCTTCTCCTTCTTTACTTTTTCTAATTCCTTGGAGAGAACTCGTATCTCATCACGAAGAATGGTTGCAAGTTCAAAATTCAATTCTTCTGCAGCCTCTCTCATCTCCTTCTCTTTTTCTTTTAGAAGTTCTTCAATCCCTCTCTTTGATTTTGAAACTGCCTTTAATTCGAGTGTTGCGATTTTCTCAATAGGGAGAATGTCCTTAATTTCTTTTATAATTGTTGTAGGAACAATACCGTGCTTTTCGTTATATGCTAATTGAATCACTCGACGTCGCTCCGTTTCTCTTACTGCACGTCCAATAGAACCTGTGATATTGTCCGCATACATAAGTACCTCACCGCGTACATTGCGCGCCGCACGGCCGATCGTCTGAATAAGTGAGGTCTCACTTCGCAAAAAGCCCTCCTTATCTGCATCAAGAATGGCCACAAGAGAAACTTCGGGAAGATCGAGTCCTTCACGCAAAAGGTTTACCCCCACCAGCACATCAATATCTCCCCTTCGTAAACGAGTAAGAATCTTGATGCGGTCGAGTGTCTTAATATCACTATGGAGATATGTCACTTTGATATTTCGCTCTTCTAAATATGCGGAAAGGTCTTCTGCCATACGCTTTGTGAGCGTAGTCACAAGTACTCGCTCTTTTAATCCTTCCTTGGGATTTACGTGCGCCTCAATGCGCGCAATGAGGTCCTGTACCTGACCCTTTGCAGGAAGGATGGTCACCTTCGGATCTACAAGACCTGTCGGGCGAATAACCTGCTCAACAATCTGCCCATTGTTTTCTTTGGTGCTTTTCTTTTTTTCATACTCGCTCGGTGTTGCTGATGTATAAATAATTTGTCCGATTCGTGCATTAAACTCATCAAAGGTAAGTGGTCTGTTGTCAGCAGCTGAAGGAAGTCGAAACCCAAACTCGATGAGCGTTTTCTTTCGTGCGGCGTCCCCTGCGTGCATTCCTGCAAGCTGGGGAATGGTCACATGAGATTCATCTATCACGGTAATGAAATCCTCAGGAAAATAATCGAGAAGGGTGTCTGGTGGCTCGCCCGCTGCGCGTCCTGAAAGGTGTTGTGAGTAATTCTCAATGCCGTTGCAATACCCAATCTCTCGAATCATCGCGAGATCAAATTTGGTGCGACGCTCCAATCGTTCTGCTTCCAAAAACTTCTTTTCTTTTTCAAAGCGTGTAAGTTGTTTTTTTAATTCTTCTTTAATTGCAATTGTGGCACGTTCTCGCTCTGGCACGAGTGTAATAAAATGTTTTGCGGGCGCAATAACAACTTCAGGAAGTGTTGTAGTCTTCCCTGGTATAAATCCTTCTACAGGATTTACTTCATAAACTTGATGGATGATTCCCTCCTTCACTTCAAGGTTATAAATAATCTCCCTGTCCGTTGGCATAATCTCCCAATTCTCTCCGCGCACGCGAAACGTGCCACGCGCGAGATCTGAATTCGTTCTCGTAAAATGAAGCTCTACAAGTTTTCGCACAAATGCCGCACGATTTATTGAATCTCCCGTACGCAAATGGAATATATGTTCTTTATATACCTGCGGTGCACCAAGACCATAGATACAAGAAACGGACGCTACTACAATCACATCCTTACGCGTAAGAAGCGCAGTCGTTGCGGCATGACGCAATTTATCAATCTCCTCATTAATCATCGCCTCTTTGCCGATGTAGGTATCTGAGGTAGGAAGATATGCCTCTGGCTGATAATAATCGTAATAGGAAACAAAATAATGCACAGAATTTTGTGGGAATAAATCACGAAGCTCGTTGCATAATTGAGCAGCTAATGTTTTGTTGTGTGCTACTACCAATGCAGGACGATTTGCTTTTGCAATCACGTTTGCGATCGTAAATGTTTTTCCTGAACCAGTAACCCCAAGGAGTGTCTGATGCTTCATTTCCTTTTTAAGCCCCGTCGAAAGCTCCGCAATGGCATGCGGCTGATCTCCTGCAGGTTCAAATGGTGAGACAAGTTTAAACATCGACATATGTTATATGACTACTTCAACTACTTTTATTTTAGAGGTAAGCCCCGATACGATTTCCACAGAAGAACGTGAGACACCAAAATAATCCGCGAGTGCCCATTCTACCGCTTTATTTGCCTTCCCTTCAACGGGTGGCTCATGTACTGCAACTGTATAATGAGTCTCATCAAGTTTTTCCACACTCTCTTTTTTTGAGCCCGGCTTCACGCGCACAAATATCCTCATATATATTACTTTACAAAGGGCTTAAAAAACTCTTTATCAATAACACGAGTGAAACACTGAGTTCCTCCCTCATGCTTCCAACTTTCTGCACCAAGATAAGGACCGCCCCCAGGAATAGCGGGTGCAGTGCGTAGAGTGTTTTCAAAACTAGGAAGTGCAAATGTTGCACATAAGGCAAAAGATTCCGCTCCCTTTACCTCAAAACCGTAGGTAACATTTGTTTCAGGATCACGAGCAATACTTACCCCACGTAAATCATCATGAAGTGTTTCAAGATTTTGTGGTAATACTCCCTTATTTTGCCAATAATTTACTATCTCACTTTGAATATATTGAAGGTCGCTTATTCTCCGTTCATCAGCTTTTCTCATTCGCTCCTCCTTTGGGGAACCCACAATGAAGAATCCTCCAATGACACAAAGTGCAACAAGTCCTATAACTCCAATCACTAATAATTTGGTCACTTTTTCCTCTCTTTTATCCCTCAAATCAAGAAGGTAGTACCAGAAGATAGAACCCGCAACGATGAAAACTGAAACTACCTTAAGGAAGAAGCGGATAGTAAATTCACCCTGAAGAAAATTGTAGATAAGTGTTACCAAGTCTCCCGCAATTACGAGCGCTGCAACAAAAAGCGTGAAATACACAAGCCACTTCCTGATTCGTAAATTGCGTTTTTCTGGCTCTCGCTCGTATGATTTATTTAAAAAGCGTGTTGTAAAACAGTAAAGCGGAAACATCACTATAAGTGATGCGATTGACCAACGCATCGAACCATATGCGGAACTTAATGCATAATATCCCCCTTCGCTTATAGGATCAGGAAAAAACACATTTATTCCTTGAAACAAAAGTACAAGGAAGCTCACTGCACTTGTATAGAGTGTGATAATCGCAAGAAGATGAATAAAA
>JBAYKY010000010.1:0-26537 GCA_041664385.1 Minisyncoccota bacterium
AAGAAAAACTTGGTGCTGATATTATTTTGGCATTTGACGAATGCACTTCACCAAAACATGGATATTGGTATACCAAATGGGCGATGCATCGTACTCACAAGTGGGCGAGGCAGTGCATTGCTGCAAAGAAATCAACACAGGCATTGTATGGTATTGTGCAAGGAGGAAATTTCGAAGACTTGAGAAAGGAGAGTGCGCGTGTAATAGGAGAGATGCCATTTGATGGTTTTGCAATTGGTGGCTCATTCGGAGAAGAGGAGATGAGAAATGTGCTTGAGTGGTGCATTCCTTATCTTCCCGAAGAAAAGCCTCGACACCTTCTTGGTATTGGGCGCATTGAAGATATTTTAGATGGCGTGGCACGGGGTATTGATACCTTCGATTGTGTGATTCCTACACGCGAGGCACGACACGGTTCTCTTTGGACTCATCACGGACGATATAACATCACAGGAGCAAAATATGAAGGAAGTACCCTCCCGCTTGAGGAAGGGTGTACATGTCCTGCATGTTCTCGTGGTGTAACGCAGGGAATTCTCCACGATGAATTTCGTGCGAAAAATATGAATGCAGGACGTGAAGCAACACTCCACAACATACATTTCTTTAATACTTTTATGGCGGAAATACGCGCGGCTATCAAAGCTGATCGTTTTCAAGAATTTCGTAAGGAGATAGAGGAACAACTAAAAACCCATGGAGTTTGAACAATTTGATTTTACATTACCAAAAGAATTAATTGCTTCGGCACCAGCTGAACCGCGCGATGCTGCGCGGCTCTTTGTGTACGACACACAGACCGATACGATTACATTTGATACGTTTCACAATATTGAAAAATATATTCCAAAGGATGCGCTTTTTGTATTGAATACCTCAAAGGTAGTTCCTGCGCGTATTGAGGTTCATAAAGAAACCGGCGGGAAAGTGGAATTACTACTTCTTGTGAATGAACTGCGTGCGGGCGAGATGATTATTAAAAGCATCGCAGATAGAAAATTGACCGTAGGGCAAAAACTCTCGTTTCCAAATAGAGAAAAGTTAGAAGTGGTGCAACAAGAAGAGCAGTTCTTTTATATGAAGCCACTTTTCCCAATTGAACATATAGTTGAATTACTTATGCGTTATGGCGTCACACCTATTCCTAAATATCTTGGTGAATCGCCACTCAGTGAAACAGAACTTCGTGCACGCTATCAGAGTGTGTTTGCGACACAACCCGCATCGGTTGCTGCACCTACTGCATCGTTGCATTTTACTTCAGAGCTTCTTGAGGAACTGAGAGAGCGCGGTAATTCATTTGCCTCTATCGCACTTCATGTGGGGATGGGAACTTTTGCGCCAGTGCGTGAGGAGCAAATACGAGAAGGGAAGCTTCATCGCGAACAGTACATAATACCAAAAGAGACTTCAGAGATGCTGCGCTTACAAGAACATACAAAGAAGCCGATTGTTGCAGTGGGGACGACGGTGATGCGCGCACTTGAGTCAGCGGAGAGCGCAATTTTAAGTAATGGTACTTCAACACCTATTATTGACTCAACTGAGATATTTATTCGATATCCACATCATTTTATGCTTGCCGATATGATGGTAACGAATTTTCACATTCCACAATCTTCTCTTATGAGTCTTGTAGATGCATTTTTGAGAGACAAGAATGCAAAGAGAACTATTTTGGAGTTATATGCCATTGCAATAAAAGAAAGATTTCATTTTTATTCGTTTGGTGATGCAATGCTTATTGTGTAAGGAAATGTGGGTGGTCTACGTTATACTATAGAGAATGAGACAATTACTTATAGTTGCTACATTATTTGCTTTGATTGGTATTCCGATGGCACATGCGGACAGTCTTAGCATGAATATTTCTGATACCTCGCCGTACCAAGGGGACACGGTAGTAGTTACTTTTACGGGTGGCGCACGACCTGAATCCATTTCATTTGATGGAAAACAATTTTCATTTTTCACTTATCGGCGTAACCCTATGGCAGTCATTCCAATTCTTGCTACACAAAAAGCAGGCACCTATCCAATAGTGGTGACTTTTATAGATGGCACTACTTTTGTGCGAAGCCTTAAAGTACGCGCAAGGAAATTCGTGGTAGTGAATCTTGGTATTCCAAAAGAACTTGGACTTACGACCGAAGGACTTACCACAAAGCTTGCCGAACAAAAAGTGAGTATTGATAGTACGGTGAAGGAAAAAACCGACAAGGTATATTTTGAAAAAGCATTTGGACTACCACTTGCCAATAATAAAATAATCTCAAGCACCTTCGGAGAAATTCGTAAAACAGGTGGCAGCATTATTCATCATTGGGGCATTGATATTAAAGCGCGTGAGGGCGCTGCGGTAGGTGCGATGAGTGGCGGCGTGGTGAAGAGCGTCTATTTCGATACAGTCTATGGCAACGTAATCATCATTGACCATGGCGAGGGAATCTTTTCGCTCTATATGCATTTGAAGAAGCAGAATGTAAAAGAGGGGGATATCGTAGAACGCGGTACCGTGATTGGTACCGTAGGAACGACTGGATATTCTACCGCACCGCATCTTCACCTTTCGCTCAAAGTGAATTCAATGTCAGTTGACCCCATTCGGTTTGTGATGGGATTTAAGTAAAACTAATTTTTTGGTCTATTGTGGCGCATATTATCCAAGGCCCACACGTATTCAATAATAAGGACTGATATCCATTGTGGCTCGTTATAGGCTAGAAACATCATAAACCCTATTATGAGAGCAATGGTGTTAATTAAGAAGAAGGCAACGTCAAAATGCTGTTCATGACGAGATGTTTCTTCGTTGTTGGTGATATAAAGAAGCGCATTCCATAGTTTTTTACTCATACAGTAATAGTACCCTTTTCTTGGGGGGCTTTCCATACGGTGTTTTCTCTACGTCACAATGCTGGGTTGATTTCAACTGGCGTATATTATACACTTGATTTTATTATGCTCGATAGAAAAAGAATGTTGGCGTTTCTCACGCTTATTGTTACCGTCTCAGTCGTTGCAGGTGTTTTTTCATATCAACCTTTGTGGCAGAGGATAAGCTCTTTTCGTCCTTGGAGCTTAGGACTCGACCTCGCAGGAGGAAGTCTTCTTACCTATGATATTGATGTGAGCAAGGTAAAGGATACAGAACAAGATAATGTGATTCGCGGATTGCGCGATGTGATTGAGAAGCGCGTGAATCTTTTCGGTGTTTCAGAACCGAAGGTATATAACGAGAAAGTAGGCAACTCAAACCGACTCGTAATTGAACTTGCGGGAATTAAAGATATCGATAAGGCAATTGCAATGATTGGACAGACCCCCTTCCTCGAATTTCGTGAAGTAAAACAAGATGAAAAATCAACGAGCACCGTTTCTTTTGTTCCTACGGAACTGAATGGCCGCTACGTAGTGAGTGCTCAGGTAGGAAGAGATCAGACGGCAGGTTTTCCTGAAATTGATTTTACGTTGAATGACGAGGGTGCCGTTCTTTTTGAAAAAATTACAGGAAATAATATTGGCAAGGCAATCTGTCTTTTCATTGATGGTCAGCCAATCATCCCTGATAGTTTTGAAGATAGCTGTCCAAGAGTGCAGGGTATGATTTCGGGAGGAAAGGCACGCATCACTGGACAATTTAGTATCACGCGCGCGCAGCAGATTGTAGAGCGCTTTAATGCAGGTGCGCTTCCTGCTCCTATTACCCTTGTAAATCAACAGACTGTGGGTGCTGACTTTGGTAAGGATTCACTTCAAAAAGCAATTTTTGCAGGTGCAATAGGTATGCTCGCGGTTATGATTTTCATGCTTACCTACTACCGCACCCTCGGCATCTTCGCTTCATTTGCACTTATCATTTATACCGCGCTTGCGCTTGGGCTTTTCAAGATTGTGCCGATTACCCTTACCCTTTCCGGCATCGCAGGATTCATTCTTTCTATTGGTATGGCAGTGGATGCAAACATTCTCGTATATGAACGCACCAAAGAAGAAATGAAGAAGGGAATTCCTCACGCAGCCGCTATTGAGGAAGGATTTAGGCGCGCATGGACTTCTATTCGTGATTCGAATGTTTCAACGCTCATTACTTCCGCAGTGCTTTACTTCCTCACCTCGAGTTTTGTGCAAGGATTCGCACTTACTCTTTTCTTGGGAGTAGTAATCAGTATGTTTAGTGCGATTACCACTACGCGTCTCATGTTAAGACTTTTCCTTAAATAATTATGAAAAACTTTAATCTTATACAAAATAGAAACTACTTCCTCGGGTTTTCTGGTTTCATGATGTTATTAAGTATGGTGCTTGTGGCAACACTTGGACTTCGCCAGGGGATAGATCTTCGTGGAGGCACTCAGTGGCAAATCGCATTTACGAGTGGCACGGTAACCGATGAGATGGTACGAAAGGCAATTGCACCGCTCACAAAAGAAGGAGAGGGTTCAGTAAAACAATCAGGCACTTCTGCAAACTCATTTATTCTTCGGTTGCCAAGTTTGGATGAAGCAACACACATTGAATACAATGCGGCGCTTAAAACCATTGGTGATTTTAAAGAGGAAAACTTCTCAAGCATCGGTCCGACAATCGGAGTAGAACTTCGTAATCGTGCAATCAAAGCAATTATCGCGGTACTCTTTGGTATTTCACTTTATATTGCATACGCATTTCGAAAAGTTTCAAAACCAATTTCCTCATGGAAATATGGATTTGCAACACTCATCACTCTTTTTCATGATGTGGTAATTCCGACGGGACTTCTCGCATTCCTCGGATGGTATAAGGGAATCGAAATCGACACAAACTTTATTGTGGCACTTCTCGTGGTAATGGGATTTTCAGTGCACGATACTATCGTGGTATTTGATCGTATTCGTGAAAACATTCTCCTCCATCGAGGAAAGAATTTTACACTCGCGGAAGTTATCAATTTCAGTGTGCGTGAGACATTCGCTCGCTCAGTAAATACCACCCTTACACTCGTAATTATGCTTGTGGCACTTCTCATAGTTGGTCCTGCCTCACTCTATTACTTCATTCTTACTATCCTTGTAGGAACGGTATTTGGTACGTATTCATCTATCTTTCTTGCAAGCCCTATCTTGTATCTCTGGGGTAGGTCAAGCTCTCAATCCTAATTTTTTCTTGAAGAAAAACCCCTCATTTGTGAGGGGTTTTTGGATGGCCACTAACTAGGCATATCTGGAATACCATAATTCAGGGGAGTGGGGTAGGGCTTGACTTGACACTATAAACAGGGTATATTACACTACATATAAATAAAAGGTTATGAAACATATCGACCAATTTATCAATGAGTTGTTTGCAGATTTCACCCCGAAGCAACGCAAAGTTGTGATGGGTCGTTTTGGTTTGAAAAATGGAAAACGCGCAACTCTTCAGGAGATTGGCGATGAGCTTGGTATTACCCGTGAGCGCGTACGTCAAATTGAGGAACAGATTATTGGCAAGATTCGGGAGCGTGTACGCACCGACGCAAAAGAATTAATCGATATGGCAGTAGCACATCTTACGAAGTGCGATGGCGTACGTCGTGATGATGAATTCATCCACGAAGTAATGGAAATGACTGATGATGCGGACGCAAAATATATTGAGCAAAAGCTTCGTTTTGTGTTTCTTACCTCAGGTATTCCGTTCTATCAACGTGAAGACGATAATAGCAATGGTTTTTGGTATGTAAGCGATAGCGCCAAAAAGAAATTTGTTGAGTTCGTAAAGCAGATGACTCAGTTTTTCCGTGGCGGTGACAAGAATCAGATTCTTCGCGAAAAAACATATTTAGCATTATGCAAGGATCTTTCTTCAACGCACTTCCTTACTATCCCTAAACATTTCGGATCGAATGTGTTCGGTGATGTAGGTCTTCGCGAGTGGGCAGAAATTGAACCAAAAACAATTCGCGATAAGGCGTATCTCGTCTTGAAAAAGAACGGACAGCCATTGCACTTCGAGAGCGTTGCAAAATTCATCAATGAATACGGATTAGATAAGAAACGCGCACACGTTCAAACAGTACACAATGAACTTATTAAAGACCAACGCTTTGTACTTGTAGGACGCGGTATGTACGGTCTTCAAGAGCATGGATTTGAATCGGGCACCGTGAGAGAAGTGATTGCCAGTCTTTTGAAAAAGAACGGACCACTTTCTTCAGCGGAAGTAGTAACCCTCGTGAATAAACAACGTTTCTTGAAGGAAAATACTATTCTTTTGAGTCTTCAGAATAGAAAGCATTTTAAGAGACTTGAGACCGGAAAATATCACGTTCGAGAGGCATAAGACAAAAGCATCCTCCGCATAGCGCGGGGGATGTTTTTTCATTCGTTTATTTGATGTAGAATGAACTCATTGTATGTTTAAGGATTTTCGTAAGGAATTCGAAGTAATTGTTGTCGAGTTGCTACGGCAATGGGAGATTTGGATTTTCCTTATTATTGCAGGCGCTCTTATTACTATTCCGTTTTATTCCATGGCCGAGCTTTGGTCAATTGTCCAACGTTTTATTTCATATACGTGGTGGTTTTGGGCATTTTTCATATTGTTTCTTCCATTCCGTGCCCTCTTCCTTTATTGGCGTCAGCAGGAATATAAAAAGAAGGAAGCGGTTGATGAGAAATATGTATTACTTGAACTTCGCATTCCTCGAGAACTTGAGAAAGGACCTCTTTCTATGGAACAGGTACTTCTTTCTCTTCATTCACTTGGGAATAGCCCAGGGAGTTTTCATGAAAAATATATTGATGGAGAGGTGCCGCTTTGGTTTTCTGCGGAAATCGTGAGTATCGGCGGTCAGGTGCATATCTATATGCGCGTTCCAAAGAAGAACAGAAATCTTGTTGAAGCAACCTTTTTCTCAAGTTATGCAGATGTAGAAGTGGTAGAGGTAAAAGATTATATGAAAGACTTACCTGCAACGACCGCAGAGTTGTATGCGCAGGATAGAGATATGTGGGGCACGGAAATGAAACTCGCAACCGATGCGGCATATCCTATCAAAACATACCAGTCATTCGAAAGTGGAGGAGAGGGGCAACTTGATCCCATTTCTACATTTCTTGAAGTTCTTGGAAAATTGAAATCAGAAGAGGTGGCGTGCATTCAGATTGTCCTTTCGCCAGCTGATAAAAAGTGGGGAGAGAAATGGCAGAGTGTGTTAGAGAAACTGCGTGAGCCAGAGCTTTTTGAAGCAGGAGAGGAAAAAATAACCATTCCACGGACCCCTGGCCAGAATGAACTCGCGAATGCAATCGAGACAAAACTTTCCAAAGTTGCGTTTAATACGCTTATCCGTATTTTGTACGTTGCACCTAAAACTATTTTTAAAGAAGGTTCAGGATTTGCGCGGAGCGGCATTATTGGTGCGTTTAATCAGTATAGTGCGCCAAATTTGAATTCATTTAAACAAAACAATGAAATGGCAACTTCGATGAAACCATGGAAGTGGAGTGAGCCTTTGCGATTCGGACTTGGTAGAAAAGGGGAGTATCGCAAGCAACGCTTGCTCTATTCGTTTCGTTTTCGTGAATGGCCACCTGAGACATTTACTGCGCGTCTTTTTACTTCATATCTATCGAATTCAAATTTCCATACACTTTCATTTGAAATGGCAGTCGATGAGCTCGCAAGCGTTTTTCATTTGCCAACTTCGATTGTGCTTACTGCGCCGCACATTAAGCGTGTGGAAAGTAAAAAGGCTGGACCTCCTTCTGGAATCGCCATCTTTGGTGAGGAGTCACACTTGGAACGATTTGAGCAGAAGGAATAATATATATGGACCCTACGATTTTTCTTACCTCAATAACAACCTCTCTTTCTCGCATGATAGCGAGTGAAACGTGGTTGCGTATATATAGCACTGCACATGTTGTTTTTGTAATTGGTGATATTGTGTTGGTGATAGGAAGTATCATACTTGCAATACGTGCCTATGCATCTCGCAGAACAATTGATATCCATGCGGCTCCACCGAGTGTAGCGCAGATACTTAAGAAACCCGGCCTTCAGGCGGCCTATAAAGAACTTTGGGATAAGATTCTTGCGCGAGCGATTGTTTCGCCGCCAGACTCATATCGTACTGCACTTATGGATGCAGATGCGTTAATTGACCAATTATTACAAGATGCCGGATTTGTAGGAACGAATATGGCAGAGCGATTAGGAAGACTTAATAATATGGGACTGAGAAGTTTGAATGCAGTATTTCGCGCACATAAAATACGCAATGAGCTTGCACACTCGTCTGATATAGTTCTTTTAGAAAAAGAAATGAAAGAAGTACTCAGTCTCTATGAAAAGTTTTTACGTGAAGTAAAAATTCTCTAATTGTGTAATGGCAAAAGAAGGAAAGCTACAAATTATTAAATATGCACCACCTCCTCCCGAACTTCCTATTCTTGGAAAATCGAATTCGGCGGAGGTTTCTTATATTGGGCGCACAAACTATGCGGCAGGTCTTGAAGAGAAAAAATTTATTTTCGGACTTAAACGTATTGATAGGCGGCATCATCTTCATATTATTGGAAAGGGAGGAGTGGGGAAGTCAAAATTTCTTGAGTTGCTTATCAGGCAAGATATTGCCGCAGGAAAGGGTGTGTGTGTGATTGATCCGCATGGCGACCTTACCGATGCTATTTTAGATTTTATTCCTGAATCAAGGATGAAAGATGTGTGTTTTATCGACCCCTCTGATGTGGCGTATCCACTTCTCTTTAATCCTCTTGTAGGAACAGATAAGGCATTTCATCATCAACTTGCACAGGGACTTATTGAGGTTATGAAAAAGCAGTTTATCGACGCTTGGACACCTCGTCTTGAGCACATCTTTCGTTTTACTATATTCGCCCTTCTTGATTATCCCCATCCTACAATGCGAGGAATGATTTCATTGCTTACTGACGAGGAATATCGTGCAAAAGTAATTCCCTATATTGAGGATGAGATGATAAAACGATTTTGGGTTACTGAATTTCCTGAATGGGCAAAGAAATTTGATACGGAGGCAATTATTCCACTCGTAAGTAAGTTAAGTCAGTTCTTTTCACATCCACTGTTGCGAAGCATTTTTTCTCAAGAGGAAAACAAAATTAATCTTGATGTCCTCGTAAACGAAAATGCAATTATTTTGGTCAATCTTGCAAAAGGGAAAATAGGTGAAGAAAATTCAAGTTTTCTTGGTTCACTTCTTTTAATGAGAATTCGTCAGGTGGGCATGGCGCGTGCCACGATGCCAGAATGGGCACGAAAAGATTTTTATATTTATATTGACGAATTTCAAAATTTTATTACTGAGACATTTGAGCAATTTCTCTCCGAAGCGAGAAAGTATGGTCTCTGTCTTACAGTCTCACATCAGTATTTAGGACAACTTGAAGAGCGAGTACAAGCAGCACTTCTTGCGAGTGTAGGAAGCTTGGTAGTGTTTCGCGTGGGCGGTGAGGATGCCGAAACGCTAGAAGGAGAAATGACCCCCATTTTCAAAGCAAAGGATATGATTAATCTTGGACTTCAGGAATTCTACATTAAAATGACAATTGATGGGGAAACGTGTGATCCTTTTTCCGCGGACACATTGAAGGTGCTTCAGCCAACACATTCATCACATAGAGAAGATATTATTAAGACATCGCGAGCGAGGTTCGCGACCGCAATAGCGCCTCATGAGAGAAAGGGAATAGAAGAAAAAATAATATCTCCAGATACAGTGGTATAATGGAAGTAAATGAAGCGTGTACAAAAAGTAATTACGAATGCGTTGTACCGATTGCGAGGAAGCACGCTTCTTGTTGAACAGATAAATGGTGTATATAAAGTATCTCGTGCCTATGATGCGGAATCAAATCGCCCGGCACGTATTGTGAAACAGAAAATTGTTCGTAATTTAAGCGAACTAAAACCATCACTTTTTGGTATTCGAACATTTGGAAGCGTTATTCTTGCGCTTGATTCACATCACGCAACTACTATTGAAAGTGCGGTAAAACTTGTGCGTGCAAGTCCTCATGATGCTATTGATGAGGGAGAATTAGATGCCCTCCTTTTTCATGGATTCTGGAATTTTCTAAATCGTTATCGAACATTTGCATCAAAAAAATTAGGAATCAATGAACTTGATCTTATTGTGGCGAATGTTGCGGTAAAGGAGGTGCGTATTGGCACCCATACAGTATTTAATCCTCTTGATTTTTCTGGGCGTGAATTATTTCTTAAATTTCGTGGCACTCTTATTGCGCGTGAGTTCCTTCCTTCTATTACGCATCTTAGTAAATTTGTGAGTGGCAATATTATCGTGGTAGAGCGAGGCTCGATTCTTATGGAAGCAATTGGAGAATCAATAGTGTTTCTTGAAATCGGCGATGAACGCACCTCTGTGTATACAATAGGGAATGATGAGAGTAGTTATGCAGGGGAGTGCGCTTGGGGAGCAAAGAATATTACTGGTGCACTTGCGAAACTTTTTGGTGTGCATATGCACGTTGTTCCAGCACTCTTGAACCGTTATACTAATAATCAGATTTCAGAAAAGATGAGGCATACCATTGTACGTACTGCGCGGGAAGAAATAAAAAATTGTATGCAGCATCTTGAGTCGGTGGTACCCGCGAGTCATATGAAAAAATCCGCAATTCGCTATGTACTTTCATCAGTGCATCCGATTCCTGAATCATTATTTGTAAGTGGGGAGCTTCGGTCAGCATCATTTATGTTTCCTACCAATAAAGCATTAGGAATAACACGAAGGTTGGATGAAAGAGAGGGGGGCGAACCTCATAGAGACCAATCACTTGCGTTGTTCGCATTTCCTTATCTTCATCCTCAATATATGCCCATAAATCAATTGCTTCAGCGGAGAGTAAAATGGCTTATGCCACACGCCTAGAAGAGTATGAATCCCGTTAGAGTTTTACCAACGGAGTATGAAGGAGATGGTAATATGAACAAGATGAGTATCAAAAATAAAAAAGTAATAAACAAAAAATTCTAACGGGATGAAAAAAGAACGAAAGATTTTTCTTGATAGATCTGAGGGGCTCGATGCCGCTGTGGATAAAATTATTCATACACCCGTGGATACTATCATCCTCAATATTCCCAAGGGCTCTGTGCTCGGGCTTTCTCCTAATAATTTTCGCGTATTAAAGCGTGAGAGTGAGACCGCGGGGAAAATATTGACTATTGAGTCGGTAGACGATGATATTCTTGATCTTGCAAATCTTGCAAAAATAAATGCATTGAATCCAATATTAAATACGCGAGAGCGAACTGTGTCAGACATTGTGAGAAATGTTCCTCTTTCACGAAGAGGGGTTTTGCGAAAAGAAGGCGTTGGCGCAAAAAAAGAGTCAAGTGAGAAGGAAGAAATAGTAATCAAGAAAAGGGGAATAGTTGTCGAGAGGGAACTACATAAAGAGATATTAGCCCACGAACCAGAAGAGGAAATATACCAGGATGAAAAACCTCGTGCTCGTTCCCTACGCGGAGGAAGAGGGTGGATGATATCCTTTTCCATTTTTGCGCTTATTTTTCTTGTGGGAGGATGGTACAGCTATCGTGAAGCTCCACATGTGTCTGTGGAAATAACTCTCAAAAAGGCTGAGGTTCCAGTGAATCTTACCATTCAGGTAAGTAAGGATTATCATGAGGTAGGTTTTCAAAATAATACCATTCTTATTCCAGGGGAACTTCTTGAGGCAAAGAGTAATCTCTCAATGGATTTTCCTGCACAAGGAACGGAAGTAGCAACTGCACGCGCAAAAGGAAAATTAACAGTACACAATGCATTTAGTTCAAGTCCACAAGGATTAGTAGCTTCCACGCGCTTCGAATCTCCTTCGGGGAAAATATTTCGCCTTGATAAGGCAGTATTAATTCCTGGCGCAAAAGTAGTTTCGGGGAAGATGGTACCTTCATCCATTGAAGTGAATGTAACGGCAGATGCAGAAGGGCCTGACTATAATAATCCTAAAGAAGGGCAGTGGACCATCCCTGGATTTAAGAATACAGCGAAATTTAAAGGATTTTATGGAGAAGCATCAGGCCTCATTGAGGGAGGATTTTCAGGAGAACGTGCAGTAGTGTCTTCAGACGATCTTACGAATGCAGAAAAAAAAGTGGGAGATGCGCTTCGTGCAGCGCTTGAAAGTCAGATGCTTCTCTTAAAAAATGAAGCATTCAAAGCAGTTGAGGGGAACACTGAGTTTGTTATTTTGAAAAAAGAAACGCAGCCAAATGCGGAAGATAAGAAAATATTCGGGATGTTTCTTGAGGGAAGAATGAGGCAACTCGTGTTTGAAGAAAAAACATTGAATGAGGCACTTGCTACAGCAATAGGAAAAAATCGTACAGGAGAACGCGTAGCCGAAACAAAGGTAGAATATGGGACGCCTACATTTGATTTTGAGAAAGGCACTATGTCGTTTAATGCGTCGGGTACGCTTGTATTTGTTGCAAATGTTGATGCGGAAGGATTTAAAACAAGTATTCTTGGCGCTGATGAGACCGCAGTAAGAACCGCAGTATGGGCTCTTCCAGGAATAGAGACGGCAAAAGCATCTTTTAGTCCGTTTTGGGTTCATCGCGCACCTATGAATCCCGTAAAGGTGAACGTGACAATTCAGTAGAGGGCATATTCTGAGGCGGGCCGATAGGTGGGAGTTGACTTTTTCGGCCTTCCTCCATATAATTGAATTCGCTTATCGTTTTTATTATCCATAAATGAGCAAAAAAGATAGTTTTATAAAACAGGACGGCATAGTGCAAGAAGCATTGCCAGGCTTACTCTTCCGCGTGTCGCTGGAAGGAGAGCGAGAAGTCCTTGCCCATCTTGGAGGAAAAATGAAGTTGAATAGGATTCGTGTAATCCCAGGAGACAGAGTAACAGTCGAGATGACTACGTACGATGAACGCCGAGGGCGCATCGTGCGGAGGTTGTAAAAAAGTAAGTATTCGAGTAATATTACGTTGCTCGTAGAAGGGCATTTTTATTATGAAAGTAAGAGCATCTGTGAAAAAAATCTGTTTGAAATGCAAGACCATCCGTCGCAAGGGAAGGGTCTATGTCATTTGCGAAAATAAAAAGCATAAACAACGACAAGGATAATTAATTATGAGAGTTGTAGGCGTAAACATACCAGACACCAAAAGAATTCCTATTGCACTAATGTACCTTTATGGGGTTGGTCTTGCACGCGCATATAAGATTATTGCGGAAGCAGAAATTAATCCTAAGAAATTTGCAAAAGAGCTCACTCCTGATGAAGTGAACAAGATTCAGTCAATTATTGAAAAAAGTTACAAAGTAGAAGGAGAGTTGCGACAGGTTATTAAACAAAATATTAATCGGTTGAAGGATATTAAGTCATATCGCGGTGTTCGCCATATGCGCCGACTTCCGATGCACGGACAGCGTACGAAAACCAATTCTCGAACAGTACGTGGCAATGTGCGTAAAACGGCCGGAAGCGGAAAGAGAAAAGTTGACCTTAAATAATCACTAATCCATGGGAAAGAAAAAAGTTGCAAAAGTAACAGGAGAGGCAGCCCTTAAGGAGTCACAGGGCGTAGAGAGCGCGGTTGCTGAAGTAAAGCAATCGGGCAAACTTCGCGTTGAAAAAGGGAAGGTGTTTATTCAGGCAACGCTTAACAACACTATCATGACGATTACTGATGAGAAGGGGAACACGGTGGCATGGTTGTCCGCAGGTTCACTTGGCTTCTCAGGTCCGAAGAAAGCAACTCCATTCGCAGCTTCAAAAGTTGCAGAAGCACTTGCTGAAAAGGTAAAGAAATCAGGCCCTATCAAGATTGAAGTATTCGTGCGTGGCATTGGAAAGGGAAGAGATTCTGCGGTTCGCTCGCTTGCCACGAAAGGATTTGATATCCTTTCAGTGAAGGATGTGACCCCAGTTCCTCACAACGGTCCTCGCCCAAGAAAGGTAAGAAGAATTTAATTATGAGACCTATTAAAGAAAAAAAAGAGAGATCACTTGGCGTAAAGCTTTTCTTGAAAGCGGAGCGTTGTAATTCTCCAAAATGTGTTACCGTACGTCGTCCACAGCGTCCTGGACAGCATGGTGCAAAGCGCCAGAGAAATATTTCTGACTTTGGGAAGCAGCTTCAGGAGAAACAGAAAATTCGCATCTTTTTTGGTTTGAATAACAAGCAACTTGGGAAGTTATTTGAGACTTTGACCAAAGAACAAATCGCTGCACGTCTTCGTGAGCGCCTTGATTTCGTGGTGTATCTTTTGGGATTTGCAAAATCTCCACGTATTGCCCGTCAGCTTGTGTCTCATGGGCACATTGTGGTAAATGGAAGAAAAACAAATATCGCCTCATTCCATGTGAAGAAAGGAGATGTTATTCAGGTTCGTACTGAATCAAAAGACTCAAAGATATTTGAGGGAACAAAAGAATATTTAAAGAATCTGGAGGTGCCAAAGTGGCTTACTGTAGATATTAATGAGCTTAAAGGTGAATGCGTCGCCCCTTCAAGCACCGAAGAATATCAATTTCCTTTTGATATTAATTTGGTAGGTCAATTTTATTCGCGTTAAAATAATAATTATTTATGAAATACGCACATCTTAGTGAATCAGTGACCGTAAAGAAAGTTTCCGAGAAGGATAACGTTGGTTTGTTTCACGTCGAGAATCTTTATACCGGTTATGGTATGACTCTCGGTAATGCACTTCGAAGAGCTCTTCTTTCTTCGTTGCCTGGCGCCGCAATTACGCAAGTAAAGATTAAAGGAGTAGATCATGAATTTTCAGCGCTTCCTGGAATGGTAGAGGATATCGTGGAATTTTCACTTAATTTAAAGAAAGTACGATTCCATTTCTTTGCAGATGAGCCTCAAGTACTTACCCTCCACGTAAAAGGGGAGAAAGAAGTAACTGCAGGAGATATTGATGCGTCAACATTTGTTCAGGTCATCAATAAAGACCTCCATCTCGCAACTCTTACAAAGAAGACTGCAGACCTTGATTTAGAAATTACTATTGAGAAGGGACTCGGTTATATTCCTTCCGAGATGCGCAAGCTTGAAAGACTTCCTGTGGGTACGATTGTGCTTGATGCGCTCTTTTCTCCAGTGGTGCGCGTCGCATTCTCAATAGAGAACATGCGCGTAGGGGATAGAACAGATTATAATCGTCTCATTCTTGAAGTGGAGACTGATGGTTCTATTACACCTTCTGAAGCATTTCATAAATCAGTCAATATTATTAAGGACCATTTTGAAAAGCTCGCGACTATCGAGGTAACAAAAACCGAAATAACTGAACACAAAGAAAAGAAAGGAAAGAAGAAGTAATCATGAGACACGCAAAGACAGTGAAAAAATTTGGAAGAGAGAAGGGGCAACGCAGAGCGTTTATGAAAGGGCTTGCGAATCACCTTATCTCGCATGAAAAGATTGTCACGACTGAGGCACGAGCCAAAGCGTTGCGTGGTTTTGTTGAGCGTATGATTACTCATGCAAAGAAGCAGAATGTAACTTCATTAAGGCTCATTATGAGAGCACTTCCAAAAGTAAACGCCTACAAGCTTTATCACGAGATTGCGCCGCGTTATGCAGATAGGAAGGGAGGATACACACGCGTGATTAAAATGGCGAAACCGCGGAAGCATGATGCATCCGCGATGGCAACAATTGAATTTGTATAATATGGAATATCAGATTGACGCAAAACAAAAACCTTTAGGAAGAGTTGCCTCAGAAATCGCAATCATTCTTCAGGGAAAGAAGAATCCAAGCTATGATCCTCGTGTAGAGGGGACTGACTCGGTTTCAGTTTCAAACGTAAAAGAAATCAAGTTGACTGGGAAGAAGGCAGAGCAAAAAATGTATTACAAACATACCGGTCCTCTTGGTCATTTGCATGAGAGAAAATTTGAAAATGTATTTGAGAAGAATCCAGGATGGGTATTACGCCGTGCAGTACGACTTATGTTGCCAAAGAATAAGCTTTCATCAAGACGCATGAGGAGATTGAAGATTGTTGACTAACGAGACCTATGACACCGAAAACGACAAAAACAGTAAAACCAAAAGCAGGACGTTACTTCGAAGCGGTGGGACGTCGAAAGACATCCATTGCACGAGTGCGTATTCACGCAGGAAAGCCTGGAACGAATGTAGAAGTGAACGACAAAAAGTTCGCAGTGTATTTTCCTCTTGAGAAGCATCGTCGCACCGTAGTAAGCCCTTTTGAGGGACTTTCCTTGAAGGAGTATGAGGTGACCGCAAAAGTGTCAGGAGGTGGTGTAAGCTCACAGGCGGAGGCGGTTCGCCTTGGTGTCTCCCGCGCACTCATCCTTATGAATCCTATTTGGCGTTCACGTCTTAAGGTCTTAGGCTTTATGAAACGTGACCCACGTATGGTGGAACGTAAGAAACCAGGTCTTCGAAAAGCACGCCGACCGCAGCAATGGAGAAAACGTTAATTCAAGAAAATCCCTCGCACGAGCGAGGGATTTTTAATCTACAAAAATCTCTTCTTTCGCTATGTAAACTTTCGCAAGTTAAAATCTAATCTCGTTTATCGTCATGCATTTACGGAATTTACTGAACTCAACCCCGCTCATAGCGGGGGATTCAAACAACAGTAAATTCCTACTCCTTCCTCCTCACTCGAAGATTTTTTAACTAGCTCCAGCAATACTCGTTCAAGAAGAGATTTTTGTAGATTTGTATAAGTGAGAGAATATTTATTGACCAATTTGCTTTGGAAGTTGTACTATAGGGTTGTTCTTTAATATATGGTCGCAAGTAATGAGAGCTGGAAATTCCAGACAGTATGAACGCGAACCAAAGGAGAAATTGCTATGGAAGACAAATCTGCAACTCTCGAACAGGCGAAACAGGTATTAAACCTTATCGCACAAAGTGGTGCTTCAAGAAAGCAGCTTCAGGCTGTGTATGAATCAGGGTTCCTTTCAGATTTTTTAATGATGAATCCTGAATATGTAAGTCGCATTGACCGAAGAGATTTGAGAAATCTCTTAGGTGTCTGTCCGCGATATATAGTTGAGGTGGATTATAACAATGAATATTATGAACCACTTTCAACTGCTTTTCGATTTGCTCGCTCTCCTGAGTTGTATGTAGAAATGGATTGGTATAAACACGGAGTAGGAAAGGAAAACGTGGCGGTTGAGCTTATTCCTCCTTCTCTTATTAATAATCCCGTAGAAGATACGCGCGCCAAAGTTCTTTTTGCAAGGTTGAAGAATCTGGGATATCGATTTGCGGCGCCTCGTGAATTTATTGCTCTTATAAATAAATTCTCGTTTGATTTTCCCAAAGGAAAGTCTATCGTTGGTGGTACCGTAGCAGATAAAAAAGAGGAAGAGGGTTTTTATCTTACGCAGTTCCAGGAATTTAAATCACCAGGATTTGGGTATGGTATGTTCTTTCCCCCGGCATGGGGCGAACGAGATCTTTCATGGTGGATTGCGGCAGTAAGAATATAGTTTTTAAAAATAGACCACCTTGGGAACGAGGTGGTTTTTATTTTCTTTATATTAATTCTCAAGAATGGTGCGGGTGAGGGTTCCGTCTTCGTGCAGGATGAAGAGGGGGCCGCTTAATGCAAAGGAAGTAACATTTTTTTCAATAGTGTATCGGTTGCGAGGAGGGCGTATATCAAATTCTTCTACCAAGAGGTTCGAGCCTGCTTGTATGAAGAAGTAGTTTGGCGCGGAGGGAATCCAAGTGAAGGTTGGGAAGTTTGCCGTCTCCTCAATTTTCATTGTTTCTATTTCACCTTTTTTATGTACGATGTCTCCCTCATATTCTTCGAGATATATAAGTGAGAGCATATGATCCTTGGTAATAAATACTGCGCGTGTAGTATCTGGAGAGAATGAGAAAAATTCGACATTACGCGCAAGGGAAGTGGTGGTATTAGTGTTTATATCAAAAAGAGAAAGAGTATTTTGAGTATCAAGAGACATCAGATAGGAACCATTGGAATTTAACGCAATACGTGTGGGTGAGGCAACAATATGAGGATAAGAAGTGGTGGTATGAACTATAAGGTTAATTACGGTTCCATTGCCCGCATTATCTATTACCACTATGCCACTATTGGTGGTGGCATATGTGAGAATATTTTTTGTGGTGAAGAGTTGTTCAAGCTCATTCTTCCTTGTATCAAGGAGATAGAGTGAGGTTTTGGTAACAAGAATAAGCTTTGTTGAATTAAAGGGATGGAAAAAGATATTTTGAATTACTGCGGAAGTAGAAGTGGTAGATTGGTGCTCTTTGAGTGAGAGAAAGAGCCTTGTAATATTGAGTGGTGTAGAGGGCGTATCAAGGTCAATGAAATAGAATGCATTTCGGTCACGGGTAACGATTAGCTCAGAATTTGCGGCGTGTGCAATAACCTCCGTGCCTTGGAGAGTCTTATTTGTTATAGAAATCTTTGTATTGTGCTGAGTAAGAGGGCCTTGTGCAGTTGTCCAAAATGCATCGGTACTTGTTGCAATAAGTTCCTTTAGAATCGATTGTGGCCAGAGGACAACATGATTTGCAGAAGTAACTTGACCTGGTTTTACCGTAAGTTCTTTATGCCATTCGCCGTACCCTTCACGGGTAAGGGCAGTAATATAGGTATTTGGTGCAAGTCCATCGATAAAAATATCATGGCTTAAAAATCCACCCCGTTCCGCTCGTTCCCTTCCATTAAGGGAAAGTGTTGCGTCGCGAGGAGTGAAATGGAAATAAAGCCCACCCGCCTTTGCAAGACGGAGATGTTCGGTATCAATTACAATGCCCTGCATTTTGAGTGCTAAATATGCCCCTATAATAACGAAGATAGCAATGAAAAAAGAGAGAAGTGCTTTCCTAGTGCGCGACTTGATAATCATCAGTTCCCTTACGGTAACCTTCCGCAGCTTTTTTGGCAATATGCATAATTTATTTGAATTTTATCGCGGTCGGTAGTAGAGTAGAACCGTACAGATAACACATGTTTACACGAAAAATTGGTATTGATCTTGGCACCACAAACACCCTCGTCTTTCTTCCTGAGCGCGGTATTGTGATAAACGAGCCAACGGTAGTTGCGCTTCGTAAACCGGATAATACGGTACTTGCAGTGGGCGCAGAAGCAAAAGAAATGGTAGGGCGCACTCCGGATGATATTGTAACGTATCGACCACTCAAAGATGGTGTGATTGCAGAATATTATATTACACAGGCGATGCTTAAGTATTTTATTACGAAGAGTATTGGTACGTTTAATGTGATTCGTCCTGAAGTGGTCATTTCAGTTCCTGCAGGCATTACTTCAACAGAACATCGCGCCGTAATGAATGCGGCAAAAGAAGCGGGCGCACGAGAAGTATATTTGGTAAAGGAACCACTTCTTGCATCACTCGGTGCAGGTATTCCTATTCATTCCGCAGAAGGAAATATGATTGTGAATATTGGTGGTGGCACTACTGAGGTGGCAGTCATTTCACTTGGTGGTATTGTCACGTGGGCGAGTTTGCGTGTGGCGGGAAATCGGTTTGATAATGCAATTAGCGAGTATATTAAAAAGAAGTACGCACTTGCGATTGGGGAGAATACTGCAGAAAATATTAAGATTTCCATTGGTACGGCAATGCAAAATCGCAATAAGATGGAGATGAAAATTCGTGGAAGAGACCTTCATTCAGGACTTCCTAAAGATATGGTAATTAACTCGAACGAAGTTGCAGAAGCAATTAACGGACACCTCGTTGATATTATGAATGCCGTTCAGTCCGTATTCAATGTGACGCCGCCTGAACTTGCTGCAGATATTATGGAAAAAGGAATCATTCTTTCAGGGGGAAGTTCGCAGCTCCGTGATCTTGAGGAATTTATTAAGCGCTCATTAGGCGTTCCGGCATATGTTGCGGAAGAGGCTATTCTTTGTGTGGCAAAGGGTACTGCGACCATCCTTAACCATTTGGACGTATATAAACGAACGCTTTTGAGGCGTTAAGAATTATGATCTTCGGCCACGAAGACATACAAAAAGCATTTACGCATTTTATTCGAGAAGGAACACTCGGACACGCGTATCTTTTTTTTGGTGATGAGGGTATTGGAAAGCGTTCATTCGCGTATGAATGTGCACACATGATTGAGCGAGGCAAGAAGATAGGTGAAGCGGGAGCAACTGAGGAAGAGCCTCTTGGTGATTTAATGATTCTTCGTCCAAATGAGAAAGGGACTATTGGCATTGATGCAGTGCGGGAAGTAAAGCATTTCTTGTGGCAGACTCCATTTCATTCGCCAAAGCGTATCGCGCTTATTGATGATGCGCACGCGTTAACCGATGAAGCAGAAGGTGCAATGTTAAAGATTGTAGAAGAACCTCCTTCACACGGACTTATTATATTAGTGACGCATGATACGCAAATGCTTCTTTCTCCACTTCTTTCCCGTCTTTCTCGAATCTATTTTAGGCGTTTTTCGCGCGATGAGATTCAAAGGATTTTGGAGCAGGAATATCATGCAACCTCTGCGCGTGCAAAAGAAATTGCCCGCGCCTCATTTGGAAGATTAGGGAGAGCACTCTCGCTTCTTCAAGGGGTCACCAAGAAGATTCCTGAAGATGATACGAAAGGAATTCTCATGAGAACCATTGAGGAAAAGATCCTCTCCTTATATACGAAGGGAAGTGTGCAATATGCGGAGACACTTACTCATTTGCTTGCGCGCGAGATGGCAGTAAAACAATTTAATATAAACCCGGGCCTTCAACAGAAAGCAGTTGAATACGAAGCGCGGGGCACCTATAATTGATATACCTATGGCAATAACGAGCGCAGATGATTTTAAAAAAGAAGCACAAAATACATTTCAAGAATTCAAAAAAGAGATAGGAGGCGTACGTGCGAATAGGCCTTCTACGGTGATTCTTGAAGAAGTAAAAGTAAATTACTATGGTAATCTTACTCCCTTAAAGCATATGGGGACTATTTCAGTAGTTCCTCCACGCGAGCTTGTAGTGCAATTATGGGATAAAGAAGCGGTGCAACCAGCCGCAAAAGCAATCGAAACGACATCTCTCGGATTCACGGCAAGTGTCGAGGGAAATACTATTCGTGTTTTTTTACCAGAACTTAGCGAGGAGCGTCGCGAAGAACTCGGAAAGCATGTGAAAAAAATAAGCGAACAATTTCGTATTCGTTTGCGTCAGCTTCGCGATGAAGCGAACAAGGGAGTAGAAGCAACATTTGCCGCAGGTGGATTAGGAGAGGATCAGAAGTTTAAACAGAAGGAATTAGTTCAAAAATATATGGATGCAACTAATAAAGAAATCGAGGGCATCCTTGGGGCAAAAATAAAAGAAATCGAAGAATAATGATTATTGTAGCTGTAATTATAGGATTGATAATACTTGTCATTGCGCATGAATTCGGGCATTTTATTGCTTCAAAACTATTTGGAGTAAAAGTAGAAGAATTTGGCATTGGATATCCTCCCAAGCTTTTTGGAAAGAAATTTGGAGAGACATTATATAGCATAAATCTCTTACCGCTTGGTGGATTTGTGCGTATTCATGGAGAAGAATCACAGGTGGAGGAGGGAGGAGTTCCTGTTGATCCTCAGCGTAGTTTTATTCATCAAGCAATATGGAAGCGTTCATGCATTCTTATTGCGGGGGTAATGATGAATCTTATTGTAGGATGGTTTATTTTTTCCGGTGTCTTCATGACGGGGAGCCCCGCGCATCTTATTCTTGGTGAAATTGATAAAGGTTCTCCTGCAGCGAGTGCGGGACTTATGCAGGGTGATGTTATTATTTCGGCAACATTAGGAACGGTTGAATTAAAAGATCCGATACAAAGCAGCGAATTTATTACGGCAGTAAAAAATGTTGCTGGAACTGAAGTAAGGCTTGAAGTAGCACGCAAGGGGAAGACTATTGAGACCACACTTGTTCCTCGTGTAAATCCTCCACAAGGAGAGGGAGCACTTGGTGTTGAACTTGTGGAGATGGGATTTCCTTCAAAACCATTTTTCTCCGCATTAGGAGCAGGATTTACTGCGATGGCCTCGGTGTTATGGCTTACTATCCTTGGATTTGCAAATCTTATCATAGGGGTATTTACTGCGCCTCGTATGGCATTGCAGAGTGTTGCGGGGCCTGTTGGTATTTTTACGTTAGCGGCACAAACAGGGAAGATGGGATTTGTGTATCTTGCACAACTTATCGGATTCATTTCTGTGAACCTCGCAGTGCTAAATCTCATCCCGTTTCCTGCACTTGATGGTGGACGAGTCTTCTTTCTTTTTATTGAGAAGATGAAAGGAAGTCCCATTTCTTCGCGGACGCAACAGATTATTAATGGCGTTGGCTTTATAGCACTTCTCGCACTTATGGTTCTTGTGACGATTCACGATGTGGTAAAAATATCTCGCTAATAACACTATGAAGCAATCCTATTATTTCTTAAAAACAAGCAAGACATTTTCCGAAGAGGATACTATTGTATCGGCGAAATTGTTGAAGCAGGCAGGATATATCCAAGAGTCTGTTGCGGGACGCTATTATTTTCTTCCTATTGGTCACAGAGTCCAGGAGCATATTATGCAAATTGTGAAGGAGGAAATGGATCGCGTGGGCGCACAGGAGATGATTGCTCCTATTTTACATCCGCTTGAACTATGGAAAGAAACAAATCGCACAAGCACTACTGGCTTCGAGTTAATGAAAGTGAAGGATAGGCGAGGCTCTGACTTTGCACTTGGGGGAACTGCCGAGGAAATGTTTGTAGACCTCGTGCGTAAGTACCAACTGAGTTATAAAGATCTTCCATTCCAACTCTATCAGTTTTCACCAAAATTTCGTGACGAATTAAGAGCTCGTGGTGGTTTATTGCGTGTACGTGAATTTATTATGAAAGATGGATACTCATTTCATAGGAATGAGGAAGACTTTAAGAAGACCTACGAGGAGATGAAAAAGGTATATACGCGCATTTTTAAACGTATGGGACTTGTGACTACTATGGTGGAAGCGGATAACGGTTATATTGGCGGTGAGTACTCTCATGAATTTATTGTGGAATCAGAAATCGGAGAAAGCAGGTATTTTACTACTGAGGATGGAGCATATGCGGCGCACGAAGACATTGCAAAGTTTAAGAGGAATCCTGCAAATCAGGAAGAGGCTATGATGCCGATGGAAATTGTTGAACAACCTGCATGGGTGCAGACAATGGATGATAACGAAAAGCATTATAAAAAAGAGAAGAACAATTTTCTTAAAAATGTGGTGTACAAGAACCGTTCCAATGGGGAAATTATTATTGCAGTTGTCACTGGTGATTTGGAAGTAAATAAGATAAAGCTTGAAAATGTACTTCATGCAACAGGGCAACTCATTCCTGCTGAAGACACCGACCTAACGCTCATTGGTACAAAGCGAGGATATGTGCACTGCTGGGGTCATAAGGGTGTGCGATATATTGGAGATAGTGTATTACAAAATGCTCGCAATTTAATTGGAGGACAAAAGAAAGAAACCACTGACTCTATCAATGTAAATTATGGCCGTGATTTTACCTGTGAAATACTTGCTGATATCGCTGCCGCAAAACCAGGAGATTATGCAGAAAACGGAAAGATACTTCTTGAACGACGCGGTATTGAGGTAGGAAACACGTTTCAGCTTGGCTACTATTATACGAATCTTATGAAAGGCGCAGTATACCGTGATGAAGATGGTTCGGAGAAGCCATATTATATGGGATGTTATGGTATTGGTATTGGTCGCACGATGGCAACACTTGTGGAATCATTTCATGATGAAAAAGGGATTATATGGCCGGAAAGTGTAGCACCGTTTCACGTGCATCTTCTTGCATTAGGAACAATGACTGAGGATTTGAAAAAAAGTGCAGAAGCGCTCTATACTACTCTTACCTCACGGGGGATTGAGGTGCTCTACGACGATAGGGAGCAGATGTCAGCAGGGGAAAAGTTTAGTGATGCTGATCTCATCGGTATTCCTTGGAGGATAGTGGTAAGTGCAAAAACGATGGAAAAAGGGAAATACGAGCTGAAACAGCGTGGAAAGAAAGAGGCGGTAATGGTAAGTGAAGAGGAGCTTTTGGAAACGATTCAAAAGAAACAAACAATATAATGATATTCAAGAAGATCATCGGCATTGATTTAGGTACGGACACCACACAGGTATATCTTAAGGGTTCTGGCATTGTGGTGAATGAACCTACCATCGTGGCCTTTAATAACAGAACTGATCATGTAGTGGCAGTAGGGTCAGAAGCAAAGAAGATGCTTTCGCGTACTCCCGCACATATCACTGCAATTCGCCCAATGAGTCATGGAGTGATTGCTGATTTTGATATGGTAAAAGAGATGCTTCAGCATTTTCTAAAAAATGAGCGTATTCCATGGTCATGGGTAACTGAGACTGTGGTAAGCGTTCCTACTAACCTTACTGAGGTGGAACGAAAATCAGTGGAAGATTTGTTGCATGAGGTAGGTGCAAACAAGGTATATCTTATCGAACAGCCACTTGCGGCAGCATTTGGAAGTCATCTCGATATCAATATGCCTTCCGCATTTCTTGTGGTGGATATCGGTGCAGGTACGACCGATATGGCAATTATTTCGATGAACGGCATTGTGGTTTCGAAGCGCCTAAAGATTGCAGGAGATTTTTTGAATAACGAAATTATCAAGGGAGTTCGCGATGAATTGCGTTTGCATATCGGAGAACCAACTGCAGAAGAGATTAAAATTGCGGTAGGGTCTGCAATGACCACAGGTGAAAAACTTGAACTTACTATTCGCGGACGCGATGTAGGAAATGGACTTCCACGCGAAATAGCAATTCGTGACACTCAGGTTCGTATGTGGCTTGTACGCCCCTTAAAGCTCGTAGTAGAGGCCTTAAAAGATCTTATTGAGTCTGCACCGCCAGAACTCGTAGGCGATATTTATAAGAATGGAATGTATGTATGTGGGGGAGGAAGTCTCCTGCGTGGTATTGCGCAGATTATTGAGAAAGAGATTGGGGTGAATGTGCAAATTGTGGAAGATCCACTCACGTGTGTGGCACGAGGTGCAGGACTTGTATGTGAGCGTTTCGACGAGCATAAACACTTGTTGAATAATTTCTCACGTTTGAAACTCGATGACTAGTTGTTTTTCTTGCTATGAAGACATTCAAAGGATTATTACGGGCAATATTTCTTGTTATATGTTTTGTAATCCTCATTTTCTTTCGTAAGGAGGCGAGCGATTTTTTTTCTTACTCGCGTAATTTTATTGCTCATTTTTTTGATTCTGCGTACAGCTATCAAGTGGTGAATGATCTTACGTTGGAAAATGCGTCACTCAAGCGCGAACTTGCAGCTCTTCAAACTGTCTCACCAGATAAGAAAGGAGATTTTTCGGTAAGTGTCGAAGTGTATTCACGATATCCATTCAATGATAAAAGTTCTCTTGTCATTAATAAGGGGACTGCGGATGGTATTGCGGTGGGTATGCCGGTGCTTGCAGCAAAGAATATTTTATTAGGAAGAATAAAAGCAGTGAGAACAACACAAAGTGAAGTAGAGACTATTTTTAGTGCAGATTGGAAAACGAGCGCATTTGTAGGAGCTGGGCGTGTGAAAGCAGTGGTTCAGGGTGGTATTCCTCCTCATCTCGAACTTATTCCCAAAGACGCTCTTCTTGTGGAGGGAGATAGTGCTACAAATAGCGCTCCCGAATTTCCTTTGGGGCTTCTTATTGGCACGGTAACTACTGTTCGTGATGATGAGAAAAAAGTGTGGCATGCTTCTGATATTGCAACACCGTATCAAATTGAGGAGTTAAGATCGGTACTCGTGCTTACGCATTTTCCCTAATATTGTATGCAACTCATCAATCGCATTCTTATCCTTTTTCTTCTTTCTATGTTTTTCTTCTTCCTTCAACAAGGAGGATTTCTTCGTATATATGGAATAGTTCCTAATCTTATTCTTATCCTTTTTCTCTCATACGTTTTTATTGGTGTATCGCGCAGCACTCTTTTTTTCTTTGGGATTGTATTTATTGTACTTACCCTTGCGTGGGTACCATTTTGGCTTCCCGAAATAGCAGTGCTTTTTCTCACTCTCTTTTGTATTATTCTTATTCGCCGATTTCTTACGGGGAATCCGCACATCGATTTTTTTATAAGTCTTGTAGGAGGGACCTTCCTTTTTTATGGTTTTCTTTCTCTTTTTGGTATTTCTCTTTTCTCATTTCACAGTATTATGCGAGAACTTGTATACTCGTTGGCGGTAGGAGCATGTATATGGATGGGGGCAAAACGTTTTCGTGAGCAATTACATCAACTAAAGTAATTATTTGTATATGAAACGGGGAACATCTATTCAAATTGAAGACGTACTTGCAGATCAGGTGGGAGAGGGACACCTCATTGAAGTACCGGTTGCCACTCGTGCATTTTATGGGCTTCTTGCGATAGGGGCGCTTATTACGTGTGCAATAGTAGTGCAATTTCTTACGGT
>JBAYKY010000011.1:0-22607 GCA_041664385.1 Minisyncoccota bacterium
TACGGTGTGGCTTTCATTCGTTGCAAGAATATAATCATCTGGTTTGTCCTGCTGTAACATCAACCACATTCCTTCTACGTAGTCTTTTGCATAACCCCAGTCTCTTTTTGCATCAAGGTTGCCGAGGTGAAGTGTGTTTGCTCTCCCTGCCGCAATATCCACCAATCCAATAGTTATTTTTCGAGTAACAAAATTCTCACCACGCCGAGGAGACTCGTGATTAAAAAGAATACCGTTCGATATATGCATTCCGTAACTTTCTCGATAGTTCACTGCCGCCCAATATGCATACACCTTGGCCACGCCATAAGGACTTCGCGGATGGAACGGGGTTGTCTCTTTTTGAGGAATTTCTGATACCTTCCCAAACATTTCTGAACTAGAAGCTTGGTAAAACCTTGCTTCAGGATTGTCATGGTGAATGGCCTCAAGAAGACGAATAGTTGAAAGACCAGTAGTATTGCCAGTAAACTCGGGTATATCAAAACTTACACGAACGTGGCTTTGAGCACCTAAATGGTAAACCTCGTGAGGACGGAGGTCTCTCACAATTCGATGAAGCGAACTTGAATCGGTAAGGTCACCATAATGAAGGGTAATAAGATTCTTCTTCCCGTGCATATCTGGAAAAAGATGTTCGATGCGCTGACGATTAAATGTGCTCACGCGCCGCACCATTCCGTGCACGCTGTATCCTTTTTGTAAAAGAAGTTCTGCGAGATACGACCCGTCTTGACCTGTAATGCCGGTAATAAGGGCAACTTTTTTCATTTTGTTATTCTAAATCCTCTCTACCAATAACTCGAAATTCTGGCATAGGAACAATGAATTTCCCCCCTCTCTCAAAAAAATCTTTCTCTCTCTCAATAAATTCTGGCAAAAAATGCCATGCAAGTACAAAATAATAATCTTGTTTTTGTGCACGTGAATCGTCCTCTGATATTACTGGGATTACGGTTCCTACGGTATACTTCCCCCACTTTATCGGATTACGATCAGCAATCGCAGGTAGCAACTCTGGGGTAAGTTCATAAAATTGAAGTGTAGTATTCCCTTTTGTGGAAGCGGCATATCCGTGCACTATTTTTCCTTTTGCTACCTCCTGTTTTATAAATGCTACCGCCTTCTTTTTTGCGTCGAGAACCCTCCCCACAAGTGCCTCATACACCTTTTTATCATGAAGCTCGAGTTTCTTTTCTTTTTTTCTCAAGGCCTCTACTCTTTCTTTGGCGCCTTTTGCAACACTAAGAGTGCGTCCCTTGCCCGCCTTTCTCACATATACACGCACACTTCCCTCATTAATATGTTCTCGCATCTCTACATCCACAACCTCTAATTTATGCCGCGAAAGAAGGCCCTCCAAAGAAAGGAGAGAATAATATTCAAGATGTTCATGACAAATACCATCGAATGCGTTTCGCTCAAGAAATGAAGGTAGGTACATCATCTGGATTACAAGCAATCCCTCATCATCCAGACACTTCACAATATCCGCAACAAATGCATTTGGATCATCAAGATCATAAAACATTGCAATTGCAGTAATTGCTTTTGCTTTTACATTGCCAAAGGTCTTTTTCCACACCTCATGATTAAAAAAATCAGCAAAAATCTTCGTAGTTCCTTCTGTGCTGTATTGCTCCAAATTTTTTGCGGGCTCAAATCCTACGGTGTGTAATCCTTTTATCTTGTATCCCCTCAAGAGAGTGCCATCATTTGCACCTATGTCTATTACATAATCATCTTTCTTTAGATTCGCGATTGAACTCACTTTTTTTGCAATTCCATTGAGTTCGTCGGTCATCGTCTTATTAATACCTGAGCGGTACCAATAATTTCGATACATCGCCTCACCCGATACAGTGTGTCGCAATTGTAATAAACCACATCCTCCATCCTTTGCGTTACAAAGCACTAACTCAAGTGGTGCCCTTACACCACGCGTGTCATCTGGAGAGTCTAAGAAATTAGAGACATACAACTCCCCCAATGAAAGGATTGGGGTTAGATTTTCATAACCACACACGCGACAAAATCCAATAGTTCGGAAGCTCTGTTGCATAACAAAGCAATAATACCAGAACAGAAAAATGGTGTCTATTTTGGTTCCTCCTTCTTGTCCTTTCGTTATTTTTTCAAGTTCTTATCTTACTACCGAAAATTATTTCAACAATTACTACTAGCAATTCAATAACTTAACGTACTATAATTTAATAGCGTCATTAGCTTAGCAAACAACACATTTAATATGGAAAAGAAAGAATTAGAGCTATCAGTAATAATACCCGCCTATAAAGAAATGGAGAATCTTGCAATTCTCATCCCTGAAATTGAGGAGAAATTTAAGGATGTGACCACGGAAATCATTGTTGTTGATGACAATTCTCAGGATGGTACTGAAAAACTGATTGAAGAATTGAACAAAAAATTTCAAAACGTGCGCATAATAACACGGCCTGCATTAAATGGCGTTGGCTCTGCATTGCGCGATGGCTACAATGCAGCCTTAGGAACATATATTCTCTCAGCAGACGCAGACTTATGCCTTCCTGTGAAAGATATGGTGAGACTCTACCAAAAAATCAAAGAGGGATTCGATATGGCGATAGGATATCGATATGGTTCGCATGGTTATTATGAGAAAAAGTCTCTCGTGATTAGAATGAAATATCTTATTAGCCGACCGGGCAGCATTCTTCTTAAGCTCATCACAGGAATACACTTAAAAGATTTTTCTAATAATTCAAGGATTATGAGACGAGACAAATGGCTTACCCTCAAGACATACGAGAACGGTAATGCATTTCTTTTTGAAATAATCCTCAAGGCGGCAAGAAAAGGGCTCACTATCGCAGAAATTCCAATCTCTTGCTACGAAAGAAAAATTGGAAAATCAAAACTTAACCTTTGGAAAGAGGCGCCAAAATCGCTCTACAAACTCTTTAAATACGCTCTTTTTCCTTAAAAACTATTCTTTGATACGTCAAGAAATTCCAAGTCATCGTAACTACAACCGCAATAAGCGCGGATATATTTATCCATACTTTTGGACTAATGCCGTACGGAGCACCGACCCAAGAAACTAGCAAAGAGATTATTCCCACATTCAGTGCCATACCCGCGAGCGTAAAAACAGTAAAATGCGCATACTCTTTCATCGTTATTTTTGTTTTACTTTCAAATGTCCAAAACTTATTCCATAAATAACTACTTACTTTGGATATAATAAACGCAAGGGACGCAAATGCACTAAAATAGATGCCTTGTGTTATGTTGGTAAAAAAAACCAATGCGTTCAACACACTCAAATTGATAAGCGCATTCAATGTACCCACCGCAGCGAATTTACCAAACTGCTCAAAAACAGGCCAGTACCTACTCAACAATCTGAGGATGAAGAATGCACATGGAGCAAAGACGGTAAACCCGATTATTGAAGCAAAAAAGAGCGGAGGAGAGATATGTATTCCAATGTTCTTCAATGGAATAAATATCAAAACCCCAACAACGAATCCTATACTAATTACTAATCGATAATCTCTATTGAACAAGTTTTTTTACTTTCTCATCTGATGGCCAATAGGTAAGAATAATTTTTGCAATCTTTTGCATGTTATCCTTATCCTCTTTCAAAGAATACAAATTAAGGAGGCCGTATAATACGGGAGGAAGTTTTGGTCCAATCGCATATGCTTTTTTCAAATACGCCTCAGCAAGCACATAATCCTCATCGCGCCCATGTTTTTGCCAAAGAATAGAACGCATACTGCTTCCATTAAGAAGGTGGATTACGCTGGTTTGAAAAAGATGGGGCTCAATATACTCTACTAATGCGCGCGATACTGCCTCTTGTTGATTTGGCTGAGAAACAACCCCCAAAATATCATTGCTTAGAAATTTCACCACCTCCTCATCACCTATAGGAGAGTAAAACGAAATTGGCACGTCAAACAGTGTTTTAAACCCATCAACAGAACGAACTGATTGCACATTGCGAAGTGCACTAATATAACTCTGCGCTTTTACCAATGGCATATATGCACCATACACAACACTAAGTATTGTCACTATAATTCCAAGAACGATTATGACTTGCTTCATCCCGTTAGAAAATTAAAATTTTATTTATTTCGACTATTTTTATAAGAAAGATATTCATTTTGTATTTATTTGAAAATATATTTAGTGATTTTCTAACGGGATTCATATAATTACTTGTTTGTTGATTTTGTTACACCCTTCAATTCTCGCAATTGAAATTGATACGCGCCAAACGCCAGGATAAGAAACACATTTAAGTAAATTGGTGATACATCAAAAAGCACAAGTCCCTGTACAAGATATGCGAGAAGTATAGAGAAAAGGAGCGCCTGCTCAAGTGTTGATTTTGTGCTCAATACTGATTCTCCTTTTCGCTTTTTCAAAAATTGTGAATAAAACGCCACAAACATTCCAAGAAAACTTAGAAGTCCGAGAATACCAGTCTCTACAAGATAGTCAAAATAAATACTATGTGCTCTATCAAACCATGCTCCAAATCCTTCGGTTGGTTTGAAATAATTAATATCCATATGCCGTTCAAATACGCGAAGGTAGTTTTCGGGTCCCCATCCTAATAATGGTCGTTCTTTTGTCCCTTCTAACGCGATATTCCACATATACGATCTATCCTTAAATGTGTTTGTGGTAACCGAAATATCAAAAATACGTGAACCTGGAATTGCTTTTACAAATGTAGAATCTTTGAATTTCACCCCGAGTCCAACCAACAAAATAAGCACTACAATAGCAGTAATAAACCATTTTCTCCATTCTTTATGAACAAACATAACAAATCCAAGAAATGCGACTATAGACACTACAAGACCTATAAATGCGCCACGTGTTGCAGCGAGTAAAAATGTAGTAAGAAAAAGTGCAGTAAGTAAGTAAAGAACAATCGCGCCCGCTGAACGTAATTGTGTTCTATATTTACTCACCAAAAGGTACCCTATATAGAACAGCATAAATATGGAATATGCTGCGGTATATGCAGGATTCCCAATAGAACCGGAGATTCTGTCCGCACCAAGCCTTGGACCAATAAACCCATTCGCACCAATACCTGCGAGAAATCCATATGCCGCCATAAGTACGCCGCCTGTAAGTGCAAATCCAAAAATAGTTCTCCAATCTTTTTCTTCTTTAAACATTGAAACAAGAAGAATAAACCAAATCCAAAAATGAATGATTTGAAGACCTCCCTCACCCCGTTCAAAGTTAGACCAGAAAGACATCTTTGGATCGACTCCAAAAAAACCCGCAAAAAGAAAGATGAGTACGAAAAGCGACACTGCTCTTACTAGTGGTTGTTTTAAAACAAATTTCACTCTACTCCACATTACAGACTGATTATCATGAAGGAGAAGTCCGAAAAGGAATAACAGAAGAGCAATATCAACAGTCGAACGAAACCACACATACTTCCCTACAATAAAAGGAAAAAGTGTTGAAGTGCTTACGATAAAAATTCCTAACACAGGCAATATAAGAAAGAATTTAGAAACTTTGAAGTAATTAAACATATGAGCTTCAGTTTACTCCAAGAATATCAGAAACTCAATAAATAAAAGACCCCCGAAGGGGTCTTTTATCTAATTATGCGCTATTAGGAAACCAGGTAAAAGCTACTAGGACTTTGCGGTAACAGTAGCAAGTGAAGGAGTTCCATCTACGTAAAGACCGTAGATAGTATCCGACAAATCTCCGTCTCCGTTTCCATCGTAGCCGAGGTCAGCTTCAACAGCGTCATAGAGGACGTTGCCAAGTGCGGATACCGCGAGCCCGAACGTATCGTTGTTCGCCGCTGCGCCAGCCGTCTTAACAGTCAAATACCTCCATGAACCACCGTCAATCTTACGATTCGCTGAGCTTAGGTTCACTAAGTTAAACGGAATCGTGGTTGAGGTTCCAAACGCAGTTGATGTTGCAATGTACGTCACTGATGCATCGCTCTGTGTACCACCCATGATGGATGAGTAGAGACCGAAGCTCAATGAGGTTGATGCAGTTCCACCATTCGCGAGACTCAAAGATGAGGTCGAGAGGTAGATTGGAGAGTTACCATTGTTTGCAACCTTGAAGATTGCAATGTTCTGGCCACTACCCAAACCAACGTTTGTCGCCACAGTCGGTGAGATTGCGGAGATTGAAACGCTCTGAGGAACAACATATGTGTAACCGCTTGCCGATGCTGAACCAGTCTTGGTTGCATTGGTTGAAGCAGTTGTTGCACCCTTCACGGCGATATCGCCAGTTGTTGATGCAATTTGGAACGCAAAGTTGTTACCAAGTTTCGCTGAGCCACCCGCTGCTACATCAGCCTTTACGTAGATAGTAACGCCAGTTACCGGCACCGGATTCGACAATAAATTGTCGCTTGAGGTGAAGGTTACTGAACACTGGTTCAAACCACACGCATCAAATTGAGGTGCGGTTGCAAACGGTGTGCCGTTCGTTCCTTCGTAAAGTGCGAGGTTCTTGAGAGTGGTTGTTGCAAGTGCACCTGACACTGAGGTCGTTGCAGTAATCTTCAAAGAAGTGAGCTTCTGAGCTTCATACTGTGAGGTTAACTTGAATGCGAAGAATGTCATCGCATTCGTGCTTGCTGCTACTACCTGGTTCTGAGAAGGAGCTCCTGTTGATCCAGATACTACAGAAAGAATAAGGTTACCTGACGCTACATGTGTCATGGCCTGTCCAGCACCCGCGAAGGTGATGTCACTGCCATTGTTAAGTGAATTGCCTGTTACTGCACCTACTGCCGTCAATGCTGACGTTGTTGATGCAATACTGAACGTGTGTGCGTTCGTTCCTGAAACTGCATTCGCCTTAAGGTGAAGAATGATTGGAGTCGCTTTCGTCACTGTGATTGGCGTTGAGAAGTTAAAGGAAATTGTTGCCGCGTTCGCCGATGTTGAACCACTGGTTACAAGCGGTGATGTGTCGCTGTCCTTGAACATCTGGAAGCTTGATACCTCGGTGAGGTTCGCGCCATCAGACGTTACTACGATTTTCGAAACCTTTACATCCTCACCACCCGACTGGGCATTGAGTTGGAAGGTTGCGTATTCATAGCCGTTCGTTCCCGCAACCACAGAGTTTGCTACCGGAGTAGAAAGTGTGGTTACTGCGAGCGCTGCGGACTTGACTGAGATTGCTAAGCCGGAAACTGTGCCGGTACCTGGGTCAACGAGATCGTTTGTGACGAGTCTCTTTGCCTGGATAAGGTCAAAGTTGGTTACGGTATAGCTGCTTGCAGTCGTTGCTGAGGAATTGATTGAGCCTTCAACCGTGATTACTGAATCCGCACCCGCAGTTAAGATTGGGTATGAGGAGAGAGTAAAGGTTGTAGCTGAAGCCACTCCCACATTCGATGCTGCTGTGCTGTATACAATTGCACCATTCACTTTCACGTACACTGTGCCCGTAAGCACCATGCCGGTGGTGGTGGTTGCAATGTAGAAGCTCACCTGGCGGAGTTCAAAGTTCTCTCCGGTTGGCTTCGCGTTGAACTTTGCAAGTACCACCTGGGTGGAACCTGGAGTTACTGCGGTGCTCGGTGAGTCTGAAGCACGTACCAAAGTGATTGAGCCAGAACCAATAGTCTGGATGTTGAATCCATTACCGATTGGGAAGCTCGTGTCGTTTGAACCAGCTCCAGGAATAACGGAGACGTTCGTTGCTGCGCCATAGAGATCAATATCATAGTTGTTATACACTACGAAGTTGATTGTCTTTGTCGTGCCATTTACAATCTTCGCTTTCACTGTGAAATCTTTTGTCTGACCCTTATCAACAAAATAAGGAGACGCGAGATTGAAGGTAACATTCTTGTCGTTTGCGACACCGGTTGCAATAACCGTGCCGTCCTGTGCAACGAGTTGAATATCGCTCAAATCACTTGCCGCGGCGTTACCGTAGTTGTACAAAGCCAACTTGCGGAGGTAGACACCCTCGTTTGAGGAAGTTTCCTGCACACGGAATTTGGTGAGTTCCTGTGAGCTCAACGGGTCAACATTCAAGGTTGATGAGCCAGTGCTCGTCAATACATCGAGTGTGATTGCCGCGAGTGAAGAACCACCGTTCACTACGTTCATCGCTGCACCCGTTATTGGGAATGCACCTGAGATTGAAGTAGTGTCAGCAGTGATTGATGCAATATCATTGATGCTGAAGCTCGCGGTACCATTATAGTTACCCGCGGCGAGGTTAAATCGGACCATAAGGGTCTCGGAAGAACCTGCAGCAACCGTCACAGGATCAGATGACATAGTCAAGATAATGCTGTTGTCAGCATTTACTGAAGTCACCACATTTCCATGACGGACGCCCTTCGAATCAACGACATCAACGCCGTTCAAGTTCGTGTTCGCGACAAAGCCGCTCTTCATGATCTTGATAGCGCTAATTTTTACTGCTTTGGAACCTGCAGTAAATGCTACTTTCATAGCAGGATTAAATGCAGTTCCTGAACCGATTGTCCTTGCAGAAGGATTATCGGAAGCAAGAGAAACAACGAGATCAGTGCCAGAAGGGACAGTCACAACCGGAGTTGTGCCAGTTCCGCTTCCTACTGTTCCGCTCATGCTATTTACCTTCGCGCGACTAATCGCACCGAAGTAACCTGCAGCTGGGGAAATCCCTTCTGCTTTCTGCCATGCAATGACGGCAGCTTTGGTCATAGGACCAAAAAGCTCGGTTGGAGCTGCGATTACCAAGTGTCCTTTGCTAATCAAAAAGCTCTGGAGTGCTTTTACATCTGCACCTTTTGAGCCAAGAGTGAGGTTCTTAGCAAAATTGTATGAAGAAGTTGATGCGCTCTGTGAGCCGAGTTGAGCTTGCAAAGTTTGGATCTGCGCTAAAAGCGCAGCGATTTGTGCCTGTAAATCCGCTGTTTGAGCGAATACAGGTCCAGAAAGCGATGCAATCGTTACGATCGCAATGCTAACTGTTGCAATTTTTTGTGTTAATTTACTCATTTTATACTTTCTTTTCGACTTTGCATTTACAAGAAGTAAATGCAGAATTTCGACTTAATTTTAGTTCATTTTTTCCATCTTCGACCTTTCATTATTCAGGAACACTGCGATCTCCCGTTTCCGACCTTCCGCCATTAGTGAGGATGAGGAGGAAGAAACAAGGCGAGCAGTGTGTTTAATATCAATGTTAATTTTTTAGGACTCCCTAAAAATGAAAAACTCGCTCTTAGAGCGAGGTGGAATACAGCGGAGAACAACCATACGGTTGTTTCCTAAATACCTCTGGCACTATGCCAATAGGTTGCTGTAAAGCCTAGCCTCACACTAAGCCCTGTCTACCGACAGGAAGGTCTATCTTGCGATAGTACCCGATTACTGTATAGATATTCTCTTGGAAAAGCAATAAATGTCAGTTTTCCAGCATTTATTACCTCTACATATATAACGAGAAGAAAATAAGCCTGTTACTACTAGATTCCCCAGGGGGATGCTGCAAAAATAAGAGCCGTACCAAAGAGAAGGATAATGCTGCTTCTTAGAGCAAATGAGAGGTTAAAGGTGCCTTCAAAATGGGCTTTTGCAGTATCACGCATTAATACAAGAAAAAGGCATAATGACGCAGTAGCATTTATAAACCCAAGTGGCAAAAAACGGACAAGAATTGCGAGTTCAAGTGCAAGAAATGAGATGACAATGCTTCCTAAAAATACCCTCCCCCGCCAAAGGATTCCCGCAAAAAGAAAAAATTCGCGCAAAAGGAAAAAAATACCTAACGCAATAAAAAGGAGAAGCGTCCACGAAAGCGAAAAGGTAAAAAAATAAAGGAAAAAACCAAAAAGAAGAACGGTGTTCACTACACCATATACCACTACGCGATCCTGAAAAAAGAAACGAAGAAGGCCTAAAAGAATTGAGAGAAACGCAGTAAAAAGAAGCACAATAAGGAAGGGAACATAAAATGAAGCATTATTCTGAAGCGCGGCACTGATTCCTAACGCACTTAAAAGTGCGAGAAGCCAAAACGAGGCAATAAAAGACTGTCTTTCGCGCGACTCAGAGAAATAAAGAAAAGAAAAACTAATTACAAAGAAGATTATGGACCACCATGAAGAACCTTCAATCCAAAAGAAAAGAAGGAATAGAACCACAAGAGCAATTTTAGCGACTAATTTCCACTCGATCTCCCTTAAGAGAGATAGCAATTTTTTGGCCATCTTTTACTTCGCCGCGAATTATCTTGTCAGCAAGCGCATCCACAATGACCTTTTGAATAAGACGTCGAATAGGGCGGGCGCCATAATCTGGATCAAATCCTTTTTCTGCAATATATTTCTTAATCTGCGGCTTCACCATAATCTGGATATTGCGCTGCCTTAATCTCTCCTCAAGTTTTTTGAGTTGAATTTCTACAATTTTTTCAATTGCCTGGGCATTTAGGGTATTAAAGATAACTATCTCATCTAAACGATTCAGGAATTCGGGTCTGAATGTTTCACGAAGTGCCTCATTTACCCCCTCTTTAAACTTCTCTTCCTTTGCCGCGATGCTCTTTTTTTCCTCTCCCATACCAAACCCAAGGTGAGACATCTCCTTGAAATAGGTACTTCCTACATTTGAAGTAAGAATGATAATGGTGTTCTTAAAATTAATCGTCTTCCCCTTTCCATCGGTCAATCGTCCATTATCAAGCACTTGAAGAAGAATATTAAATACCTCAGGATGTGCCTTTTCTATCTCATCAAACAAGATGAGACTATAAGGCCTATGACGCACAATCTGCGTAAGTTGTCCTCCCTCATCGTGACCCACATAACCAGGAGGCGAACCAATAAGGCGCGCAACTGCGTGCCGCTCCATATATTCGGACATATCAATGCGAATAAGCGCCTTCTCATCATTGAACATAAGTTCAGCAAGAGCCTTTGCAAGCTCGGTTTTTCCTACACCCGTAGGACCTAAGAACATAAAGGAACCTGAAGGACGGTCATCTTCTGCAAGACCTGCACGCGAACGCCTGAGTGCCCTAGACACACCCTCAATTGCCTCTCTCTGCCCCACCACCCTATTTTCAAGATCCTCCTCAAGACGAGAGAGTTTCTTCATTTCGGGTTCCAACATACGCGACACAGGAATTCCTGTCCATCGCGCAACCACACCCGCAATATCCTCCTCATCTACCGTTTCTTTAATAAATCTGAGTTCTACCTTCTTTTTGTCTTCCTTTGTTTTCTCCTTCTTTGTTGTTCCTCCCTTTCCTATTTTCTGATTTAAATATCTCTTTTCAAATGCTTGGTATTCTTTTTCGGCAGAAGGAAGTTCTCCGTAGAGAATCTTTGCGACGCGCTCAAAATTACCTTCGCGCTCTGCAACTTCCGCCTCGTGGCGCAAATCGTCAATTTTCTTTCTCAAATTATGGAACTTCTCAAAGGTCACCTTCTCGTTGTGCCACTGTCCTGAAAGGGTGGTATTGTCCCCTTTCAATTTTGAAATTGCTCCGTCAACTTCCTTAAGGCGCGTTGCATTCTTCTTATTATTTTTTTCCTGTACCAAAGCGGAACGCTCAATTTCAAGGCGAGTAAGTTCACGGCGCACCTTATCAAGTTCGTTGGGAATACTTTCTGATTCCAATCTCCTTGCGGCTGCTGCCTCATCAATAAGATCAACTGCCTTATCTGGTAAAAATCTATCCGTGATATAACGTGCCGAGAGATTCACCGCAGACACAATTGCCTCATCAGAAATCTTGAGTCCATGATGCATCTCGTACTTTTCTTTAAGTCCGCGCAAAATAGAAATTGAATCTTCGATTGTTGGCTCATCAACAAGAATAGGCTGAAATCTGCGCTCAAGTGCCGCATCCTTTTCGATATGTTTCTGATATTCCTTGAGTGTAGTGGCACCAATTGCGTGAAGCTCACCTCGTGCAAGTGCGGGCTTCAATAAATTAGATGCATCAATTGCGCCCTCTGCGGCACCCGCTCCTACAATCATATGAATCTCATCGATAAACAAAAGAAGTTTTCCTTCGGAGCGTTGAATCTCTTTCAAAAATGCCTTAAGGCGGTCTTCAAATTCACCACGAAACTTCGTACCTGCAATAAGTGAGCCTAAATCAAGCATAATAACCTCTCTTCCTTTGAGGGGCTCTGGGATGTCACCTGAGACAATGCGTTGTGCAAGACCCTCTACAATTGCGGTCTTTCCTACGCCTGGCTCGCCAATAAGAATCGGATTGTTTTTGGTGCGTCTCGAGAGAATCTGCATAAGACGACGCAACTCCTCCTCTCTTCCAATAACAGGGTCGAGTTTTCCTTGGCGTGCCTTCTCAGTAATATTAATCGCATATTTTTCGAGTACTTGAAATTTTGATTCTGGCGTCTCATCGGTCACCCGTGAAGAACCACGCAAATCAACAAGTGCTTTCAAGAGAACATCGCGCCGCGCTCCCGCCTGAGTAAGTAATTCCTGTGCCATAGACGGCGCGTCAGTAAGTCCGAGAAGAAGATGTTCGCAAGAAATAAAATCATCTTTTTGCTTCGTCGCAAATTCCCCCGCCCTATCCAAAATCTTCATAAGCTCCTGAGAAAGGTAAAGTTGATTATTCGTGCCGCCCGTTCCCGCAAATACACGCGGAAGACGCGCAAGGGTGGTACCTACCTGTTCAGCAAGTGCCGCAATATTTACATTCGCCCGTATAAGCATCGGGCGCACCAACGTCTGTTCATCTTCAATAAGCGCCGAGAGGAGATGGAGTCCTTTTAATTCACCATGATTCTGACGCGCCACAAGTTCTTGTGCGCCCTGAAGCGCTTCCTGTGCTTTGATAGTAAATCGATTAAAATTGGGCATACAATATAGAAATTTCTCATTTTCAGTTTCCAATTTTCAAACATCACAAAAGACTGGAAACTATTACTCAGTCATTATACCAGGTTTTACTCTATTAGCAATCCAAGATACCCAGTGCTAATAAGAAGAAGTGTCTCTTTTAGAAAATTGGTCTCTTCGATTTTCTCTACTTGAAAATTGAAAATTCGATATTGATAATTTCCCAACGCCTTAGAGCTCGGGACGTTCCTCCAGTTTCACATTAAGAGAGAGTGTCTTGTCGCCTCGTTTTATTTCAAGGGTTACCATATCCCCAATGCCATACTTTTGAATAATCTGCCCAATTGTATTCTCTGTAGTTACCTTCTCATTATTTATTTTTGTAATAATATCTTCTGCTTGAATCCCCGCTTTTGCCGCTGGAGAATCAACAATTACACCAGGACCCTCGCTTGTACCACGCACGAGAGCACCTTCTGACGCTACTAGCTTCTGTTTCTTCGCAATATCTTCTGTCACTATAGAATAACGCACGCCGAGATAAGGCACTTTTATACTTCCTGTTTCTTTTACTGATTTAATATCACGTTTTGCACTATTAATAGGAATCGCAAATCCGATACTTTGTGCGCCTGACGCCATCGCAGTATTTATTCCAATTACCTCACCACGAAGATTTAAGAGTGGACCTCCAGAATTACCAGGATTAATTGCTGCATCAGTCTGAATAACACCTTGAATTGTTTCTGCGCCAAACCCACTCCCAGACGCAGTTACCGTACGTGCTAGTCCGGAGATAACCCCCGCTGACACGGTATTTCGAAACTCACCAAGTGAGTTTCCAATTGCAATTGCGGTCTGTCCTAATTTTACCGAATCAGAATTACCAAGCGTCGCAGGTGTTAATTTTGTAGCATCGATTTTAAGAATAGCGATATCATTCACTGGACTCCGCGCAAGTACTTTTGCCACATATTTTTTTCCATCATTCGTAAATACGGTGTACTCTGCCTTCGTATCAATAACAACGTGTTTATTGGTAAAAATAAGTCCATCTTCTGAAACAACGAATCCACTACCTCCCCCCACTTCCTGTTTGGTGGTTCCTTTCTCACAAGGTTGAGAAAATTGCATTCCATTTCCAAAGAATTGCTGAAATTCAGGAGGAAGATCACCGAAAGGATTTGTCTGACAATTTTCTACAAGAGGAACATCTTTTGAAATCACAATAGAAACAACAGAAGGGGTCGCTTTCTCGACTGCAGCAATAACCGCCTCTTCATAATCAAGGGCAGGTTTATATAATGGGGCAGGTTTTGGGACCTCTGCTGTAGTTGAGGTGGTAGATTGAAGAGAAGGAGTAAATGTCTGCTTTAAAAACTCCTTCACATTATCGAAAAAACTCGCGTGCGCCACACGATACCCAACTCCTAATGACATAGCTAGCACAATCAACACGCCAACGAAAACTAGTTTTTTATTGGTATTCATAGTATTGATACTTCTCTACATATACTACACAGAAACAATTTATTTTATTTCGTGATGATGAAACAAGATTCTTATCTAATTTCGTACTGAAGAGATACGTTTACTGTTGTTTCTTGTGAACCTGGCTCAAGAGATGGCGCAGAAGCTGTTTCTGCAGCACCCATACCTTTTAATGCATAGTTATACATCATTGGTTGCGGATAATTCCCCCCCTCAGTGATACCAAGGAGCCGCCCCAATGAAAATCCTCCTGCTTTTGCAATTGATTCTGCTTTTACCTTTGCTTTTTGTATTGCCTCTGCGCGTGCAGTATCCTGCGCCGCAGTTGTATCATCTATAGTAAAACGAAAATCAGAAACAGTATTTGCACCATTATTCACAACTCCCGCAAGAATATCGCCCACCTTAGCAAAATCACGCACTTTCACCAATACCGTCTGAGTAATTTCATATCCCACTATCTGAGAAGGAGGGCATGCACCCCCATCCTTAGGACAACTATAATACTGGTACCGTGGCTGCACATTATAATTTTGCGTTTTAATGTCTTTATCTTGAACGCCGCTACTCTTCACAAATGCAATTGCTTTATTCATCTTGTCCGAATTTTCCTTCTGAATATTCGCAAGATTTTTATCCCCCTGCGTCACTACGCTAAAAGTAAATGGTGCAACATCAGGAATAGAAATTGCTTTTCCTTCTGCACTTACCGAAAAACTACGAAATGAGCTTGGTTGAATTGACTCTGAATATGAGGAAGCAAACCGCCACGCAGCACTTGATAACACAATTATCGACACTCCCAACACTGCCCAAAAATATTTTTTATGTTGTTCGTTCATACGATTAATAATAGAGAGGATGTCCCATCCTTTCAACCCCTTCTGTTGGCTATCGTCCTCATTCTTCTTACTACCTCATTTATTTCTTCTTTGGTCGTAGTTCTTCCAAAACTAAATCGAATACCCTGTGCCCCTTTTATAAGAAGGGCGGAAAGCACATGCGAATGGGTAGGTGCACGAGATGCACATGCGGAACCAGTAGAAACTGCGATGCCCGCCATATCAAATCGTGTAAGCAACTCATCTGAAGGAAATTCTTGGAATGCCACATTAAGAATATGCGGTGCCACATCTTTGAATTCTGTCTCCTTACTTCCATTCACTTTCGTTTTAGGAAACAACGAATGAATCTCTTTCCATAATAAATGTTTTAATCTAAGAATGCGCGCATATTCTTTTTTGCGACACTTATCAGCAAGCACAATCGCTTCTCCAAAGCCCGCAATCCCTGCCACATTTTCCGTACCCGAACGCATACCAAACTCCTGTCCACCCCCCGTGATTATTGGAACAACATAATTATTTCCCCCATTTTGATTTTTGATTTTTGATTTTTGATTTTTTATGAATAGCGCACCTATTCCTTTCGGTCCACATAATTTATGAGCAGAAAGTGTCATAAGGTCTACTCCTAATATATGAGTGTCACATGGAAAATACTGAAATGCCTGTACTGCATCGGTGTGAAATAAGGGATAATAATGAGAAGAATTTCCAATTTTCAACTTAAATTTTTCAATCACTGACGCAATTTCTCTGATGGGTTGAATACTTCCTACTTCATTATTTACATACATCACGGATACGATTGCTGTTCGCTCATTTAATTCTTTTTGAAGGCGCTCCAAATCAATAACACCCCTCTCATCAACAGGAATAACCATGCACTCCACTCCCTCACGCTCAAGGTCTTTCGCAGTTTCAAGCACTGATTCATGTTCAATTGCAGACACTATGATGCGCGGTCGTATCGAAGGAAATACTTCACGAAATTTCTTTACCGCACCACGAAGTGCAAGATTATTTGCCTCAGTTGCTGAACCAGTAAAAAGAAGTTCTCGAAAATCTGCGCTAATTACTTTTGCAATTTGTGCGCGTGCCTTATCAACTACCCCCATTGCTCTCTGCCCAAAAGAATGGAGGGAGCTCGGATTACCAAATCCTTTTGTGGTGTATTTTGCTATTACTTTTGCCACCTTCGGATCCATAGGCGTTGTTGCCGCATAATCAAGATAAATAGGCCTCATATATGCACTAGTATACGATGCTACTACGCGCTGTCGAGTGCTTATTCCCCTTGCCTCTCAATATGTTGACAATAATGCTATTTAATGATATTATATCACCAGTTCACTAATTTTATTACTATGTGATGGAGGCTTTATGCCAGACCAAAAAAGAGATTGGCACACTTTCGCCCACACACCCGTGGGAAAAGAATACGCCGTTTCAGTTCAAACGATTTTGTGGAATTCTCAAGGTACACACGTATGTTTCGTCCTTGATCAAGGAGGAATAAAAACGCGAAGAGGTGTCTCTCACCAAAAACCTCGCGGATATGGTAATCCTGGTGGTGCTGTTTCCGAAGGAGAAACCCCTTACGAAAGAGCGATTCACGAAACAGAACAAGAAACAAACCACATGCGACATACATTTCGCATAAACCCAAACCCTGTGGATGTTGTTCGAATCGGTAATTCACAAACAAACGAAGGGAGAACACGATATAAGGTTGTGTTTATAGGAAAAATTGTGAATCCACACGAACCGCTCACTGATGGTCCCGTAAAGGACCCCGCAGGAGGAATCGACAGCGGCGTTATTTATCGCCGATGGGTAGCATACAATGACCTCCCTGGAATGGAAGAAGTAAGAAAACCAGGATATTTATTTTTTGGAGAGCCTATTTATGTCTCTCACCTTGGTTATGTCTTCTCTCACAAACCAGAGGAAGTATAAAAAAATAATATTCCCCGCACCATGCGGGGAATTTTTATTATTCAATTAATCGTCTATCGGTTCTCCTCCTTTTATATTCGTTCGTGGTATAAGATTAATTTTTCTAAGCACCACAAGAAGAAATACCATACTCACTGTGGCGAACGTAGCAAATATAGCAAGACCAATACCTACCAGCACACCAATTGACGAGGTAAACCATACTGTTGCGGCAGTAGTAAGTCCTCGTACGTGCATATCATGCTTCACAATAATACCCGCGCCCAAAAAACCAATACCTACTACCACGTTCGCAATCACACCTAAAAATCCGCTATTGCGTGCAATAACCTCTGGAAGGTTTTCAGAAGAAACCGCGATAAGATACGGAAGACTGATACTAATAATTGCAAAAATCGTTGAGCCTGCCGCAACCATAATATTGGTGCGCACTCCCGCCTCCTTCCCTATCCACTCCCGCTCAAGTCCTATAAGAGCGCCCAACACCACCGCCACTGCAAGCCTTACTATCATTTGTTCGAAAGTAAGCATGGTTATTCTTCTTTTTTATTTTTAATTAATTCAACTGCTTTTGTAAGATATAAATCCACAAAAGGATTTATTTTTTTTGCGACCTCTTCCCCATAATCGTGAGTGATAAAATCGAGAAGCTCCTGTTTTAATCCTATACCACGCAGGTGCTTTGATTCATCGGGGGTGCGTATCACTTCTCCGTAATCATAAAATGAACGAAGTTCATGACGAAGTGTATTTATCATTGCATCTGTCTGCGTAAAATCTAAATGATGCTGCTCCTTCATAAGAGTATAAAGCTGCTCTCGTTGAATCTCATCACTTAAAAGCTCATCAAATTTTTCCTCTAAATATTCTTTCTCTTTTTCAACTTCTTCGAATAAGATTTCTTTTCCTTCGTTTACCACTTCTTTTTCGATATCAAGAATATCGTGCGCGTGTGCAACAAGATGCTCCATAGTTTTTTCATCGTGTGCGGAAGGAAGTGGAAATTGTTCAGGAGACATATGTATGCATACTATATCACAGAGCCCATGCTATCAATACGAAGGGTGCCTTTCACGAATGTGGGCCACGTGATTACTAAGACGCGCAAGTGCAAAAAGTGCGCTCGAAAAACGATTCATAAATGCGAGAAGCTCTGGGGAGCATTTTCGTGAACGGTGAAATGAAATAATTGCCCGTTCTGCATCACGTGCACTCGCTCGCGCAATATCAAGACGCGTGGAAAGTTCACCTCCTCCAGGAACGATGAATTGCGTGAGAGAAGGGAGAATAATATCAACATCCTTAATGCTCTTTTCAAGATACGCGATGTGAGTATGAGTTATTTTCTTCGTGCTTTTTATACCAAACCCAATTGCCGCAACTTCGGCCTGCGCAATAAATAACATCTCTTGGAATTCATGAAGTGTGTGAATAAAAGAATTTGTTTTTTTCTTTCGTATGGCGTGTATCGCCTCGACTGCACACCATCCAAGGAGTGAGTTAAGGGTATCAAGGGCACCGAGTGCATAAAACAACGAATCGTCTTTTGAAAATTTCTTTTTCCCAAAACCGCTCTTTCCTTTATCGCCATTTCCAGTGAAAAATGCTGTTTTCATATTATTTCAGTGTAACAAAAATCCCCGCATTCCTGCGGGGATTTTTACTTACAATGCATTCATGTCTTTATCAATCGCTTGAAATTCTTTTTCGAGATTTCCAGTATCAATGTTCTGTAATGAATCATTAATGGCTTGTGGCTGATCTCCTGCAGGAGATACCGCGGGTAATGTGGAAGTGGAGCCCCCTACCGAAGAAGTAGGAATGGTTTCCTTTGGTCCCTGCTGCTGCCACCATGCAAGTGCAGCGATTACAAGTACAATAAGTATTGCAACAATGATAAGCGTATTTTTTTTAGAGTTAGTTGGCATAGTTGAAGTGTCCATAATGTGATAATAAATAATTAGTTATTTTGCCCTTTATTGAGTGCTCGTTCCAGAAGGAATAATTGGAGAACTCGTAGGGGTTACATCTGTTTCGTTGATGCGAGGAATCTGCGCAAGTGTAGTCGCGCTCACACGAACTGAATCGTGTGCCGCACGTACGCCATCCTGAACCGCCTTGAGATCCTTCTTCAAACTATCTCGTATATTTTGTACATCAACGCGTGGTGCATTCGGATCCTGAATGATCACTGTGTACGTTTTTGATGCCTGAGCTATTACTAATGCACGAGCATCGGCGATTGCTTTTTGCGCGGTCGCAATTGCAGCACGGACCGACTCAATGCCAAGACCATGTACTTCAGCCTTATCTGCTCTAGAAATAATATTTAGCACTACTCCGTCCATCTGATTTAAATTGTTAGTAAATTGATCAGTCATTCTCGTGTTTGTATCATTAAGATTCGTGTCAACACGTTTTACTGCCTCTTTTTTATTTGTATCTTTAATTTCTTCTATTTTCTTCTTTGCTTCTTCACGTTTTACCTCCATCTGCTTCTTTGCTTCTTCGCGTTTTGTTTCAAGTTCTTGTTTAAAACCTTCACGCTTTATCTCGATGGTCGCCTTAAATTCCTCGCGACGTTGTTCTAATTCATGAATGGTTCCTGTGGCGCTTTCTTTAATGCTTGCGCGAACAGTTCCCATTTCATTACGAAAATCTTCTTGAGTCTTCTTTGTCTCTAAACGAAAAGACTCTTGGGCCTTCTTTATTGCGTCTTGATTCCCCTCCCGAAGCTGTTTCACTTCCTGTTGCTTTGTTTCACGAATCTGCTTCATCTCTTCCTGTCTCACCTCACGAGCCTGTTTTGTTTCTTCTCGTTTATTCTCTTGTAACCGCTTCATCTCCTCATTTCGTTGTTCCTGTTCTTTTCTTAGGGTCCCTGGAACTAAGTTCTGTCCCGGAAAAATATTAATCGGATTTACCCCCTCACGAGTTCCCCCTAAAGGTTGTCCTAATGGAACCTGCGCCATAACAAAACTAGGAACGACGAGAGCTGCAACACACATATATGAAATTATTTGTTTCTTCATTTTTTATTATTTGGTTTTTGAAGACCTTTTATATCTACTAGTATACATCATCTGAAAATATCTTCATAAAATAAAAAATCCCCGCAATTTCACGGGGATTCATTTTTTTCCAATTTTCCACTGGAATTTACCTCATACACGCCGCCTTCGGAAGGAAATAGTTCTTTCTCTCCTTCGGCGCGCATACGCCGGATTATGAGAGTAAGCTCATTACACTCATCTTCAATCCATCGGCACGCTTCTATTGACGGATTCACAGAGTAAAAAAACGAGATAAGCTTAGGAAGTTGATGCTTTGCATTGCGGAACGCAAAGATGATTTCTGATTTTCTTGAGAAATCCTGAGGAAGATTTCTTTCAAAAAGCTCGAACATCTTCTCTGCGTCTCTGCAACATTCTTGAGCCTCTCCCATAGCAATAGATGCATATTCTCTCGCCTTCTTTTTCTCCTCTCGCACGAGACGAATATGGAATACTAATCTCATACATAAAAGGGCTATTGCGGCGATAAAAAGATAGAGATAATTAGGCATACTATGCCTCCTTCTTAGTTGTTAAAAAATATAAATAACTAAATATACAGTAATACAAATAACGGTATTAGTCAATTAATATACCAAAAATCCGCCAAAGGCGGCATTCTTGTTTTCTGGGGTGCCTATCGGGAATTGAACCCGAATCGAGAGTTCCACAAACTCCAGTGTTAACCTTTACACCATAGGCACCATGCGCACCATACTAACGGAAAAATATTGAGATGACAACCGAAACCTTACTTCCCTTCTTCCTCAAAAAGCTTCTGTATTTCTGTGTTAGAGGTTCGCTTTGAATCCTTTCTGTCTTTGCTTTTCATGTACCGCAATCGTCGCTGATGAACCGCTTCTTGCATGGCAGGACGAGGTACTTCCGTAGGAATTCTAGGTGCTTTTACTGCGATTGCTTTTGCAATAAGATCCGTCATGTGTTGCGTCGCATTGTCCATATTCTCCTCTTGAGAGCGCTCCTCTTCACACGATGCCTCAAGTTCGTCTTCGCTGTTTATATATTTCTGATATTTTGCACGCAATCCTTTCTTTTGTTCCTCAGTAAGGATTAATTTTTCTACGGGTACCCAAATCTGTACTTTGGTAGAACGTCTACTCGCATTCATACCGCCAGGACCGCTCGCGCGCGACGTCTTCATTCGTACGTCATCGTTATGAAAAAATGGTGAGATGTGCATAGTCGTTGGTATTTTGTCTTCCCCCATAGTATAACAAGTAGGCATGGATAATCTACTCGATAGTTTAGGTCAGCTCGTTATTCAGTATCCCTCATGGGCACATGCCATCATAGCCGCCGCCATCCTTATCCAAGGAGAGTTTGCGATTCTTCTTTCTGTATTCCTCATTGTGAATGGCAATTTAACCTGGAGCACCTATCTTCTCGTCGCACCAACCTCGCTTCTTGTGGGAGAAACAATCGCCTATTTTATCGGACGCACACTTCGCAATACTCGTTTCGGATGGAAGTTATACCGCAATAAGATTAAACCGAATAAAAAATATCAACCTTATTTTTATTACTTAAAAATGAATCTTACGAAGCTTCTTGTTGCTTCAAAATTTCTTGTGGGCGCAAATCTTTTCATCTTACTCCTCGTCGGATGGTCAAAAACAAAGTTCGATACCTTTATGAAGTCGTACATAAAAGGACTTGCCTTCTGGTTTATTAGTATGACGACACTTGCCTACTTCCTTATGTCAGGATTGACCTACCTCAAAACCGCAAAATTATTTAAACAAGCGGAATACGGACTTGTGTTGGTACTCGTGCTCGTTTTTGGATTCGAATTCTTATTGAAAAAATCTATTCAGAAGAACATGCCGTTTAAGACAAAAGGTGAGGATATGAGTACATTCCTCGAAGATGAGGAAGAGGGAGTGGTACAAAAATAAATGACAAGATTCCCCTCGGCAAATAAAAATCCCCTTTCGGGGTTTTTATATGTGCCGCGGGAGGGAATTGAACCCCCGACGCCAGCCTCTTCAGGGCTGCGCTCTACCACTGAGCTACCGCGGCAATATTCGCTTTTCCAACAATTCAAGTATAATCATTTATGAACCTTAGTCAAAATGAAATCAGAACCACTTCTCACTGTTGATAATCTTTCTGTAACCATCGGGAATAACCACATTCTAAAAAATGTGTCATTTGAACTTCATAAAGAACAGGTGCTCGCAATTATAGGACCAAATGGTGCGGGAAAATCGATTCTCCTTAAAACACTCCTCGGACTCTTCCCTCTCTCTCATGGATCCTTCACATGGGCGCCAGGAGTTACTTACGGCTACCTCCCACAACGTTTTCATATCGACCATTACCTCCCTATGACCGTAGAAGAATTTCTAAGACTTAAACCAAATCCAAAATATTCGCTGAACACGGTGCTCGAA
>JBAYKY010000012.1:0-22135 GCA_041664385.1 Minisyncoccota bacterium
GCAAAGCTCGCGCAAGAAGCGCTTGGTCTTAAACCAGAAGATACGGTTTTAACCGACAATGGCCACGTGCTTGAACTCTATCCTGATACTATTTATGAATCTGATGAGCGCGTGCCCGCAGATTATGTGATGGTGGATGGCTTGGGCGTCGGTGACGTAGGTGAAGTAGTGCTTCGTGATCGTATTACCCTCTCTCAAGAAGGTATGGTGGTAATTATCACTACTATGAGTAAGCAGACAGGAAAGATCGTAAAAAATCCCGATATCATTTCACGCGGTTTTATCTACCTCAAAGAAAATCAAGAAATTCTTGAGGAGATTCGAAAACGTATTCGTGCGCTTGTCGGACGTATTCCTCATCGTGAGGATCTCGACCCCGATTACGTGAAAGGATTAATTCGTGATCAGATTGGCATCTTCCTCTTTAACAAGACGAAGCGCCGTCCAATGATACTTCCCGTTATTATCGAGGTATAACACTAAAAATCCTCCGCATTACGCGGAGGGTTTTTTGTTCACTAATATATAGAATAGCCAAGAACAGTATCTCTTGTTTTGAAGAATGTCGCACAGACCACGAAGGTGGTCGAGCGGAAAGAAAATTTTTAGCAAAAAATTATTCTGGTTCTGAAAAACAATGGATGCTGTTATGGTATTCGCTCGCTTTTTGCCTCGCTATCCCGCACATAGTATACTTACTTTTATATGAAACCAGTGCTTGTCTCAGGAATACAGCCCTCCGGCAATCTCCACCTTGGCAATTACCTTGGTGCGCTTACTAATTTTATTACACTCCAAAATTCAAATAACTACGAGTGTTATTTCTTTATTGCCGACCTTCACTCAATTACGGAGGATTACAACCCAAAAGAAAAACAAAAGCAGATTTTAAATTTAGCTGAGGATTATCTTGCCGCCGGTCTCGACCCAAAAAAGTGTATTATCTTCCAGCAATCCTCAATCCCCGCCCACACTGAGCTTATGTGGATTTTGAATACCATTACCCCGATGGGAGAACTGATGAGAATGACGCAATTTAAAGAGAAACTAACAATAAAACAAATAAAAGAAACTCTTGGTGTTAAAAATATACCAGGTGAGGACGCAGAGAAAATATCACAAGAGACTAACGAATTACGAATAGATTTTACCAACGTTGGCCTCTTCGATTACCCTGTCCTTATGGCAGCCGATATACTCCTTTATGGTGCGAGTGTGGTGCCTGTAGGTCACGACCAGTTGCAGCACCTGGAGCTTGCACGTACACTTGCAAGAAAATTTAATGCAAGGTTTGGGAAGACATTTATTGAACCGAAGCCTCTCATGACCGAAGTGCCACGCCTTATGAGTTTGGACGACCCAGAAAAGAAGATGTCAAAGTCGCGCCCTGCAGGATGTGTCTTCATTGATGAGGCGCCAGAAGTAATTCGAAAGAAAATAATGAGTGCGGTTACCGACTCTATGAGTGAGGTGGGTTATGATGAAGAGAAACGCCCTGCGATGGCGAATCTCTTGCTTCTTTATTCCGCGATGAGTAATACTCCGATTCCAGAGATAGTGAAAAACTATAGAGGAAAGGGGTATGCCGACTTTAAGCGTGGACTTGCTGATGTAGTTATCGAGGCGCTCACGCCCTTTCAAAAGAGAAAAAAGGAATTAAAAATAAATGAAGTAAAGAAAATACTTGAGGAAGGAAATAAGAAAGCAAATGTGATAGCAGAAAAGAAAAGAGAAGAGATACAAAAGAAAGTAGGTCTTGCACTCTAATTAAAAACCCACCTCAGAAAGGTGGGTTTTTATTACTATCCTTCTTATTGCTTCTTGCGGATACAGAGCCAAATGTTCTGACCATCAAGTTTTGTCTCAAGCTCTGCATTGAATCGATCCGCACGCTTATATTCTACCTTTGTTGCATTTACCTCCCTCTTTACCCATATCTCATTTTTCCGAATAGCATCAATAAACTCCTGAGGAAGCTCCATATGAACTACAACTGAATTTTTAGGAGAACAACCCGCATCTTGTCGCAATCCCTGCACAGAACGTACAATCTCGCGCAACCATCCCTCTTCGCGAAGCACTTGTGTTACTTCAAGATCGAGCTCGGCATCGTTTTCGAGCGTCTTATCAAAGATAATTTCTTTTACGTTTACCTCATCCTTCAAGATTTCCAGAAGTTCTTTTTTTCCTTTTAAGGTCTGGCTCTTCACTTTGAGTGCTGCGAGCGGCTGTCGCACTTTAATTCCTTTTTCTGCACGCTTCGCAAGACCAAGACTTGCAAGCACACGCACTTCTTTCATCGCAAGAATAAGGTCGTTATCAATTAACTTTCTATCAGCAAGAGGCCACCCTTCTAAATGTACTGAGGCCTTCTCTTTTGTAATGAGTGATTTATAGAGTGCTTCTGCAAAGAAAGGCGCGAACGGTGCAAGAAGTTTACTGAATTCAAGAAGTACGTGGCCATACACACGCGATACTATTTCAAGCTCTTTTTTCGATTCCGGCTTCTGCAACCTTCTGCGCGAACGGCGAATATACCACCGCGACATATCATCAGTAAATGATTCAATCGCGCGAGCCGCATTCCCTATCTCGTAAGCTTCGAATTGCTCTGTTGCGGTAAGAATTGTCTCATTGAGTCGCGCAAGAATCCACTTATCTAAAATATGGGTAGTGCCCGAAACTGATTTTCCTACCATGCGCGCATCCCCATACATATTAAAAAACACGAATGAATTGTAAGCGAGAGCAAAAAACTGACGAGAAACTTTTCCTAATTCTCCTTCATCAAACTTCTTCGCTTCTCCAGGACCATTTACGGTATAGAAGTACCACCGAATTACATCAACACCATATTTTTGAATCATATCCCACGGACTTACGATATTTCCTTTCGACTTCGACATCTTCTGTCCGTTCTTATCAAGCACCAACCCAAGTGAAATGACATTCTTATACGGTGCGGTGCGCCCAAGAAGAACCGAGACTGCAAGAAGAGTATAGAACCATCCTCGCGTCTGATCAATGCCTTCCGAAATGTAATCAGCGGGAAAATCAAATCCTTCCTTACTTCCCTTCCCATGTGCAAAGGGATAATGTGCTTGTGCAAATGGCATCGCACCCGAATCAAACCACACATCCGCAACCTCAGGAATGCGCCGCATAGTGCCTTCGCATTTTGCGCATTTGAAAGTAATAGAATCGATATAAGGCTTATGCATATCGAAAGCGCCTGTCACATCGCGTGGAATCATACGAAATGGCACCTCGCGTATCTCCGCATTTTTTATTGAAACGCCACCACGCTCCTCCTTCACCTTAAGCGATTCTTGAGGAAGCCATCCCTGCATTGTACTTTCCAACATCCAAAGCGGGTCATCATGCCCCACAATAAGAATGGTCTTTTCTTTGTATTTCGCCTCAATACTCGTAATAAAATCCAACATGCGCGTACGAAGTTCAGTAAGCGACTCTCCATGAAAAGGTGCCTTCGTAAACTTCTCCATCGGGGTGCTGAAGAAATCTGTATACTGTTTTATCGGAAGTCCGTTCATATCACCTACACTAATTTCACGAAGACGTTCATCATAAATAACTGGAATGTTTAATTTCTGACTAATGATATGTGCGGTCTCACGTGCCCGTGTAAGATCCGAAGAGAAAATAAAATCAATCTTTGCATTCAAAAGTTTTCGCGCTGCTTTCCCCACCTGAACAGTACCCTTCAGTGTAAGATGCGATTTGGTAGTTTCGGGCCATGAACTTAGAATATTTTTAAGATTACTTTCTGCACCACCATGACGCACAAAAATATAACGATTGCCACTCGCGTGTTGTGTTTTTTCGAGCTCGTCTACACTTCCAATCGTGGTCGTTGTCTTACATTCCTCACACTCCCAAATTGGTAATGGTGTTCCCCAGTAGCGCTCACGAGAAATTGCCCAATCCTTCACCTCACGAATCCACTCACCAAAGCGCCCTTCTTTAAGATTCTCCGGGGTCCAATGAATACTTTCATTTTCCTTAGTAAGGACATCTCGCAAAAGACTCATCTTAATAAACCATGAGTGTCTCGCATAATAGAGAAGTGGTGAACTGCAGCGCCAACAAAACGGGTACTCGTGAGTGTAGGGCTCGGTACGGAGAAGATTTTTCTTCGCAGCAAGTGCCGCAAATATTTTCTCCTCAACCTCTTTTGCTTTCACATACATACCCGCAAGTTCGGGCACTCCTTCTACAAATTTTCCTTGTTCATTCACGGTATGTATTTCAGGAAGTCCTACTTTCTTTCCAAGATTGTAATCATCTTCACCATACATAACCGCCGTGTGAACCACCCCCGTACCATCGCTTGTGGTCACAAAATCTGCAGGGTATACCTTATATGAGGTGTTTTTTGCTGCTCCAGTAACAAATGCCGCGATTGGAAAGAGTGGCTCATAGGAAACTCCCACAAGTTTTTTTCCCTGTATCGTTTCTTCAACTTTATATACCCCCTCAAGAACACTGAGGCGGGCCTCTGCGAGAATGTATGTCTCTTTCTTTTTTGCTTCTCCTACGGTTACACGCGCATATTCGATCTTCTCCCCCACTGCGAGTGCCACATTCCCCGGAAGCGTCCAAGGGGTCGTCGTCCACGATAAAATATAGGTTGCATTATCTGCGACAAATGACGCGCCGACCTTCTCTCCTTTCTTCACTTTAAATTTCACATAGACCGAGGTATCTTCCACTTCCTTATACCCAAGTGCAAGCTCGTGCGAAGAAAGGGTGGTTCCACACCGTGTGCACCATGGCACTACCTTGTGTCCTTTATAGAGAAGTCCTTTTTTAGAAATCTCAGAAAAAATCCACCAAAGCGATTCCATGTAGTCGTTTTCGTACGTGATATAGGGGTGTTCCATATCAAGCCAAAAACCCATACGTTCGGTAAGGCGCTCCCACTCATCCTTATATTTCCACACCGACTCCTTGCACTTCGCATTGAATGCGGCGACCCCATATTGTTCAACCTCTTTTTTCGATTTTAATCCAAGTGCTTTTTCTACTTCGATTTCTACGGGAAGTCCATGGGTATCCCACCCGCCTTTGCGAGGCACCTCATACCCTTGCATCGTCTTATAGCGAGGAACCACATCCTTAAATGAACGCGCAAGCACGTGATGAATCCCTGGACGACCATTCGCAGTCGGAGGTCCTTCATAAAAAACAAATTTCTTACCTTTTCCTCGAACACTCTTTTTTATATTTTTCTCGAGCGTCTGTTTAAAAATGCCCTGTTTCTTCCAAAAAGCGAGAATCCGTTCCTCAATGTCGGGAAGGGAAAATGATTTATCATCCTTAAGCATAAGGACATTCTAATGAATATGGTGTCTTTTTACAAAAAATGAGACATGTGTATCCCATGAAAGTATTCCTTGCCTTACCACGTACTATAAAGGTACGCTAGTTGCATGCAGGAAAACCCGCACCGCATACCCCCTACCGACGAAGAATTAGTGCAACTTACCCTTCAGGAAGAGAGGCGCTTTCGTTCACTTATTGAACGATATGAAACAAAACTTACGCGCTATATACGCCGCATTTCCTCTCTTTCAGAAGATGATGTGAAGGATGTACTTCAAGAAACCTTCATAAAAGTGTATCGCAACTTGAACGAATTTGATCAAACACTCAAATTTTCATCATGGATTTATCGCATTGTTCATAACGAAACGATAAACGTCCTACGAAAAGCAAATCATTTTCCGCGCGCACTCCACAACGAAGAGGATAATGAAGACATTGAACAATTTGCAGGAACATTCGACCTTGAAGAAGAGATTTTTAAAAAAATGGAAGGTGAAAAGGTAAGAGAAGCCATCGCTTCACTTGAAGAAAAATACCGCAACGTGCTTATTCTTAAATTTCTTGAAGAAAAAAGTTATGAGGAAATATCAGATATCATCAAAAGGCCGATAGGCACCGTGGGGACGCTCATCAACCGCGCAAAACAACAACTCCGTGAAAAATTAAAATAATTCTCCTTATGTCTCTTACTGATAACATTTTTGCTGAAATAAAAGAAAAACACGTAACACCTACTGCGCGTTGGAAATTTGTACTAACAAATAGCGCATTATGGATTGCAGGGATTTTCTCGGTGATAGCGGGAACGATTGGGGTAAGTACACTCTTTCACATTGTGGACGATGGCGATTGGGATATCTATCAATATTTTGATAGAACATTTCTTGGACATATATTCACAGTATTTCCTTACTTCTGGCTTGCAGTATGTGTCATTTTTATTTTTCTTACGTACTACACCATTCGAAACACAAAAAAAGGATATCGCTATACCACACACATGATTGTGCTTGTAGGGCTTCTTATAAGTATTATTGCGGGAAGTGGGTTTTTTATTCTCGGCGTAGGAGAAGGAGTCGATGAATTGTTTTCTGATAATATATCGCTTTACACTGCACTCCCTCATCAAAAGAAAGTAATTTGGAATCATCCCGAACATGGACTCATCTCGGGAGTGATTAAAGAGATAAAAAATGATAATGAATTTATTCTTGAGGACTTCTCTAAAAATGAGTGGTCTGTAAAAGAAAGTAGCACCACGTGGAAAGGGGTGGGTAAAAGAGATGTAGGATCAAAAATAAAACTTATTGGCACAAAAGAAAGTGATTTTGTTTTTATTCCTCAAGAAATACGTCCTTGGTAGGGTTTGTAACACGATGTAACGTTACTAAATAATTTGAAATAATGATATTTCTTTTTCTTTTTTTGTTGGTTAAAATTTCTTTTTTTACCAAAAACATCTTGATTATTGTTATGCACTTTCTTATGCTATATTCGCTCTTTTGCAACTATGGACTTTGTATAATGAAAGCATGAGAAAACTCCTTCTTGTTCTTCTTGTCTTCGTCGCATGGACTGGTGCTGTAAATGCAGCGACCATCACAAGTACTGCAACTGGTGGTGCGTGGGCAACTAAGGGCACGTGGGTTGGCAACACGGTTCCCGCAACAAGTGATACTGTTATTATTGCAACCACGGGCGCAGGCTCAGTTAATATCGCTGCAAATGTAACTCAAACCGCAGCTGGTTCAGTAACTATTAATAGTGGAGCAGTGCTCACCATGAGTGGTGGCACTATTACGTTTGGTGCACTTACTATTAATAGTGGGGGGAGTGCTACCCTTAATCGCAACACCACAATTCGTGGCATCACAAACGTAACTGGCAATTTAAATTTTACTTCTGCCACTGCACGCACTATAACTTTCACGGGTGCAGTCATATTAAATAGTGGAGCAGTATGGAACGAAGCGACTGCAAATACATTTGCAATTAATGATGATTTTACAAACAACGCTACGACATTCACCGCTTCCACTGGCACACACTCATTTGGTGGTGTAACTCATATCATAAGTGGATCAACTGCTACTATAATTCCCGGAACCGCGACCTTCACGGGTCCGTATACTAATAATGGAATTTTTTCTGCAGCAACATTAAGCGCGGTTGGTGGAACTGCGATTCTTACTAATAATGGAACAGTAACGGTCTCAACTGCATTGTCAGGAAGTGGCGGATTCACCCAAGGAACAACAGGGGTATTTAATTTCAATGGTGCGACAATCGCTGCTACTACATTTTCAGCAAGTGCGGCGGGTAATACAGTAAATTATACAGGTGCAGCACAAACTGTACGTGCGGTAGCGTACAGTAATTTAATTCTTTCGGGAAGCGGTGCAAAATCCATGGCCGCAGGAACTTCAGTAACTAGTAATTTAAGTATTTCACCAACAGGAAGCGCAACTGCAAGCGTAGCGGCCGGTCAGAATCTTACTATAAACACCCTCACACTCGGCGGAGTCGGAACGGTAAGTGGTACCTGGGGTTCCACAAGTTCTTCTGCAACAAATAAAAATAATACTTATTTTGCGGCAACTACGGGAATCTTAACGGTAAGTGTATCTACCGCAAACCCCGTACCGACCACTACTTCAATCTCCCCCACCTCAACAACCGCGGGTGGATCACAATTCACGCTTACGGTAAATGGTACAAATTTCGTAACAAACTCATTGGTATATTGGAATGGTTCTGCTCGCACAACCACCTTTGTTTCTGCAACACAACTTACCGCAACAATTCCTGCAAATGATGTTGCAGCTGTAGGGACCGCATCAGTCACAGTAGTAAATCCAACACCTGGTGGTGGTACATCAAACGCACAAGTATTCACCATTACCACAATCACACCCACAAAATTTGTTATCCTCCCACCAACCAATGGCACGGTGGATGCGCCTATTACCATTACTGTGGAAGCACAAGATAATGCGGGAAATATTGCAACCTCCTACCAACAAGACGTTACACTCCTCAAATCGGGTTCAGCAACCGGTGGTGGACTCGTGAATATTATAAATGGAGTCGGCACCACGACTATATCTGATACAGTTGCAGAAACAGTTCATCTTACTCTCTCCGATACTCAGGGTACGGGTCTTACTATAAGCTCCTCTCAAGATGTTGTATTTTCCGCAGGTGCAACTTCACAACTCTTCCTCTCTGGCGCAACTACTACAACTGCAGGCACCCGTGCGGCATTTACCGTAACGCGAAAAGATCAACATGGAAACTTGAGAACGAATGGAAGTGAAACATTCTATCTTTACAGCGATTCTGCAGGAGCCGCAAAAAGATTTTATGATGCAGCAAGTGCGGGAAATATAGTCACTTCTATTACTATCCAAAATAGTTCTTCTGCGGCAAATTTCTGGTACTACGATGAACTCGCAGGATCAGCTAACATTGCAGTTTCTGATGGTACACCAACACAAAATGGTAATGCGGGAATAATAGACGGAACAGGTACTATAACAATAACACCAGCATCCCCTGCCCAATTTACTCTGAACACTCAGACCTCGATGACCGCGGGTGCGCGTCTTGATTATGTGGTCACGCGCAAAGATAGTTTTGGAAACAACACTACACTCGGCACAAGTACTGTGTATCTTTTTAGTAACTCATCGGGTGTTGCAAAAAAATTCTACGATGCGGCAAATGGAGGTAATATCATCACCTCAATAGCTCTTGCGGGAGGTGTCACATCTGCAAATTTCTGGTACTACGATGAACTCGCGGGATCAGTAAATATTACTGCTTCCGACAATATAAGCGGACCGGATAGCGCAGGAATCATAGATGCAACAAGTGCGATAACTATAAATCCAGGACCAACGGGAAAATTTCTTCTTAATGATCCGGGGAACATGACCGCAGGTACGCGACTTGGTTATACCGTAACCCGAGAAGATTCCTTTGGTAATATCGTAACTCTAGGAAGTAATACAATATATCTCTACTCTGGCTCAACGGGAGCTACGAAAGCATTTTATGATGCGGCAAGTAGTGGTAATACCATTCTCTCGGTAATTATCGGAAATGGTGCTTCAACGGCAAACTTCTGGTACTACGATGAACTGCCCGGCACGTGGACTATAACCGCATCTGATAATAACTCTGCACCTGATAGTGCAGGAATTATAGATGGAACTGATACAGTTATTGTGAATACTGCGCCAATCGTAGCAACACGCATTACCATCACACAACCCACAGATGGCGTAGTGGGTTCCACAATTCCCGTTACAGTACGCGCAGAAGATAACGCAGGAAATCTCGATACGACCTACAATAATAGTACCGACATCACACTTCGCACTTCTGGCTCCGCAACACCACAAAATGGAGTGGTGCTCACTATTATGAATGGTGTAGGAAGTGTGAATATCACTGACACCGTCGCAGAACCAGTCACGCTCTCTCTTACAAGAACCGCATCAAGCACTCTTGACGTGTCTTCTACAAAAACAGTTACTTTTACTGTAGGACCTACTGCACAATATATATTGAATAATCCTGGTGATATGACCGCAGGTGCGCGACTCCACTATGTAGTTACGCGCAAAGATAGTTTTGGAAATTTGGTTACTTCGAGTTCTAATATCGTTCATCTCACTTCAAATGCAACGGGAGGGCTTAGCGCATTTTATAATGTAGCAAGCGGTGGAAGTGCAATTCCTTCAATCACAATTCCAGACGGCGCTTCAACTGCCGAATTTTGGTACTACGAAGGAAAAGCGGGCACGTGGACTATAACCGCATCTGGTGACACAGGAATTACAGACGGCACTCGCTCGGTTGTTGTTTCTCCTGCGGCTACATCACAATTCCTTATCGATAATCCCGGCGATATGATGGCAGGCACGCGAATCGGCTATACCGTAACACGCAAAGATCAGTTTGGAAATTTGGTTACCTCAGGCGACACCACAATGTATGTGTACTCAAATTCAAATAGTACCTCGAGTGCATTCTATAATGCAGCAGCAAATGGTAATACAATCACATCGCGAATTTTTGCAAATGGCGCCTCAACAGTACAATTTTGGTATTACGAAGAAAAAGTAGGTACATGGACTATAACCACATCAGACAATAGCTCCGCACCCGATTTAACAGGAATTACAGATGCATCTGTTTCGGTTACCGTTTCGAGTATTCCTATTGTAGCCACACGCTTTGCAATACTCGATCCATCCGATACATTAATAGGAACTAATACTACTGTTACCATCCGTGCAGAAGACAATGCAGGAAATATTCAAACAACTTATAACAATAATGTGACTCTTGTGGTATCGGGATCTGCTACAGGTGGCGGCGTAGTCACTATACAAAATGGTGTGGGCACTAAGACAATTTCTGACACAGTCGCAGAAACAGTATTCCTCTCGTTGCTTGATACCGCATCAACCACACTTGATGTTTCCTCGGTACAAAGCGTAACCTTTTCTGCTCAACCAATAGTTACTGCGGGTGGAGGCGCATTGGTAACAGGTCCAATACGCTCAACGGTCATCTTCTCGGGAACCGCTTTTCCTGGCGCAAAACTTACTATTGTAGGTACCACGAATGGTGATGTGCCTGTTCGCCAAGGTACCACTGCACAAGCAAATGGTTCGTTCTCTATTCGCTTCAATGATCTTACTCCCGGCATTCGTTCGTATTTCCTCTCTGTAACTGATAACGAGGGGCGGCTTACTCAAACAAAGGTATACACTATGGACGTAAATCAACCACTCATTGTGCGTGATGTATTTCTTCCACCTACGATTGGTTTTGCACAACCCGCAGTCTTAAAAGGTGGTTTCTTGGGTATAAAGGGATTTGCGACGCCAGGCGCTACAATCGTCGCTTCAATAGACGGGAAAGAAATATCTACACAAACAACTGCAAAGGATAGTGGTGAATATCTATTAGCATCCAATACAATTGATCTCACACTCGGAATTCACAGTGCACGAGTGGTGCAAATAAACGGGGATGGAACACAAAGTGATTCATCAATCGAACAAACATTCCGCGTCACTAATCTCTTTGTTCCACAAACCGACCTCAATGGTGATGGCACACTAAATGCAAGTGACCTTAGTATCTTCCTTGCAAAATGGCTCTCCGCAGATGCTACTACACGCCGTAGCTTAGATTTTAATGGTGATGGCAAAGTAGACATTCAAGACTTGAGTATCTTTGCACGAACGCTTCCTCGATAAATGTATAATAAAATCAATGACTAACATGCTCTTTCATTTCTCGCTGCGTCGAACTATTGCAATTGCATTTATCGCTCTTGCACTTCCTTTTATAACGCATGCTGCCACGTTCTCATTTGTACTTGATAAACAGACATTTGCGACTGGTGACGAATTTGTCGCAACTGTAGCAATTGATTCTGAAAGCGTAGGAATAAACGCCGCACAAGGAACTGTCTCTTTTGCACCAGACGTTCTTTCGGTAACAAAAATAGACCGAGCTGATTCTGTCTTTAATTTTTGGATTCAAGAACCAACATTCTCGAATACCGCTGGAAAGATAACATTCCTCGGTGGTTCTACAAGTGGTTTTACTGGTTCCTCGCTTAAAGTATTCAAAGTTACCTTTAAAGTAAAAGGAATAGGAAAATCGGATATTACACTTACTGACGGAGCAATTACCGCGAGCGATGGAAGTGGCACAAACGTGCTCACCGCCACCAAAGGAGTCAATATTACAAGCGTAAGCAAAGGAGAAATCGTCACTATTCCACCACCAATTACCCGACCCGCTACTGTGGCACAAAAACTTCCTGTAATTCCCGCACTCTCTCTTGCACTCTATCCCGACCCCACACACTGGTATAATCGCTCAGTTCCTTTTACTGCACATTGGGTACTCCCCTCAGACGTAAGCGATGTTGCTACTTCAATTACCAAAGATCCTCGTTCTACACCACCAAAATCGGAAGGGCTTTTCGACAACAAAACTTTTCCTGCGCTTGATGATGGTGTCTGGTATCTCCACATACAATTTAAAAATAATATTGGTTGGGGACCTATAAACCATTACCGCATTGCACTTGATACCGTTCCCCCTCTCCCTTTTAAGATTACCGCGGATCCAAGTTTTTCTACTGACAATCCCACTCCTACTTTTTCTTATGAAAGCGCGGATCAGCTCTCAAATATCGCCTCATATGTCATCCGTGTTGATAATAAAAAAGGAATAATAACTACAAGCTCACTTTATACAATTCCTCCTCAAGCGCCGGGAAAACACCGAATCCGTATAAGTGCTGAGGATAATGCAAGCAACATAACAGAAAATATCGCAGAGCTTGAAATACTTCCTATTGCCTCTCCTCTTATCACTTCCATTTCAAAAAGCGCGTATGTAAACGAAGGAGAATTAAGTGCGACAGGTACAAGCATTCCTAATGCAACAATAGAAGCAACATTACGCGATGGAAACAAAGCAACTATTGCGGTCACTTCCGCAGATACAGGCGCAGATGGGAACTGGACAATCGTCATTGATAAACCTCTCAAAAAAGATACCTATACCCTTTCGATAATTGCAAAAGATAAGCGTGGTGCGCAAAGCCTTCCTACAATCTCTGGGGCAATTCCGGTGCGAGAGCGTCCTCTTGTTACGCTCGGAGGAATTGAAATTACTCAATCACTTTTTTTCATTCTTATTACCTTGGTGCTTGTTCTTGGATTCGTAGGAGGGTGGTTGTATGAACGGGAAGCAAAACTACAACGCAGAAGAAAAGTGATTGTGGCGCAACGTGATGTAGTGAACGCATTTGCGATGATTCAAAAAGATGTGGAGAAAGCCCTCACTGACTATGACGACCATAAAATCACCGAAGAAGAATCGGAAGAAATAGTCTTTCTCTTAAAACGAATGTCAGCTACCGTCTCAAAAGTAGAGAAATATGTGAGTGAGAACATTGCGGAAATTGATTAAAAGCAAGTATATTGCGCTCATTTAATGTGATATACTATTTTCATAGAGACGAAATCCTATGAGAATACTTATTGTGGAAGATGAGCAGGCACTTGCAAAAGTACTTGAAGAAAAGCTTATAAAATCAGGGTTTGAAGCAAAAATTGCCGGCGACGGCGAAGCGGCATTATATGCTGCGGATGTGTTTAAGCCTGAGATGATTCTCCTCGACCTTATCCTTCCTAAAAAGGATGGATTTGAGGTTTTAAAAGAATTAAAAGCAAACCCTTCTCTTGCCTCTATTCCAGTGATTGTACTTTCAAACCTTGGAGAAGATGAGAATTTGAAAAAAGCCTTTGCTCTTGGTGCAAAAGATTACTTTGTAAAATCGCAGCATCCTATCAACGAAATTATTGATAAAATAAAAAATATTCGTGTTTCTGGTAAATAGGAGGATTGTGGAAAGAAGTTGCTTTCTAGTACCTCTTTCGTTATGCGCACTTTTCTAAAAATAATCGCTCCTCTTGTACTCCTTCTTTTTTTTACAATTATTGCTTTTTTTGTATACCAACTTGAGTTAGGCGACCTACAAACTCAGGAGCACATAAACTTCAACAACGATGTGCGTAGTATCGAGCAAATTATTATCGAGCAAGGACTTCGAGAATATGTAGAAAGCATTCAGGGTATTAGGGGGCTTTTTTCTGCAAGTGTATCGGTGGAGCGTGATGAGTGGGCGTCTTTTATTAGGAGTTCGCGCTCACAAGAAATGTACCCTGCTTCCCGCACCTTTTCATACCTGAAACGCGTACAATTGAGTGAAAAGGACGCATTTATCAAAAATGTTCAAAACGATACGAGGGTTGACCCTAAGGGATATCCTCAATTTACTATTACTCCCGAAGGAAATCGCACCGAGTCTTATGTGGTTGTTTACATAGAACCTCCTTCGAGCGCCTATAAAGTTTTAGGCACGGATCTCTTTGCTGACCCCGAAAGACGCATCACAATTGAGAGGGCACGAGATACAGGGAAATTTGCGGTTACAAAAATATTTTTCATCGATGGAAAATCATATTTTTCAATCTATCTCCCAATTTATCGCAATAATGCACCAATAACTACAATCGAAGAGCGCCGCGCAGCAATTGAGGGAATCGTAGCAGAAACCGTTGATGTAAATTCGCTCTTTGCTTCCCTTTTTCCTCAAACAAATGGATTTGCACAAAATGGGCACATTGAACTCTTTGATACATCTCAGGACGCAAGTCTCTCTTCAAAAAACCTTATTTACGAATTCGGAACGCAATATCCCGAAGGAATAACACAGAACACAGATGAGTTTTTTATAGAAACAATCCCCTTTAATGCGAGTGGCATTAGTTGGACAGTACGCTTTACCCTCCCCGCCACCGCTGGTTTTTCACATCTGGAACAAACGTACCCAGAAATTATTGGTCTCGGCGTTGTACTTATAGGAATTCTTATTTCTCTTTTTCTTTTTTTCATTATTACTTCGCGTGCAAAAGCTATTACTACCGCTCAAAATCTTTTTGAACAACTAAAGAAAACTGAGCAAAAACTTATTGAAACTGCGCCCGATATGATTATTATCCTCAACCTTGAGGGGAAATTTGTGTCGGCAAATGATGAGGCACAGAAATTTTTTGGATATCCATTTGGAGAAATAACAGGAAAGCACTTTACACTTATTGGAGCGCTACAACCTTATTCCGTTCAAATTGCAGAAAATGAATTTTTGAAAGTGATTCGCGGAGAACGAGGAGCTCCATTTGAACTCTCCATTAGCAACCACGCAGGCGATATCAAGGAAGTTGAGGCTCACGCATCTGCAGTAATAGAGAATGGAAAAATAATTGGTATTCAGGTGATTTTTCGCGACATCACTGAGCGTAAAAAAATAGAAAATGCATTAAAAGAATCAGAAGAAAAATTTAGAGTTCTTGCCGAACAACTCCCTGCAATGATTTTTATTAATAAACGAGGGCACGTGGTATATACCAATAAAAAGTCAGAAGAGTTATTAGGGTATACTCGAGAAGAATTTTACGCGCACTCCTTCGATTTTAGAACACTAATTGCTCCTCAGTATCTCAAAGAAACAGAAAAAGATTTTGAATTGCATATGCAAGGGAAAAATGTCCCTTTACTTGAGTACGAACTCGTTACAAAAACAGGAAGGCATATTACCGCCATACAAAGCACGAGACTCATTCGTTTTGAAGGAGAAAGTGCGATCCTCGGTATTGTAACTGATATTTCTCAAACAAAAGCAATACAACAACAGCTCGCACTTCAACTTGCAATTACAAAGGCTATAGCTGAATCTACTACTGTATCAGAGGCAATTCAAAAATCTCTTGAAAATATAGGCACTATTTTTAAGTGGCAACTTGGTGCGTTTTGGAAAGTAGAGGAAAACAATACGCTTATATGTACTAATTCATGGCATGCGCCCAACGAGACGCGTTCTTCTATTTTCGAAATAGCCTCCCACAAACTCGTTCTTAAAAAAGGTGATGGGTTTCTCCGCACCATCTGGAATGATAAAAAACCAATCTGGATTCCAAATATCCTGGAATGTAAGGATTTTATAAGAAAAAAAGAGGCATCAGCGCTTAACCTTCATAATGCGCTTGGATTTCCAATAAAAACAAAAAACGAAGTTGTTGGTATTTTTGAATTTTTTGCTGGAGAAAACATACGGGAACCAGGTAGTGAGTTTTTTGAGACGCTTGCCGCGATAGGCGAACAGTTTAGCCAATTTTTGGAAAAAATAAACACACAAGAAGAATTGAAGCGTCACTTTGTTGATATTCAAAAATTTCAATGGGCGGTAGAAAGTACTTCAGACCACATTATTATTACCGACACTGATGGCATTATTCAGTATGCGAACAAAGCCTCTGAAACAACTACAGGATATTCAGTAAAAGAAGTACTAGGAACCAAAGTGGGGGCTTTATGGGGGCATCATATGCCAAAAGAGTACTATACAAAATTATGGGAGACGCTCAAGGTTGAAAAGAAAACATTTTCTGGAGAAGTAGAAAATAGGAGAAAAAATGGAGAAAATTACACTGCGGCACTCTCTATTTCTCCTATTTTTGACGAGCAAGGCAATGAAAAGCTCTTTGTGGCTATTGAACGCGACATTACGAAGGAAAGAGAAATTGACCGTGCAAAATCGGAATTCGTCTCCCTTGCCTCCCATCAATTGCGCACTCCCCTTACCGCAATTAATTGGTATGCAGAAATGCTTGAATCAGGCGATGAAGGGTTTGTAAATGAAAAACAAAGAGCATACCTACAAGAAATTATGAATAGCGGGCGACGACTCGTGAATCTTGTGAATGCACTTCTCAATGTCTCCCGTATTGAGCTTGGTACATTTGCAATTGAGCCAACCTCTTCGGATATTGTTGCGGTTTGTAAATCAGCATTAAAAGAATTGGAATCTCAAATTACAGAAAGAAATATCACATTAAAAACTTCATTTGATGAATCCCTTCCTCCTCTTAACATTGATGAGAGGCTTATGAATATGATATTGCAAAATCTACTTTCAAATGCGGTCGGGTATACTCCCAAAGGAGGAGCGATCAGTGTGTCTATTGAAAAAGATGACGAGGTACTACTCATTACAGTAACCGACAATGGAATCGGTATTCCTACAGCATCTCAAGCAAAGATTTTTACCAAACTTTACCGTGCCGACAACGCACATGAGGCAAAACCAGACGGTACAGGACTCGGGCTTTATATCGTGAAGGCGGTGGTGGATAATGCGGGAGGGAAAATATGGTTTGATTCAAAAGAAGGAAAAGGAACTTCATTTTATGTTACAATTCCATTGAAGGGTATGAGGCCAAAGGAGGGTATACGCGGACTTATACCAATATCATAAAAGGGTCGAGTATTGTACATCTCATAACATGAATCAAAAAACGATCCTCATAGTAGAAGATCACATTCCTATTCGTCTTGCGCTTGTAGAGAAGCTCGTGAAACATGGGTACAACACCATTGAGGCAAAGGATGGAGAAGAGGGGCTTAAGGTTGCAATAGCAAAAACACCCGACCTCATTCTTCTTGATCTCATCATGCCTCGTCTCGGTGGTATGGAAATGCTTGAAAAATTGCGAAAAGAAAATGAATTTGGAAGGAAAGTTCCTGTAATTATCCTTACCAACTTAAACCCGAATGATAAAATTATGAAGGAGGTGGTAGAAACAGAACCAACTTTCTATCTTGTAAAAGCTGATTGGAAATTAGAAGACGTAATCGAAAAAGTGAATGAAACGTTAGCGCCACAAGCATAACCTGAAAAGCCCTACGTCTGCGGGGCTTTTTTAATTACATTTTCTTTGGAACAGAGATTCCAAGGAGAGAAAAGAGATTTATAAATACTATTTGTGTTGCCTTCACAAGCTCAAGACGTGCGCGCGCAATGTCAGGCTCTACTCCCCCAATACGCTCTTTCTCGTAAAAAGCATGGAATATCTTTGCGAGGTCAAGGGTATACCGTGTGATGCGATGCACTGCGAAATCTTCAGCGGTATCTTCAATCATCTCAGGAAATGCCGCGAGCTTGGCAATAAGACGAATATCTTCATCTGAAGTAAGAAGGTTGAGTTTTATTTTTCCTTTTGGTACGCGCAATTTTTTAAGAATACCTGCGATACGCACTACTGCATATTGAGCATAGAATACGGGATTTTTGAGTGATTGTTCCTTGGCAAGATCAAGGTCAAAATCCATATGCGTATCGGGGGAAATCATAAGAAAGAAGAAGCGTGCCACATCTCTTCCCACATCTTCCACAAGATCTTCGAATGTCACGAAAGTGCCGCTTCGCTTCGACATTTTTACCTCTTCTCCTCCTCTCACAAGACGCACTGCCTGCGTAATAAGCACCTCTGAGCGCCTAAGTCCAAGGATAGATGCGGCCGCCTGAATACGCTTCACATAACCATAATGATCAGGTCCCAAAATGATAATCTTTGTGGTAAATTTTCGCTCTTTTGTTTCAAGATAATGTCCTGCATCCACAAGAAAATAGGTTGGTAGTTTCTCGCGTGTAATAAGAACCCTATCCTTATCATCGCCAAATTCGGTGGTCTTCAACCACTCTGCGCCTTCACTCTCATACACAAATCCTTTTTCTTTAAGAATGTTGAGTACTTTCTCGGTGAAATGTTTTGCGTGAATGTCTTGCGCCTCAGATGTGTACCGGTCAAAATGAATTCCTGCTTTCTTTTCTACTGCGATTTTAATAAGTTTCAAAAAATAGGCCGCGGCTTTTGCTCCCAATATTTCGGGCTTCTCCGCGCATTTTTTCACAAACACCGCATTGTTAGCCGCCCACTCTTTTACATATTCTCCTTGATAAAAATTTTCCTCATTAGAAATTACTTCCTGTGCAGCAAGAAGCGACAAACCAAGCGTACGTACCTGATTACCTGTGTCGTTTACATAATATTCACGTTCTACTTTGTGTCCTACAGCTTCAAGCACATTTGAAAGCGCGTCTCCTAAGAATCCCCCGCGACCATTTGCGAGCGTGAGAGGTCCGGTTGGATTTGCAGAGATAAACTCAACTTGAATTCTCTGTTGTATATCACGTGGCAGCTTCTTTTTTCCAAAATTCTTTTTCTTTTTTATAATTTCTCTCACTACTCCTTCAAGGGTCTCATGCGAAAGCCAAATATTTAGAAATCCGTTTCCTGCCACCTCAACACGTGGAAACGTTTTCTGTATAAGAAGTGTATTTGCAAGCGCCTCTGCAATTACACGAGGCGACACTCCTCTTATTTTTGCGAGTCGAAATGCCACATTGGTACTATAATGGCCAAATGTTTCATTTTCTGGAACGGTTGCTTCAAGAGGAATTTCTTCTGGAATTATGTTACGAAGTGCCTCAATCACCTTTTCTCTCATAACTCAATTAAAGCAAACGCTTGGGAAATACAAAAGCCCCGTCATAAAACGGGGCTAGAACTATGCGAGGTGCTCCAAACAGAATTCATTTGAGGTTTTAAGAACTTCTTCTAATGTACACTGAAAAACAGTATACGGATTTTTGGTACTTACCAGAATTACTTTTACTTTTGAGGTGTCCGTAAGCGCCCATCGCTGCATATTTCGAAAACACAAACTACAAGGAATATGCAATTCATCCATCACGCATATAAGCGTATGAAACCGCAACTTTCCTTCCGCTTCTTGCATGGCAATACACGCACGCATTCCTGCATACGGTGTCGAAAATACATGATTATCAAAACTTGCACCAACGACTATTGAGTCATTTGTTGTAATTATCGCAACACCATCTCTTTTTGAGGCATAAGGCGCATCTATATTTCGCTGTGCATGAAACGCCTGAGTGATTGCTCCGTCTTCAAGAGAAGAAAGTGTTAATCGATTAATACGTACTAAACCAGAAATTTCCATACAGGACCTCCTGTTGTGAATAGAATTAAAATGCTACTTTAAAAGTACTCATGGATCTATTCTCTGTCAACAAAAAAGCTTTATTTAACTACGAAATACTGGAGAAAATAGTAGCAGGTATTGAGCTTCAAGGACACGAGGCAAAATCAGTAAAACTGGGTCGTTTTGATTTATCAGGAAGTCACGCCATTATCCGTGGGAATGAGGCATATCTCGTAGGTGCAACCATCCATCCCTTTCAAGTAAAGAATGCCCCTTCGGGTTATGATGCCACGCGTACTCGCAAACTTCTTCTGAATAAAGAAGAGATTCACCATCTTGCAGGGAAATTGAATGAAGGATTGACAATAGTGCCACTGAAATCGTATAATATACGCGGATTCGTGAAGATAGAGCTCGGACTTGGTCGTGGCAAGAAAAAGAGCGACAAGCGCGAGACAATCAAAAAACGGGAAACCGAGCGCGAAATCCGAAGGAATATCTAGTTATTTGAAAAGTGGATTAATAAAAGGTCTTATATGGGGATGTTGGGCTTTGACAGAATATCCACCCAAAGATTTGCAAGCCGAGCTGAACGCCTCGTATAAACCATTCAAAAAAATCTAACTGACAACCAACGCGTTGCAGCACCTTCATTTGCCTTCGCGGCATAATGCAGGTGTCCTTGCCTAATTTATTGGTAAGGCATCAGTCCTCGACGTCTCATAGAGGAGTGCTGGTGTAATACTTGAGGCTCGCGATAACGAGTGGTTCGTAGGTTATCGTTCAATAAAGAACCAAATTGTTACGATTTATCGAAACTAAGCTTGTAGACGGTCTCTGGGAAGTATTTTGGACACCGGTTCAACTCCGGTCATCTCCACAAAAACAAGAAGCGAAGCGACTATGTTTTTGTAGGATGCCGCGTAATCGCGGCGCCACAAAATCTAAAGCTACAAAATAATCCACTTCATAGTGGGTTATTTTGTTTTCTAATGCCAAGATGGGGAGTTGAACAAGGAAAGGGGTCGGGAAAACGTGAGTTTTCCCGTGGCGGAACACACAAACCGAGGGGTTTGTGAGCGCAGACCGCCCAGGCGGTCGAGCAGTGAAACTCCTCATCTTATAAATAAAAGCGACTCATTATGAGCCGCTATATACAACGTGACTTTACCGCAACTAGAAGCAACGTGGAAAAAATCCAAGGCCATTCTTCCCACATAGTGCCCGGAGCTTCGGTTTTGTATGCATTATACAAATTAGAAATTCTACCTTAGCTTCCGGTCCGGGTCGTAAAGACAAACCCTCTCAACTTCAAAACCTTTCGTGTAGGATATAAGCTTTTCAAGCCACTGTGTGTAGTGTAACACACGAATATATTCGAATAAATTGACTTCCCCACTTACATATTGCATAATATCCGCGCAGTTCATTAACAACTAATTCTTATTTATTCACCTATGAATCCTATGGCGGAATGCCGGATTCACACATCTACAGCGGAATGCTGTAAGGAGGCGTTATGATATGGCTAAACGATTCGCAAATTGCAGAATTTGTAAAACACTATCCCCCACTTGAAGCGCTTTTGGTCTCAGACGACCACCAAGCACTCAAAGAAGAAGTACCGAGACTCATTGCAATACGGATTGCCCGTATTGACGAGACACTTCTCTATTTCCATGGAGACTACGTCGACGGCGAACGCAGTTATCTTTCACAAAAAGAAGATACTCTCGCAGGAAAAAGACTCGAACGTATCTTCGTCTATGGAACGAACAATGAGATTATCGGCTCCACCTCAGGAAAAGAACGTGGTGTTGATGGAAAATCGTTTGTGCGCGTAAAGGATATTATTGGAAAAGATCCAAATCTTGTGCAATACATTATCGTGCTTTCTCGAACTGTGTGGTATGCACACAACAAAGAAAATGTAGGTTTTGAACGCTTCGGGAAGCTTGAATCCGTAGAAAAAGAGGTGGTCATCTACCGAATGCCAAGCAAAATGAAAGGCGGCATAGCACGCATTATAGAAAGAGCACGACTCGATGAAAATGTTATTCTTTCTACGGGTGATCTCACCGAAGGGCTCATTCTAAATGAGCCGGAATTCAAAGAAGTGAGTGTTGCACTCAACGCGCTCGCAAAACACTTTGTTGATGCAGTGTATAACATGGGGCTTCGCTCACGTATAGATAAATCCAAAAGTAAGGGTATGTCAGGAATGTTTGGAAGCGTAAAGATGCTTTCTTACACGATGGCAGGACGCGTGATGCTCACTCTCTCACGAGGAGATATACAAATCACCTTCATCGCAGCAGAAGATGGCGACCCAAGA
>JBAYKY010000013.1:0-19956 GCA_041664385.1 Minisyncoccota bacterium
AACTACCGTTTCCCCGACCCCCTTCCCGTTCAAATCCGAAAGCTTACTGGAGCCACCTCTCGGATTTGAACCGAGGACCTTCGCTTTACAAAAGCGTTGCTCTACCGCTGAGCTAAGGTGGCACTATATGAAACTTGAGTTAATGTACCAAATTTTACACTGACTCGCAAATACCAAAAATAAAAAAGCTGGGTTATCCCAGCTTTCTGCATCGTATTTTTCCGTTTGTTTCAATCTCCGGGAAACGCCCCTCAAGTTGTTCAAACAATGAAACGCGATGTCGTTTCAATATTGATATTGCTTCATCAAGGTCTTTCTCACTTGAACTTTCTAAACTAAAAAAGAGAAAAAGAACCTCACTGTCGCTCACTGTGCCATAACTCATAGTGGCTTCTGTAAGCACTTGTAACTCATTCAAGTGGGGAAGTAATTCATTATTCATCGGGGTCTCCCTTCAAATGTGAAATGACTATTTTTAGAATACTCTTTCACTTATTACTGTCAATTCAAAGGAGGTTTGAATTCACCTATAAAGGGGCTTACAATAGCAACAGATATTTACTAATTAAATTGAAAGAGGCGGCTATGAAACCAAGATTTTGGCATCTTATAGTAATCGTTCTTATTGTTATTCTCCCCATGCTTTGTACTCACGTATATAGAGAGGATACAACCAAGCAAAAACAAGATACACAAAAGGAAGAAAAAGTTATTAAGAAAACTCTTCCTTCTCAAAAAGAAAACGTGAGTATCGGTTCACCAGATAGCACATTTCTTTTCCCTAAAAATTTTATCTGGGGCGTTGCTACATCCGCATTTCAATCTGAAGGCGGAGATGGAAAAACAGATTGGGATGCCTGGGATAAGTATCAGAAAAGCAATCCAATTCATCCTGGATTTACCAAGAAAGATATTGTTCTCGCACACGATATTGGCATCCAGGAATTACGCTTCTCAATTGAATGGGCAAAAGTAGAACCGGAGGAAGGTGTTTGGGACAATACAGCACTCACACACTACCAAAATCTCGTGCGTGAAATGCAACGACAAAACATTCGTCCGTTTCTCAATCTTCATCATTTTACGCTGCCGCAATGGCTTACAAAAAAAGGTGGGTTAGAAAATGATTCATTCCCCTACTGGTATGCACGATATGCAAAAACAATTGCATATGCCATGAAACCATTCAGTATAATGCGATGGATGACATTCAATGAACCTGTAGTACCTATTGAAACTGGCTACTTGAATGGCGATTGGCCTCCTTTTAAATCTCGAGATATTGGAGGAGCAAAACGAGCCACGTGGAATATCATTCGCGCGCACAAGCGTGCATATCTGACAATTCATAAAACGCTTGATACTCCAGGACATCACGTGAGTGTTGGTATGGCATATCTTGATCATCTCTTTGTACCAGATGACTCTACAAGCAAAAAGGATCAGCAAGTTGTCGACCTTCTTGATTTTGGAAATAGTATGATTATCCGCGCTACTGAAGATTATCAGGATTTCATCGGATTAAACTATTACAATCGCAGTGTTGTAAACTTCAGTACTGCCACAGTTGTATTTGGTAATATTCCCATTGCAGTCGGGTATAACACCAATCCAAACGGACCAACCACTGAGAATGGAAGTGCTATTTATCCTCGTGGTATATATGAGCTTATTCTTAAATATCGCTCATTTGAGAAACCGATTATCATTGCAGAAAATGGAATTTGGGATAGTAAGGATAATACACGACGGAAATTCATTGTGAATCACCTTCGTGAAACACATCGCGCGATGCAAATGCTTGCAAAAACCAAATCTCCCGTCATCGGCTACTTCTATTGGACGCTTTTTGATAATTACGAATGGAGTGAATTAAAAATGACTCCCTTCGGACTTATTGCAGTCGACCCAAAGACGCTCGTTCGCACTCCTCGCTCATCGGCATCTCTCTACCATGATATTATTCGTACACATGGAGTGACACCTGCGCTACAAAAGAAATACCTTCAATAACACAAACTCCGCATTATGCGGAGTTTTTTATTTTTAGGAGGATTCGCCCCTCGCCTTGCTAGGCTCGGAACCTTCGCTCCCTCTTCGGGAGCTACGGCCACGGTTCGAATCCTCTTCTACAGCACATGAAAATAAAATACTACCCATATGGGTAGTATTTTATTTTGTGCGCAGGGGAGGATTCGAACCTCCGTAGCCCGAAGGCGACAGATTTACAGTCTGTTGTAATTGACCGCTCTACCACCTGCGCATTGAGCTAACAAAATAATAAAACTATTCCTTTTCTTCGTCCACTTCCTCCTTCTTTGTTTCAACAGGAAACCCTGTCTGCCGCTCTGCTTCTTTTTTAAATCGCCCGAGTTTCTTCGTAACTACATTATCAAGTTTCATAATAATCACACGAAGACGGCGCAAAAACTTCTCGAACAGCCAAAGAAGCCAACTATCTACCTGCTCTAAATAACCAACGAGCCAATGGAAAAGGGATTGTTCTTTTGCTTTTTCTACGTCCTTATCAGATACTCGTGGCACCACGCGGCCAAATAAATAAACCACGAAGCCGAGGCTTACCACCATTGTGACCTGAAGAAGGAATTTAAGCATGCGCCTTAAATTTCATATCGGCAGAAGCGTTCTACCTGAATTTTTTCTCCCACTTTCGCGGTAACACTTTTAATAAGATCTCCTACCGTGATAGATTCATTTTTTACGAAAGGTTGTGCAACGAGTGCTTCTGGCGATTCTGGCATCATAGCAGCAATATGCATTGCCACATCATGCGCGAGTTCCTGAAATACTTCTGAGCGCAACACAAAATCCGTTTCCGCATGAATCTGGAGCAAGACTCCCACACGATTATTGTGTATGTATGATTTTAAAAGACCTGCGCCTGCAGTGCGGCCTGCCTTTGTTTCTGCTTTCACAAGCCCACGTTCATTGATAAGCGAAATTGCTTTATCAAAATCCCCTTTTGCATCGTCCAACGCTCTCTTGCATTCCATCACTCCCGCACCAGTAGTCTCTCTTAATTTTTTAATTTCGTCAGTCATGGTTTGTAATATTCAATTAGATTAAACCTCTTAACCTATTCTGCGGATTTCCTCGCTACTTTCAACTTCTCGTGCAATTGCTTTAACACCCACTCAACACTCTGCTTCGCATGATCATTCGCAAAAATAGGATGTGTTATTTCTTTTGGATTATCATCGGTATCGATGATAGCCACAACAGGGATACCAAGTTTATTTGCTTCTTTCACCGCCGTATCACACGCCTTTGCATCAACTACAAAGAGTACTGCGGGAAGTTTAGTGAGCGTAAGAAGCCCATCAAATGAACGTGCCATCTTTACGATTTCTTCACTAAATTTTAACTGCTCTTTTTTCGTATATTTATCGAGCTCTCCCTTCTCTTTCTTTGCTTTCAAATCCACATAATATTTTACGCGATCATTGATTGCCTTGAAATTGGTAAGTGTACCCCCAAGCCAACGGGTTATCACATAGGGATACTTATGCATTTCTGCAAATTCTTTTACTAATCCGCTCACTGGTGCGGTAGTACCTGTGCACAACATAATATCGTCAGGACCAAGTCGTGTTGCAAGAAATTTCGCTGCATCTTCAATACTCTGAAGAGAGGATTCTGGATCCAAAAACTCAATTTCATTGCGGTTCATTGCAATAAAAGGCTTCATCCGAGGATGCGTTTTCGAACGCTTATGACCGACAATAACACCAGCGGTAATAAGCTCGGTTACTGTCTCGTTGGTGATTTCTTTTTCCTTACTCATAATGATTTGTACGCGTTTCACTATATACTAAAAACCTTTCTCTTGTAAAGTGAGTTATACGCTCTTTTTGCGCCATTCTTCTATCAGTTTGTGATTTCCTGAAAGAAGCACCTCAGGAACTTTCATTTTCTTCATCTTCCCCTTCTTTGTCTTCCCTTCAAAAAGTGCGGGTTTCGTATATACGGGGTAGGAACCTTTAATATCTTCGAGTGATTCAAATTTCCCTAAAGCACCGGGTATCTGACGCGTTACTGCATCAATTACACACAATGCTGGTAATTCGCCTCCCGAAAGCACAAAATTGCCAAGAGATACCTCCTCATCTGCGAGATGTTCGGCAACACGTTCATCCACACCCTCATATCGTCCACAAATAAAAATAAGATGGTCATATTTCGAAAGCCGACGCACCATCGCCTGATCAAGTGCTTTTCCCCGAGTTGAGAAAAGAATCACGCGCGTTTCACCCTTTTTCACTTTTTTCTTTGCGGCCTCAACCGCCTTCCAAATTGGCTCTGGTTTTAATACCATACCAGGTCCTCCTCCATAGGGAGAATCATCAGCGGTGCGATGTTTCCCTGCAGTGAATGTTCGTAATGGGATTAGATTCACCCTCATCAATTTCTCTCCTTGGGCCCGTCCCATAATGGAAGTGGAAAGATATGATTCAAGCATTTCTGGAAAAAGTGAAATGACTGAAAATTGCTTCATCCCGTTAGAGTTTTTTGATTGTTTTTTATTATTCATGTCTTATTTGCATCAATATAATCCTATCGTTAATCATAGTATTAAACTCTAACGGGATTCATATATATACACAGTATACCATCAAAATCTTTCGACAAGTTTAAGGTAAATAAAAACCGCCTCATTTCTGAAGCGGCTTCTTTCTCTTATGCGGTCGGATGTTCCATTCGTGGAGCTCGCGTTGAACCTTCTGGTTCTTCAATCTTCAAATTCACGCGCGCATTACTCTTTACTCCTACAATGCGAAGAAGTGTTCGGATTGCTTTTGCAGTAGTGCCCTGACGGCCAACTACCTGACCCATATCTTGCGCATTCACGTGAAGAGTAAGAAGTACTCCCATCTCATCAACCTTGCGGTCAACTTTAACATCATCCGGATGTTCTACAATGGATTTTACTAATTGCTCCAAAAATTCCTGGTCTAATGCGGTCATATTCGTTTATATCGTCTCACTCGTCTCGCGACCTTTTCGTTACTTTGCTACCTCTTCAGTTTTTGCCTTCGCTTTTACGTGTACTGCAATTTTGTGTTCTTTCAAAATTCCTGCATGCACTAAAAGGTTGTGCATACTTTCCGTAGGTCTTGCTCCCTTTTTCATCCACGCAACTACTTTTTCTCCATCAATTTTTGATTCACCCGTGTGTGGGTTATACCAACCGAGGTCGTCATTTGACTCCCCCTGCATCTTTGAGCGCTTCTCATTTACGATAACGCGAAAGCTTGCCTGATGTTTTTTTCCTATTCGTTTTAATTTGATAGCTAACATATGAATTTAGTACCGTTTTAGATTAGAGGGATTACGACGCAGTGTCAAGTTTTAATGAAAGTATTTTTGAAACCCCATCATCACCCATAGTTACTCCATACAACACATCTGCTGCCTCCATAGTCGCTCGATTGTGGGTCACAATAATAAACTGTGTTTTCTTAGAAAATGCTTTTACAAGCTCTGAGAAACGACGCGCATTCTCCTCATCAAGAGGTGCATCTATCTCGTCTAATACAAGGAAAGGCGGCGGGCTTACCGAAATAAGCGCAAAGAGTGCGGCGAGTGATACCAAACTCTTTTCACCTCCCGAAAGCATCTCAAGACTTCCAATCTTCTTGCGAGGAATAGTAATATCTATCTCCACGCCTGCTGAGAGTTCAACATTTTTATCTTTCTTTTCTTCTTCCTCTACCACTTCTTTTTTCTCTTCTCCCTCTGCAGGAATAACATCCTGTATCTTTATCTCAGGATATTTCAGTGTGAGTTTTGCTTTTCCTCCTCCGAACATAAGACGAAAGAAATTATTAAACTCATCGCTGATTGAATGAAATGCACTCTTAAAATCCGAGTGAATTTTGTGATCGAGTTCCTTGATAAGCGAGCGTAAATCCGCAATTGCCTTTGTGAGATCCTCAAGTTCTTTATTTAAAAAGGTGTATCGCGCCTCTGTATCTTCGGCTTCTTTTACAAGGTTTGTATCAATCTCACCAATCGCTGCCAATTCGCCACGAAAACGAAGCATTTTACGCTCTAAGTCACCGAACTCAACAATATCCTGTACTTCTGTAATCGAACGTAATTCCTCAACAGGACGCCCCAAAACAGCCCAGTCGCGTTCCAACTCCTCCATACGCATCGTAAGTCGCTCTCTATCAAAACGATACTGTTGAATGGTCTGATCAAGTTTTCTCAGCTCATTCTTTTTCATCTCAAGAATTTCTACCTTAGCGCGAAATTCTTGGTTTACGTGCTGTTGTTCGGCAGCGAATGACTCTTCTTCCGCACGAATACTTTTAATCTGATTTTCAATTGTCTCAAGGTTCGCACGTAATACATTAATCTCTTCTCGTATTGAGGTGGTATCTCCTTTTACTTCTGGCTCTTTATGAAAAAAAGTAGAGACGCGCTGTACCATCAACCTAATAGATTGCTTTACCTTTTCGAGTTCGTCCCACCCTTCCATTATTTTCAATTCACTCTCAAGCGTTTCAAGGATGAGCTTCATCTCACCTGCAGATCGCTCAGCATGCGTCGTAGGAATTGCTTGAAATTCTAATTTTGCTTCAGCACGTGCAAGTGCTTTTTCAATCTCTCCACGCTTCATAAAAAATTCAGAAAGCACCACACGAAGCTGTTTTGCACGATCCGCATCCCCTGTCTTCTGATTGATTTCCTTTAATTCTTGTTCAAACGAAAAAACTTCCTTTTCCTTTGTTTCGCGCATTCCTTCTGTTTCTCGATACGGTCCATCAAAGGCTGCGATGTCCCGATTGAGTGTATGAAAATGATGTGCAAAATAAGCATTTTCAAAAATGCGTAAATCTTTTTCGATTTCCACGCGCTTCTCAAAACGATTCTTTTGCTTTCGTAGAAATCGAAGATGAGGAGAAAGCTCTTCAAGCATCGCGGCAACTTTTTCCATATTCACTTCACTTGAATTCAATTGCCGTTCTGCCTGATTCTTTTTTAACCGATACTCGCGAAGTCCTAGAATTTCTTCAATCATAAGACGGCGTTCCTCGGGAGTTGAGCGTACAAAAAGATCACTCTGCCCCTGCCCAATCATCGTAAGCCCTCGTGCACCAAGTTTTGCACGCGCAAGGATGGGCTGTAAATCTTTGAGACGAATTTCTGCGTCTTGCAAGAAAAATTGTGAGTTTCCCGTGCGATCAATACGGCGCGTAAGCATTACTTCGGGCGCATCAATAGGAAATAACCGCTCTCGATTATCAAAAAGAAGTGAGACTTTTGCAAACCCTACTGCAGCACGCTTTGGGGTCCCTGCAAAAATAAGATTACCAAGCGTATCACCGCGCAACTGCTTTGCCTCCCGTTCACCCAAGACCCAACGCAATGCATCAATCACATTTGATTTTCCTGAGCCATTCGGGCCCACTACACCCGCAACACGAAATGGAAATTCAAAATCAGTCTTTTGCGCAAAAGATTTAAACCCCTGAAGTTCTAATCGTTTTAAAAAAGTGCTCATTTATGATGTGGTTTTTACCTCAAGTGATTCAAGTGCGGCAAACGCAGCGCTCGCCTCTGCTTCCTGTTTTGAGGTTCCCGTTGCTTCTGCAATCTTTTTCTCCTCGATGAAAACACCCACTGAGAATGTCTTCTGATGGTCAGGACCTTCTTCTTTCAACACGCGATAACTCGGCGTCATCTTGTAATGCTCCTGCGCAAATTCCTGAAGGGTACTCTTCGGATCACGGTAGAGTTGTTTCTCAATAACTTCATCGAGGTGCAAAATAACTACCTTTAATACAAATTGCTTGGTCACTTCGTATCCCTGATCAAGATAGATCGCACCAAAAAGAGATTCTACTGCATTTGCGAGAATGACTTCGCGTGCTTTCCCGAAATCCTTTGCTTCACCTCGCGAAAGAAACAAAAACTTCTCAAGCGCTATTTCACGCGCCACACGAGCAAGCATTTGATAATTCACAAGTGCCGCGCGAAGACTCGTAAGGTGCCCTTCTTGAAAATCGGGAAATTTTGAATATAAAAACTCAGTCACAATAAGCTCAAGGACGGCGTCACCCAAATACTCGAGACGTTCATTGTGGCGATACGGCCACGTTTGATTCTCATTCAAATAAGAACGATGAGTAAGTGCTTCTTTTAAGATATCCTGATTCTTAAAGTGGATGTCAATTTTGTCTTCAAAAATACTCGTTTGCTTCATATATACTCCTTCTTCTCTCACGCGCGGTCCGTTATTTTTTTACTTCCTTCTTTTTCTTTGTCTCTTTCACTTCCTTAGTTTCTTTCGATTCTTTTGCCGCCTCCTCTTCTTTTGTCTCTCCTCCTAATTCTCTATAAATAGTTCCCATCACTCCATTTACAAACTTAGGTGAATTAAGACCTCCGTATGCCTTTGCAAGTTCGATTGCTTCATTAATAGCAACCTTGGGTGGTACTTCATTTTTATCGGCGAAAAGAAGTTCATACAATCCAACGCGCAATACATTGCGATCAATGATTGCAATCTGATCCAAGGGCCATTCAGGCGCTGCCTTTTCAATAATAGTATTGATATCGGGTAAATGTTCGATTATTCCCTTGATGGTGCGCCACACAAAATCAGGCTCGTCGATGCCGGGCCCGAATTCACCCACATTGCGCTCCACAATCTTCGCAAGATCGGTTTGCTGCTTATAAAAGTCCCATTCGTAGAGGGACTGAAGCACGATCGTTCGTACAAGATGTCGTGTGGCCATGGATGGATAGGTGGCAAGTTACGAAAGTTAGGAACGTTATACTGTCTTCTTTGCCGCTTTCTTAGGATATTTCTTATAGACTCCGCACTGCGGACAGGCTTTATGCGGCATGGATGGTCCTCCACACGCTGCACAAACCGTAAGGTCGCTCTTCTTTAAAGCGAGCTGTGAACGGCGACGTCCTACTTTTGAACTTGCATGATGACTTAGTCGTGACATATCTCCTGTATAGTAATAAATTTTCTTACGAAGGTCAATCTGTGGACGATTGAGATGCCGTGAATGCGGATAGCCTCCCTATGAATCTTCGTCCCATATCCCTTATGACGTGCAAAATCATAGTGTGGATGCGCTGCGTGAAGCTTCACAAGCTTTTGGTCCCGTGCCACCTTTGCGATAATTGACGCGAGTTTTACCGCATCAAACTTCTCGTCTCCTTTAATAACTGTGCGAATGCGTTTAAGTGGCGGTGTTATTGCTCGTTTTAAATATAATCCCCCATCTAAAATTACTTCTGTAGAACCCTTCTTTATCTCAGAATGTGCTAACACTTTTTCAAGTGCGTTTGTTGCCGCATAATTTGCGGCCTGTGCCACATTTAGTTTGTCTACTACTTTCGGCGACATACTCTCTATCGCGAAAAAAAGTTCGTGCGGATATTTCTTTTTCCATACACGAACATACTCCACCCATGCCTCACGCTGACGCGGAGTGAGTTGCTTCGAATCACGAAGTGGCGGATGCGGATTCTTCTTCAAATAGGTGGTATTACTCATTGCGAAAGCCGCGACCGTGACCGGCCCCGCGAGCGCTCCGCGACCTACCTCATCGATACCGATTGTCCATTTTTCTCTCATCTCTTTTTATTTAGTATACCCCGTGTCGCGAGAAAAGTGACTAAAATAAAAAGCACCACAATACTGTGGCGCTTTCAACATATTTATTTCTTGAATTTCTCAAGATCTTCGAGTCGGCAAATCCAAGTAGGCTCAACCCAGAATCTTTTGCTTTGATATTCGAAGGTAAAGATACCAGCTGCTGTTCTCATGATTGTTCCTTGAATATCCTTGGGCGCATCACTCCTCTTCTTCGATATGAGTATCACATCCTCCAGAATGCGCGGATCACCAAACGCAAGCGTGAGTTTGGTTCCCACTACGATTTTTTTGAAGTTAGTATACCCTTTGTAAGCACATATTCCTTCATATTTCTTTGAAAATTCTGGCAACTTCACTTCGGAAACAAGTGTCACTAACTGGGACTTTGTGGTCCTTGCCCCTTCGAAATCATAGAAAAATCGTTTATCTTTTTTCATTGCACTTCCTTTCAACTAATGAATAATGTGAATTAACTAACAACAAAATACTACTTTCGAAGTGGATGTGTCAATAAAAAACGGGCATAGAGCCCGTTTATGATATTTCAATCCCCAACTCTTGTTCAAAGACCTTAAGGCCTTCGCTCATAGACATTATTCCCACAAATGCGAGTGATATTTCAAAGGTATCGTCCTTTTTTTCTCTTAACGCTTTTTCGTGCTCGTGAAGTTTCCCAATATCGAATGCAACCGCAGTCTGTTCGTCTTCTCGAGTGAGCTTATTAAATACGCGCTCTGCACGCCCTTGGACTTTCCCGATGGTGACAATCATGTTTTCAACCATCTCATCGCGTTTTGATCCTGACACAAACAATTCTCGTGGAAGTGTACTCGCCCCAAGACTACCTATGCGCATCATCTTATCAAAATAACGATTTAATCGTGATTCCTTAATCTCCGATGACATATATATCTCCTCTCTTAATTATGTGAATTAACTAACAACAAAATACCACTTTCGAAGCGAATGTGTCAATAAAATAAAAAGCCGCTCAAATTTACTGAGCGGCATACTACAATCAAAAAAATACCATTATCCGAACCATTGCTCATGCGTGTTATCTCGATGATACCAATCAAAAAATAGTGAAATGAGAAATGCGATGACAAGCGCAATACTCGCAACTCCTTCCCAAAAAAATGGTGTTCCTACGTCCCAAAAAAGAAAATGGAAACCAAAAAGGTGAAGTGCAACCGCGAGAGTCACAACAAATGCGACGCGCGGAACATATATAACTGCGAGACCAAAAACAAGGATTGCTCCTACGAGCTCAAGAAATGACATACAAACCTCCAATAATAAGTGACAAAAAATGTGAGCTGCTTTTTTAAACTACGCTCGAATTCTTAGGAATTAATTCACGATAAGAATAGATGCGCCACGCCACAAAGAACAGAAGAACAAATACTGACGCAAATCCTATTATCATATTGAGCCGTGATACATTCCAAAAATAAAACATCACTCCAAACACCATTCCACCAGCAGTGCACATCACAAGAATCTTCATATACTTGTATACGGGCAGACGCTTCAAAAAGCGCGCAAGTGAAGTTCCTTCTGTAAACTTTGTATATTGATATGCAATAAACAACAAGAACATGGAGAAAATAAGTACAATCACACGAGGCATACCTGGCTCGATGAAGGTACCGAACATAAATACACCAAGAGATATACTCCCCATCAACAAAAAGTAGAGGATGCCGAAAAGAGCAACCGTTATTTTTATCATACCTATAACCTTTCTTATAATTAAATGTTAGTGAACTGCCCATAGAATAATACTTTTTGTACTACTATGTCAATAAATAAAAGACCGCTGAATGTTCAGCGGTCATACCTTATTTCTTCACAAACTGTGAAAGCACCTTGAGAAATTTCTCGGTCACTTTGTATTTCTCTCCCTCACATTTTTCAAGATATCCGGGCTCAAGAACCACACTTGTATTAAACACTGGCTTGCCGCCGGTTACGAGTGTCTCAAGTACTTGATGTTCAGTTTCAGAAACCCGATGTGCACAACGATTCACATAGTCTTCAAAAGAAAATGGTGTCCACACATCTGGATTTATTGCATTTTGAATGATAACGATATTTCGTGCGACTGTTTCTGTTTCACAACTTCTGAAACGAGAATCGCACAATCTGTTGCTTATATCAATATCGCTCGGCAAAAGATTTTTTGACTTCATTAAACCTCCTTTGATAATGAATAATTTATTTGCGATACATCCATGAAAATGATTTTTTGTATCCCCGCCCCATAACCAAAATGATTTTTTTCAATTCGTAAGGTATGCGAAGCGACGCCACAAACCCCACATCTCCGCCTACCGTAAACGAAAGCCAAAAAACGAGGATGGTAGGAATTCCTATTATGGTTGAAACGATACGCAACCAAATCGAAGCGGTTTCGCCGATATAGAGTGCGGTCTGTCCGATGACAAAAATAAAAATGGCTCCCCAAAAGAACATGAACCCAACCTTCATCATAAAGATCTCCTTTGTGTAAGTGAGTAGCAATGTGAACTAGCTAAAAGTAGAATACATTTTATTTCATTTTTTGTCAATAAAAAGCGCCATCAATTGATGGCGCCGTGATATGACTCAGAATATATGCTTCAGTCCAAGCTGGAACAGGGGTTCGCGACCGTTCACAGTATAATCTGTGCCAATCGTATAGTTCCACGATGCATTCACCTTTCCTGTGTAACTTACACCAGGAAGTTGATCTGCGTTATCGTTCATGAACTTAGATACCGCGTAGGTGAGAGCAATGCCACTCACCCGCAGAGTAACTGCATTATAATGAATCATTTTGTTTATCTTCCAATCAGGATGCTCAGGAGCACCACCTGCAAATCCATACCAATGCACCGTTGAAATAAACGATGCGGGAGTAAATATAATTTGCGGCCCAACCCAAGGTGCGTTTTTGAAGAAACCTCCAGTTGCACCAAGGGTAATGTATGGCATCTGCCAACGATAGGCGGCATATACTCTCGTATGGTTTCCAGTAACCTGAAGTCCATTCGATTCATTCCCGAAATTAATCGAGATATCATAGCCGCTTGAGAGCGCGCCCTTCCCTATGGAAGTGGCAATGCTCTTCAGTTGTAATTCATCTTGTTGCTGTGCAAATGTGGTAGCGCAGAAAAGCGCCATAAGTGATGTGAAAAAGAATGCTTTCATTTCCTATCTCCTTTTGATAAATGGTTAACATCGTGAATACTGCATTACAACGAGTTAACCAGGAAACAGGAATATGTTGTATATCTTTCAGCCACCCCTCACACAAGGTCGATACATATTCCACATACGAGCGGAATATACTTTGCAATTCGAAGATTATAGTTTGGTATCGTAGTGCGTCGTGGTCATCAGGAACTATATCTGTATGACACGCTACACATTCAATACCCCCAGATGATCCTTGAATTACTACTACCGTGTGTTCTTGTGTTCCGCGCTCCTTTGCAAATGCTTGATGCGGTCCCAAGACCACAAAACATATTACAAATGAGGCGAAACCAAGTGCAAACGATCTTCGTACAGTATACTCGCGGCTTTGTAGACGTTTCCGCCATACGCCAAGCGCGAGACGACTTTCCGAGAATCGCTTGATTGCGGCAAGTTCGTCATGCGAAAGAATTGCGAGAAATGCATCCTTTGTTCTTCTCAGTTCTACTTCTGCGTATACACTTCTTCCTGCGTTTCGTATCCATTGTATGAATACAAGCGTAAAAATAAGCGGATAACACACAAGAGAAAAAAGAAAACTTATAGGACTTCTCAAGAAAAATCTTTTCTTGCGGTCATTTCCTTCCCCTATCCAGAGAAGAAGCAAAATACAGGCAAGAGGAAGTCCCTTAAGATACTGGGACATAAGCCAAGGACGAAGCGATTCACTCCACACGGTCGCCCATGCAGTGTTGTTCGCTTCATCCCTTATTCTGTCGTACTTATGTCCTTTGAATGTTTCACGCGCCTTTTCTATATCATCGTATGAGCATTGCTTGCTGTTCAAGAATCTCATTGATAACGCTTGGAGGTCATTCACGCCATGCCGAGCATAATATCCAACACTCACCTTAAAACTATCTTCCATTGCATAGATGTCTCCAAGATCACGAAAGTAATCGTACGGAGAATATACTTCACCGCGTTCTATTTTTGCAATCGCAATTTGATAACGCTCTTCGCAGAGCTTTACCACTTTAGCGTTCGCAGCGGGGTCGTTTCTGAATTTAGTTTCTTCAGAGGCAACCCGTGCAAACTTTTCGAAAATGCCGGTATTCCAAATAAAGAACAGAATAACCGCCACCTTCAAAGGTATGCGTAACTTCTTCATGAGCTGCCTCACTGATTGGTTTATGATTTATTTTTCAAGTGTACCGTTTGTACTACTGGCTACATTGTAACATTAATTTATTAAAAAGTCAATATATGCGAATAGTAAAAAACCCAGCTAGAAGCTGGGCTTGAATACATACGCAATACTCTTTTGATATATCTGATAATCGCAATTCAGGTTCCATACTACATGAGCTGTGGTTGAGGCCAAAATTCCTAGCACAGGATTATGTAATCCTCCAAAGACAACGAAGATAAATACATAAAGTATTCCTGCCACTCCTTGAAAAAGGATATTGCGAGCGGTTCCGTGCCAGTAACCAAACACAACTTGCCATAGCATTACGATAATAAATCCCATAAGCCACGACTTACCAAATCTGGACTGCGCATAAAGCCAAGGTATAAGACGCCAGAGAACCTCTTCATAAAAGGCGTACCAGCATACGGGAAGAAATCGGAGATTCCCCCATTTTTCTTTCATCTTGTTGTCACTCAAATTACTTGCAACACTCAATTCCTTTGGATATTCAAAACCGCATTCTTGTAAGGCTAATTTCCAATAAAATTCGATTATTAACACGCCAACTATTACGATGGGCGCCCACACAATTGAAAGTTGCATCTTGTCCTCGCTTTCTCTAAAGATTATGAATAAAAAAATGGCTAAAAACAAAATACCACTTTATTATGATGTTTGTCAATATAATAAAAAGCGCCACAATATGTGGCGCCCCGTATTTAAATCCAATTCATTACTTTATTACCTCGGATTGTGATGCGCATCTATATGATGCGTAACGGATTGTTCCTTTTTTTTCTTCGGCAGGTCTTCGAGCCGACAAATCCAAGAAGGATCAACCCAGAATTTCTTTCCTTGATACTCGAAGGCAAAAACTTTGCTTGATGTTCCCCTCACCATTTCAAGAATATCTTTTGGAAGGTCGCCTTTCTTCTTTGATATAAGCACAACATCCTCGATGATGCGCGGATCGCCGAATGCAAGCGTAAGTTTGGTTCCAAGTGGAATATTTTTGAACTTGGTGTATCCCCTATATGCACACATTCCTTGGAGCTTCCTTGAAAACGGGGGGAGTTCAATTTGGGAAACAAGTACTACTTCTAGATTGGTGCCCCTGATTTTTTTTCCTTCGAAATCATAGAAGAATAGCTTATCTTTTTTCATTGCACTTCCTTTCAACTAATGAATAATGTTGTGAATTAACTGAAAATATAATACCACCTTTCGGTGGTATTAGTCAATGATTTCTTACTTCCCCTATCCTCGAAATTTGTTTCTTCCTAAAGCGGGAGAGGACATTTTCCACAAGCAGAGAAATGTAATGAAGAAGGTTGAGGCAAATGCAATCAAAATATTTGAAAGTGGTGCTTCACCAAGATGTAGTGCAATACCCATTGCCAACCCACCCATTATAGACACAACGAGAATTAAGATGTAATTCACCGCACTCAATGCGCGAAATGAATAATTGTGCGCTAATTGTGGAATCGATTGCATGATTTTGTATACGCGAACAAACAAAAACAACATAAGCAACGTACTCATAAAATCGAACATGTTGTACCTCTTCATCTTGAATATAAGAGAGCCGAGTACAAAACCCTCAAAACCAATGATAAGAAATATCCGAATCATTGCCGTCCTTATCGTTGCCATAATGTATAATCCTTTCTTTATTTTGAGTTTTAGTGAACTGAAAACAAAATACCACCTTTCGGCAGTATTGGTCAATAATTTCTTATTTCCACTATATTACTTCGGGATGATGTTTGTTAAAAGATTGAACACAAAAATACCAAGCCCCCAAAGAATACTTGCAAAAACAACGCCTGCGATAAATCCACTCAACGACGAAGCAACCGAACTCCCTAACTTAAAATGAAAATCGCGAGGCGAATCGGTTTTGTAGATAAATTCATCTGTTACTTTCATATGAGATAAGTATACCAGATTAGTTCTACGCGAACCTTGGTTTCTTAATCACTTGAATTACTTTCCCGTTAATCATGAAATTGTCACTCTCATGAATAAAAATAGGAGGAAAGTCTTTAGTTGATTCGGACATCAAGACCACATGGCCGTTTTCCTTGTCGTGACGGAAGCGCTTGATGTTTGCCATACCATCGATGATAGAAAGCACGATGTCGCCATCCTTCACATTCCTGTCGGCAATATCCACAATCACATAATCCCCGTCTTCAATTCTCTTTTTGTTTATCTCTGCACGATTCATACTAGGACCCACCACTTTGAGCGCGAGAAAGGTCTGTGTGTTTCGTGGCGCTGGATTTAAAAGCGCACTCGAAACTTTAAGGAAGCCCTCAATGTTCGTATCCGCGAATATCTGCGCCGGGCCTGCATTTACCGCTCCCAAGATCGGAATCGAAAGAAGCATCCCCTCGCCCGAGAAGCTCTTCTCCCACTCCTGCTTTGCCTTCTTGATTATGCCCTTTGCTTTATCAACCTTGAGTAATCCCTTTTTCTGGAGCTCCGTCATATGGTGCTTCACCTTTTGCGGTGAGGTCTCGCCAATGAACGCCCCAATCTCTCGGAGTGTGTATTGTCCGAGATTCTTCTCTCCCGCTAACTTGAGCAATTGCTCTTGTATTTCATGCATGCCTAAATTATAGCATTTTTACGGAATATTATGGAAAACCTTAATTGTGGACAACTAGGGGCGCTCGATCCCCTTCTTGCCCCTCGGAAACAGAATAGTATCTCGCTAAAGGGGTGAGTTTACTAACAAATAAAAAACCCGACATATAGTCGGATTTTAAATAGTTATACTATCGCTGGAATATATTTTTCCAGAAATCTGTACTGACAATTGAGATTCCATATCAAGTGGGTCGTTGTTGTGACACAGATTCCTAACACAGGATTATGCAGTCCCCCAAATAATACAAAGAGGAAAAGATAGATTATTCCTGCTACTCCCTGAAAAGGAATGTTCCGAAAACTGCCATGAGAAATACCAAAATAGATTTGAACCCCTATCGCCAAAGCAATGCCAGAAAAGGGCCCGTAAAGTCGCATAAGAATAAGTGAACACATAACCGGAAAGAGTCGAAATACAAATTCTTCCATGAGTGCGAATCCGCACAAAGGAACAAAGTAATATTCCTTCCATTCTCCATGCATCTTATCCAAACCTTCTCTTGTCTCCGGAGCTTGCGGACATTTGAGTCCGCATTGGAACAACACCTGTTGCCAATAAAACTTAAAAATCAATATGATAAACACCACAGGGGGTGCCCACACGATCGAAAGTTCCATACTGTCCTCTCAGAAAATGAAATTAAATTAGTAAATAATACTGCCTGAATTGTAGCATATTCTATGCTAATTGTCAATTACTTATTCTATTAGATACGACTTAGTTATTAGCAATATCGTTTACCATGCCCCTTTTTAATTGGGTTTATTAAATACGAAACAAAACACTGATTTTACCTTTAATACCCTGCTGTCTGCTCCAAATCTATCCCTGGGGATAACCTATTGACTTTTAATTACCAACTACTATATATTTTATATATCAAGACGAAAAAGGACCCGAAAGGTGCAAGTGCCTTAGGGGTCTTTTTCTTTTTATTATTGAATATATGTCTTTATATTTTCTAAATAATCAAAAAACTCCCCACCAAATTCATCATATAAAGAAGAGGCATATTCTTTATTTGGAAAAAGGATCTTTTTGAATTTTCCCTTCAAAATAAGGTAGTTTATTAATTTTTTATAATCACCGTCCCCAGAAACAACGACGACTTGATTAAGCTCGTGATTATCCTGCAGATTCTTCATAACTTCAAAAACTAGATCTGCATCAATATTTCCTTTTTTTCTTGATTTTAATTTATTGTGATGTTCCTTAAATACAAGAATGAATCCTGCCTTTTGTATATCTTTATACAATTCTTCGTTTCTATCTTGAAGATTTCCAAGGAAATAGTAGGCTTCGGAAACATCATAATTTTCTTCTAAATAGATTCTGAATTTTTTCAAATTAACCTCCCACGCCGACCCACAGGTACAGTCTGCGAGTCGAATATTTTCCAATGGTATTCCTAAAAGCTCTGCGCAGCTATGACATTTAGTTGTACCAAAATACATATTTTGTCCATCAACAAAGGCTGAATTTGCTCTCGTTGTCATTATTTAAATAATATTGGAAGAAAAACACCAATCGCGGAAGTTATTACGGCGGTGATAATTATAATTATCCAATATTTTGCGGAAGTGAACATACGGGAATCCATTTCCATACCAGCATATTCACGAACTTTTTTCATAAAATCTACACTACTAATATGTTCCTCAATTATTTCTTTGACACGCATTCTGAATTCCTCTTTAGCAAGGAGCTTCCCCGACTCTTTCTCAGAAAGCGCTCTTATTTTTTCATCATTGACTGTCATACTTATTTAATTTGACTCCCACTCTCTTCCTTTAATTTATTTTCCTTTAATTTCTGAAGCCATGCTATTCCAATACGTACAACTTCCTTTAATTTTTCTTCTTCCTCTTCGGAAAATTCAAAACCCTCACCTTTTAGGAATGCAGAAAGTTCTCTTAATTGTTCTAGTGTCCCATTAGTAAATTCGAGAACAAAAAGATCTACTTCTTTTCCTCCCTCGCTCTTTTTCTCTATTTTTCCTTTTAGTGCCATATATTTGAAGTATACATCATTTGTTTTACGTTATATACAACCAGTTTACATATATATTTTTGCTTCAAAATCTGATTTATTTCTCCTATTTATACTCTAAAACTTGTTTTCCAAGGAATGTTCGGTATCTTTTTCTCCCAAGCTTTAGCGAGTTCTCCTTTTTATCTTGAGGAATGTCTCAGAGGTATTGAAAGCTTGGTCTTTTCCAAAGGAAAAGTTTCACTGCCGAGAGACAAGTGGTGCGATTTCTCGCAGGAAGGAATCGACACCCGCTTCCGAAAGGTAAGAAGGAGGACGAGCGCCCATATTACGCCACAAATCCGACTATCCCCATATTGTTTCATTGCGAATAGAAAAGTAGAATGAGAGGGAAATTGAACCATGTCGAATCCCGTACCAATACTCACAGACTCATATGCTACGGGACAGGATTTGTCACATGCTGTGAAAAAGTTTGTTCACTTACATGTTCATTCCCACTATTCTCTCCTTGATGGACTCGCCAAAATCGATGACCTTGTGGGACGCGCGAAGGAACTCGGGATGGAGGCACTCGCACTCACCGATCACGGGAATACCTACGGCACAATAGAGTTTTATAAGAAGGCAAAAAAAGCAGGCATTAAACCTATTTTAGGAGTAGAGGCCTATCTTGCGCCTTACGGCCGCCTCAACAAACGCCCACAAGTTGATGAGAAGCGCTATCACCTTATTCTTCTCGCACAAAATGCGGTGGGTTGGAAAAATATTCTTGCGCTGGTAACGAATGCAAACCTTGAGGGATTCTATTACAAGCCGCGCATCGATAAGGAGATTCTTGCCGCACACGCGGAAGGAATAATTTGTCTCTCAGGATGTTATTCTGGAGAAGTTTCAAAACTTATTGCAGAGAAAAAATTAAGTGAGGCAAAAGAAGCCGCGCTCTGGTACAAGAATACATTTCCCGGCCGCTTCTATCTCGAACTTCAACCACACTCCCCCGAACTCTGGAAACCACTTCTCGCCCTTTCGCGCGAACTTAGTATTCCTGTCGTTGCGACACAGGACATTCACTATGCGCGCGAAGATGATCAGACCGCACACGAGATTCTTCTTGCGGTACAGACGGCGAGCAAGATTGATGATGATGACCGACTCTCGCTTAAAAAATACAATCTCTCACTTCGCTCTGAGGATGAGATGCGTGAGATTTTTAAAGATATTCCTGAAGCAATCGAAAATACGGCGCTCATTGCCGCAGAATGCAATCTCCAAATCGAACTT
>JBAYKY010000014.1:0-18629 GCA_041664385.1 Minisyncoccota bacterium
AGGAATGTTTGGAAGCGTAAAGATGCTTTCTTACACGATGGCAGGACGCGTGATGCTCACTCTCTCACGAGGAGATATACAAATCACCTTCATCGCAGCAGAAGATGGCGACCCAAGAATGGGTATACAAGAACTTCACGGAAAAGTCATGGAAGTGCGCGCACTTGTGGATGAGGTCATCCGTGCATTCGAAACAGAACTCATGGCATATGACATACTGAAAGACGATTCAGAAATAACGATTCACTAACTATCCAATCCCGCATATAATGCGGGATTTTTATTGCTTTTATATGAGGGGTGCGATAAGGTAACACCAGATCATTCACTATAAGGAGGTGTGGGTATGCCACAAAAAATACTTCAATCCATCGCATTATTTCTCTGCGCAATCATTGTTTATTTAATGATATATATCTCATTCCGTGCAGAACAATTCCCCGCTTGGCTTACTATAGGTGCCGCGCTTGGCGGAAGTGGAATATTCTTTTGGTTTTTTACACGTACTATTTGGAAAAAATGACCTTAAACCCCGTCTTTATGATGGGGTTTATTATATTGACTTTTTATAGTAATTGGTGTATAATTCAGACAGTTCATATTCGTTATTCACCTCTTCAAAAAGGAGTTTGTATGGAAAATACAAAAGAGTTGCTGGAAAATCTTGAGCGCGATCTTCAAAAAACAAAAGAAGGGATTGCTCAAACAAAAATGGAGGTTGATAAAATAGGAGAGCGACTTCAGTATCTCGATAAAAATATCGAGGAATTGGAGGCATATATGAGATATTTCAATCATCCTGAACGCAACGATGATGAAATATTCTTAGCAAATGTGAGTTTTAATGGTTTCTGGGGATCTGCACACACGACAAAAAGAATAGGCAATCCCTTTGGTGACAAAACAGAGCCAACATATCCGATGTTTATCAAAATATCGGAAGCAACAGAAAAACACATTTTAAAATCATTGCCACAATAATTATTACTCCCCTGTCTGGATGACGGGGGTTTTTATTTTTACGAATGGTATAATAGAGCTATGAGTAAAAAAACAGCAGGAGAGGTAGTGGCACTCGTCCTTCTTCAATTCATTATTAATTTCATCTTTATTTCTCTCTATCCCGAAGTAGCCGAAACTGCGCTTCGCGCTGGTATTATGGGTTCTCTTGCTTTTATTGCGCTTTTTATTTCTGGAGCAGTACGAAGCTCTTACACTCATTCACTTGTAGGTTCGCTCTCGCTCCTCGCCTCGTGGTACATTAATGCCTCACTTGTTTTTTATGGTAAGGTTATTTCAACTTCTGCACTTTCGGCGGTTTCTCAAATAGGCATTCTTATTGTCTCTTATTTCATTTTTGATTTTTGCTACAAGAAACTATCTCTTCTCGAACCTAAAAGCGAGTAGGGATTATTAAAATAAGGTGGGTTGACGACCACGGAACATCCGTGGTTTATTATTGGTAGCACTATTCACTTGCATTATTCATATTCTAAAAAGGAGGTAATTATGGAAACAATTGCAAAACAACATTTTCCAATTGCGGTTTCTGTTGATGAACTTTCAAAGTGGGGCTGCCCTCACTGTGGCTTCCGTTCTGGTACCACGCCAATATCAGGTGGTGGAAGCGCGTTATGGTGCTGTGGCGAATGTAACGAAACCTCAGTTGCTCTTGCTACAGGTGTAACACGATCAGTTATTGGCATTGGGGCAGGTCCCACCACTCTCTATCCTGAGCTTTCGGAACATCCGCGCAAGGGTACGCCTTCGCACGGAAAACCAGACAAACAACCAGAAGGCGGCGGAGAGTTTTTCCGGTCACGCGGAATTGGCACTGATATGACGCCGGGATGTTTTATCTGCGGCGGAGAAAAGGGACACTATCATAACATCTCTGCGTTTGTAGAATGCAAAGAATCCGGGGAACGAGTTGTTCTTCTTTTCCCTAAAGGTGCGCGTCTCGACTTTCGAGATTTTGAGCCCGATCGAGTGCAAGTAAAAATTGGGGCATGTAATAAACACCTCAAAAATCTAAAGCACCTTGAAAAGCTCACAGAAGACGCACAAGGAATAATCACCAAGAATATGATAAGAGATGCGAAAAAGTAACAAATGCCCCATACCATCATTGGTTGGGGCTTTTTTATTGAATGATTCTCATTAAATCAGAGTAAAAAGTTATCCACAATAACCGACTTGTTTAGTCAATCATAAGGCTTATACTAAAAGCAGCCCTAGAACATAAGTTTTCAAATAGTATTGCTCACTTGGGACAATCCCTTGTATACAGAGCGCTTTATGTGCTCCTAAAATAAAATTAATACCTCAACTATTTGAGGTATTTTTTTATTTGTAATAATCCTGGAGTGGGTATATAACAAAGATAGTTATTTACAATACTCTTATAAGAGGTTGTTATGCAGAATACGCACCATAAGCGATTTATTCTCGAGATTATATTGGATGAATCATTTTTCGAGAAAAAGGGTAAAAAGGATGTATTCCGCTATCGAGAAAAAAGTGTTTTCCTTCCTATTCGGGCAAAAAATGCCCGAAACGCCAAAAAACTTATACCAAAGAAGGTAGAGGAATTCAAAACGAAAGAATCTATTATCTCACTCTCCTTTGTTGATATTCGCTTTTATGCGCGGATCTTTTTGAGTCGCAATGACTCACGAATTAGCAAAAAGAAGAAAAAGTATGAGCCCTCACATTAAGTGAGGGTTTTTATTTACTTTTCCAAAATATGTGCTATGATTTCCGCATCGAGTACAGAGTCAACAATCAAATACAGGCCACCGAACTTCGCGTGGTAACTGATGCAGGCGAGAACCTTGGAGTTATGACTCGCGATCAGGCGCTTGCCGCTGCGCGCGAACGAGGCCTTGATCTTATCGAAATTGCACCAACTGCAAAGCCACCGGTCGCAAAAATAATAGGATTCGACAAATTTAGATATCAACAAGGAAAGGAGGATAGAAAAAAGAAGGTCGCGCAGAAGGCGAAGGAGTTAAAGCAGGTACGCATCACTCCACGCGCCGGACAAAACGACCTTTTGATTAAAGCAAAAAAGGTTGATGAGTTCCTTGCAGAAGGGCATAAGGTTGAGGTAGGATTGTTCCTACGAGGAAGGGAGAAGGGAAACAAGGATTGGGGACTAAAGAAGTTGCATGAATTCATGAAAATGATTACTGCGCCCCACCAGGTCACTATGCCTCCTAAGCCAGGCGGAAGAGGATTCATCGCACAAGTAACAAAAAAGTAATATATGCAAAAAAGCGTCTCAAAAAGAATACGAGTAACAAAAAATGGAAAAGTCATGCGACGTGCAATGACGCTTGGCCATTCAAGAACAAATAAATCAAGCACACAACTTCAACGAAAGAAGGGAATGCGCGGATTAACCGATTCGGCATTATTCATGAAGAAATTTACATAAATCTATGACACGCGTAAAAAGAGGTACTCTCGCCCACAAAAAAAGAGAGAAATTATTAAAACTCACGAAGGGTTTTAAATGGGGAAGAAAATCAAAAGAACGTGCCGCAAAGGAGGCTCTCCTTCACAGCATGAGCCGCATGTTCAAGGGAAGAAAAGAAAAGAAGCGTGAATTCCGTGCCTTGTGGCAAACTCGCGTGAGCGCAGGCGCACGAGCCGAAGGAATGAGTTATAGTGTACTTATGGGTTCGTTAAAGAAAAAGAAAGTTGAGATTGATAGAAAGATTCTTGCTGATCTTGCTGCAAACGAACCAAAGGTGTTTGCAAAAATAGTAGCCTACGCAAAGCAATAACAAAAATCCCGTTCACTTAAGCGAACGGGATTTTTTATTTTTCTTTCTTATGTGCTCTTTTTTGTTGTGGTTTCTGATGAAAGAGGTGGCTTACGACTTCCTGGAATCTCTTTCCTATGGGTAATCGCGGTATATGCCTTTTTTAAGTTCTGCTTCAGCGTTGGAGAAAGAAGAAGGCGCGATGCATCATTATGGAGAAACCATCCATAGCCCTCGTGTTTCTCTCCCTGATGATTTTCTGGCACTATCTTTATCTTTACCTCTTGCTGCTTTGTTTCCGCAAGATAATACGTTACCACCTTAAAAATCCGTTGTCTGTCCCGAGTATAAGTAAACTGATCCTGTACCTTAAACCAACTTTTAAACTTCAGCTGACTCTCTATAATACCGGTCTCTTCCTGTACCTCACGTAATGCCGCCTTAAAGTTGGTCTCCCCTTCTAGTTTTCCTTTGGGGAAATTCCAATATGGACCCCCATGATAGAGAAGAAGAAATTTCGGTCCTTCTTTCGTTCTTCTAAAAATGATAATGCCCGCAGAAAATTCTCTTTTTACCATATTAACGATTAATATTCATCGGGGTATGATCGCGAATAAGAGATTCTCGACTCACTCCTTTTGGAAACACTAGGTCTGGCACCGAAAAAAGAAGAATAGCGGAAGAAAACGAAAGAAGCGCAACAGAAATGTAAACCGCCTGAAATCCGAAATATTGAGCAATAACCCCTCCAAGAAGCGCGGTAATGCCATACGCAATTCCAATCGTCGTGCTATCAAGAGACCACTCATAGGCATAGTGTTCTTTATCAAGATGGCGAGAAAAAATACCAGACCATGAAGGTGTATAAAATGCGAATGCTATTCCCTGCAGGAAAGAAACAAAGAAAAGACCATTTACTGTTTTCACAAGTAAAAATGACATAGCTACAAATCCAGAGAGAATAAGACTGATGAGAAGCGCGTAAAAATCATCTTTCTCGCCTACAACACGATCAAGAAAAATAGCTACCGGGAGCTGTAATATAGACTTAGTAAACCAATAAATCGCGGTAGCTCCTCCCACAATTAACATCGTTGCTTGCGGAATAGTGTCAAAAATAAAAATAGCAAATAAAGGACCGATGAGTCCCCATCCTCCTAAAAAGAGAAGATCGGACACCACAAGAAATTTCACCACGCGGCTAATTTTAAGTTCTTGAAGGTCTATAGTAAGTTTCATTTTCATACAACAATTGTAATTATTATACCCCCTTCCACACAAACGTTTCACCTTCAAATGATACCGTAAGCGTATCGCCACGTGTTATTTCTCGTCTTAATATCTTCTCTGCGAGCACACTTCGGAGTTTTTCAGAAATAACCTGGCGAAGTGGACGCGCACCAAACACAGGACTATACCCAAGTACTGCTATCTGTTTAAGTGCAGAATCATCAATCACAAGCTCAACTCCATGCGTTTCTCTCAAAAGATTGATAATATCCTTCGTGAGAATTTTTGCCACTGAGTATGTTTCTTCTGGTTTCAAATTTCGAAAAACAATAATGTCAGAAAAACGGTTGATAAGTTCGGGTTTAAAATAATCAGTAAGTTTCTTTTTAAGTTCTATCGCAATATCTTCAATTGCCACCCCATTTTCAACCTCCGTTTTAATCAATTCTGAGTGCGCGTTCGAGGTTGCGATAATGATGGTGTTTTGAAAATTAACCACGCGTCCTAAATTATCGGTAAGTCGTCCATCGTCAAATACCTGAAGGAAAAGATTTAAAATATCACTGTGCGCTTTTTCAAACTCATCCAAAAGTACAAGACTATAAGGCGTTTTAAGAACCGCCTCCGTAAGAGATCCTGCCTTTGATCCATCGGGAGTACCAATTAATGAATAAATATTCTGCTTATCCTGATATTCTGACATGTCGAATCGCAACATTAAATCCTGAGAACCAAATTGAATTTTTGCCAAAATTTTTGCAAGCTCTGTTTTTCCCACACCAGTAGGACCTACGAAAAGGAAAGTAGCAATAGGCCCTCCTTTGCGAGACATGCCACTTCGATATTCCCGAAGCGCTCTGGAAACGGCGCTTACTGCCACTTCTTGGTTTACAAGCTTCTCATGGATAAACCCTTCAAGATTTAAAAGTTTTTCAGCCTCTACTTCTTGAGCTTCTTGAATGGGAATTTTGCTTTGTCGTTCTGCAACTGCAACCACATCATCTTCACTTAATATTTTTCTCTTTCCTTGTTGTGCCGCTTCAAGCGCCTGTTTCAAAAGATCTACCGCACTTCCAGGAAGAAGTTTTTCTCTAAAATATTTGTGCGCGAGCGAGACAGCGCGTTCGATAGCGCGGAATGTTATAAATACTTTAAACTCCTTTTCTAAAAGCAGTGATGTATAAATAAGAAAACGAAGTGCCTCTTCTTCAGAAATCTCTTCAATAGGTACTGTTTGAAACTGCTCAAGAAAGTCGGTTCGCGGTTCAATAAATTGTTTAAATTCACGTGGATATGTTTCTCCTATTACGGGAATGCCTGCGTTTTTAATAACGGGAAGAATGATATCGATTGCATTAATTGCTTTTGCCTGACCTGTACGAAAGAGGTCGTGAATATTGGGGATGAAGAGAACAATATTCCCCGCCGCAAGAACCTCATTTACAATACGATTAAGTCTTCCTGCAAGCTCTTCAGGAACTACATCTGCAATAAGTGTATTGATTTCCAAAGATACAAGTCGTTTATCAAAAAGCACAGGAGGTACATCGTCATTCACCATACGAAACGCGAGATGTGCAATCATGGTTGATTTTCCTGCTCCTGGCTCACCCACAAGGAGTGCATTTGGCTTCCCTGGACGCGCAACTGCCTGTAACAACACATCAAACTCACGTTGGTGCCCTATAAGAAGGCCTACACGCTCATTACGCGCTAAGTCGGTAAGATCGGTACTAAAACTATCCAGCAACGGCGTAGGGCGCGCAGTCCACGCCCGATTCATTACTCTTTTCTTCCCTGCGTGGGACCCGCGCACAAACCCACCAAGAACTGCGGGAAGTCGACGAACACTAAAAAATAATTTGCGCCACTTCCCAAAAATAACGGCTTCTTGGAGGCTCTCGGTAGAAAGATTAAATAATTCAAAAATTTTTGCGACTTGTGGGTCCCCTACGAGCGAAAGTGCCACAAAAAGATTCCGAGGTTCCATAAACCTCTCGCCCGTATTCACTGCACTCTCGTACCCAATAATAACCAGTGATTCGATGGTACTTAATAATTCTTCTTTCGTACTCGTCTCTTGAGGTGCTTCCGCAAGCACTCGCTCAATACGTTTTTCAAAATCAGTAGATGTTATTCCAAGGCGCTTTAAAGATTCTTTAATATCACTCCGCTCAAGAAGTGAGTGGAGAAGCACGAGATGAAAATCATGGCCCACCATGCGCGACTTGCGGTATGCATAGCTCACAAGACGATATGCCGCAGGAGTAAGCGTGAGTGCAATGTTTTTCTTATCTCCACTTAATTCGCTAATTGCGCGCTCCCCTTCATGTGCGTGAAAGAGTCTATCGAGAAGAAAGACGCCAAGAACAAGAGCAATACCGCGTAATGTTTTTGTATTTGAGAAAAGAAGAAAAAGCGCCCCAATAGAAAGAAGCGCATAGAGAGAATAGGCAGTAAGGCGCACAAAAAACTCACCAAAGGCAGTAAGACGTAATCGCGGTTCATTGAAATAAAGAGAAGACATAGAATTAAATAAAAATGCGCACAATAAAATAAGGTAGGAGAAGTGCCCACACGAGATAGATACCAACCGAGACTACAAAGAGAACACCATAGACCACACTCGCAACCACAAGACGCGTTACACGAAAGGTAAATCCTAAAATATAACCGACAATCGTATAGTCCTTATAAAGAGGCTGGAACAGATTTTGGAAGGTTATTTTCCATGCAAATGTTCTGTCGAGTCTATGAAAATACTCAGTTACCTTATCGGTATAAAGAATAAAACTTTTCACATACCAATGCCTCAAAAACTCAACAATACGATAAAAAAACCTTCGTATGAGATACACTACCGTTGAATTCATCTGCCTTATTATACCCCAGTTTTAAAGAGAACAATATGGTTATTTTGATTTGCGTTCTTCGCACTTTTTTAGTGCCTCAGGAAGCCTCTCAATACTTTTTCGAAACGCGGCGAGCATTGTAGTAGAGCGAAGTGCGGCGGCAGGGTGATAGATAGGATACACAAAATAATCATTTACCTTAAACAGTTTCCCTTGATCGTGCGATATTTTTGCATCAGGAAGAAAATAATTCATCGAAAATCTCCCAAGGGTCGCCACGAGCATTGGATGTAAAATCTCAATCTGGCGCGTAAGATACGGCTTGTAGGCTTCTATCTCTTGAGGAGAGGGGTCGCGATTTTCTGGAGGTCGTCGTTTCACAATATTCGTAATGTACACACCTGTGCGAGCAATACCAGCTTCTTCAAGAATCTTTGTGAATAGTTGTCCCGAGCGCCCCACAAAAGGTCTCCGTAGTTCATTTTCTTTTTGTCCTGGTGCCTCACCAATAAAAAGAATTTTTGCATTAATATCTCCTTCGCCAAATACGAGGTTTGCCTCTCGAAGTGGAAGGGTGATATCATTTTCAATTTCGTGTTCCAATTGTCTCAATGCGTCTCGTTTTTCCATGTGTATTAAGGGTACCTCATAACAATTTTTGCGCCAATGTTCATTAAACTTAATTTGAAAATTAGTCATTAAAAATTAAAAACACCTCTAAGGTGTTTTTATGTTGTGCCCTCATGAGGAGTCGCCTCAAACTTCTGCTGAAGTTTGAAACCTCTGGCCACTCTTCGTGGCCGACGGCCTCACGGTTCGACTCATTATCAAAACAACGCAGGAATAAAAAACAACCTAAAAGGGTTATTTTTTATTCCTGGTGCCCTCATGAGGAGTCGAACCTCAATTTCCGGCTTCGGAGGCTAGCGTCCTATCCATTGAACGATGAGGGCTAAGTCCCATCATTATTCCCAAAACAGCCCAAAACATCAATCGTCCTGCCTCAAGGTCCCAAAAGAAATGGTCAAAAAGTCCAAAAAGAAGAAACGCAACAAAAAGAAGTGTGATGCTTATATAATGTGGGGTCCATTTATGAGGAGTGAACACTACGAAGAGAAGCGCTAAGAAAAGTAAAAGCCCTTGAATACCAAGTTCTACAGTAAGAAGAATAAAAAGATTATGAATTGGCTGCCACGTCCAAACCTTATCAAGCCCCTTTCCAAGATATGAGCCGTCTTTTACTGAAAAAAGCACTTGATTCCCAATACCAACACCCAATGGACGTTCCTGAATTAAATGAATACCTATCTCGTTATAAAACACGCGATGGTCTACCGAGGGCTCTCCTTTTGCAAATCCTGCACGAGGTATAATCGCCCATCCAAAAATCAGAGAAAGCACCACTACAAATCCAACCAATATCCCCAAAAGTTCGATGGCAGACCTTCTCCATGCGCGATATATAAATCCATACGCCAGCGTGCTTGAAATAAGAAACGCCGCCACAATCCATCCAGAACGCGAAAAAGTAAGAATAAGACCAATAAGTACGAGAAATATCCCGATTGGTAATAGCGTGCGCAATAAATGTTTTTCCCTTGAGGTGATAAAGAAAAGAAGGATGAGTGCCGAAAGACCCATCACAAAAAAAGCAGCGAGAATATTTGCGTGAGGCATAGTGCCATAGGCACGTAGATAATTCACTCCCCCAATTGCGACACGTGCCACACCGGGAGTAGTTGATCTAATTACTGATTCTCCCAAAATCCTCACTCCTACACTTTGCTGCAATATGAATTGTGCAATCGCGAGAACCGATTGAAGCACTGCAGAAATACCTATTACACTACAAAATCCTTGAAACAATATGATTCCTTCACGAACGCAAGTGCGTATTCCAAGCGCGAAAAGAATAGCAAGACCGAGACGTAAAAATGCATAGAGTGAAAAAGCCGTATCATTTACAAAGAAAAGAGAAAATCCTACACAAAGTAAGATGCCGCATACTATCCAATCAAATACTTCGTGTTTAAAAAATTTCTTTTTGAAATAAAAGAGGGAGAAAAAAAGAAAAAGAAGGAGAAGAATATCCACTACGTAAAAAAAGAAAGAGGAGAACTCTCGTGCATACTCAAAAAATTCAGGGCGCCCTATCATCAATAATTTTTTTGCCCCAAAAGGAATTATAAAAAGCACGCTATACGCAAAAAATCGAATTCGTTGGATCGTAGTGTTCTTCATTATATAAAAAGACGTAGTATTTCAAATAAAAATGCAGCAACAAACACACTATAGAGCGGCAACACCACATTCCTTAAAGAATGCTGAGGAAAAGCTCTTCTCCACATAGTAATGACTACCACCCCTTCAAGAGCAAGAAATATTCCTCCTATAAAACTAATAAGAGAAAGAAAGGTTGTCGAGCTTATTACCACAAGAATGAGGGGAAGAAAAAGAACCGTGCACGCACTTATCCACGACGATGCGCGCATATCCTCTTGTATCGTATCGCGAGCGCTGATGCCAATCATAAAATATGAGGTCCATAACGCCACAATACCAAGTGCACCAAGAAGAGAGTAAAGAAAGAGAGGGAGAGTGGTAAGCGAAGTAAGCGCTTCAGGAGAAACAAAAGGATTGAGTCGAAGCACTCCTACCACAAAGAAAAAATAGACAATCGCAGGAATAAAAGTTCCTAGTAGTATTGCCCCCCCAAGTGAAAATGATTTTCGTGCCCTCCGCCACTCCTCCACAATTGACGCAAGTGCGGGACGGCCACTTAGCGAGAAGAGAAGGGGTCCAAAAGGAAGAAGGAAAAGAAACCAATTCAATGGTTGTGCTGCGGGAATGAGTGCCGCATTTTGCCCTCCACGCATCACGATAATTCCAACAATCAGAAGAATGCTTCCTATACCAAATAAATCTGCCCATCCAAGCAAGCGAGAAGGAATGAATATTACTATTGAACCGAGAATCCAAAAAAGAATGAGTGCTTGCCATCCTGAAATTCCTATTGCGATTGATATAAATTGAGGAGCGAGCACAAGATATGCGGTGAGCACAAAAAAAAGCTCCAATAACACTGCTCCTCCTACTATTTTTCCAAGACGTGTGCCGAGGTACTTTTCTGCAAAATAAGTAAATTGATGTTTTTCCTCAGTGGTTTGCAATACGCGTACATACATATAATGTATCGCACCATACACGGCCGCAAAAAGAAAAAGATAAAATGCTCCGAAAAGCAGTCCTACATTCTTAAATATAAATGGAAGAGAAAAAATGCCCGCGCCGATTATCGTACTCGCGAGCACACTCACTGCAGATAACAGAGAAAAATTCATCATTCGTTATACCTCATACGCTACGTCTCCCTCACGAACCTTGTCTCCTACTTTAATTCCTACCTCTTGCCCTTTTTTTGCAACAACAATGGCTTTATGGTTATATTGCATTGATTTTATCTTTTCTTCGAAATCGGTGGTAGCTCCTTTAAATCGAATGTTCTCTCCTACTTTTATTGGTCTCTTAAATTTTACAATTGCGACATCAATATGATTGAAAAAATGGGTAACCACGCCGATGGCCTTCATCTTCTTCTCTTTTACCACTACTTTTTTTACTCCTTTTTTTGGTGTTGCTTTTTTCTTTAAGGCTATTTTTTTAGCGATTTTCTTTTTTGCAACCACTTTCTTTATTGGTTTCGCCTTTATTCTCTTTTTTGTTTTTGCCTTCATATGATTAAAGTGAGTGATTTTTTGTTCCATTCTTTTCTTCGTCTGCTTCAATTACTTCAAGCACTTTATCAACGAGATCCTCAGGGTCATTTGAAAAAACAACTTTCCCAAATCCCCGATGTGATTTTTCAAGCAATTCTCGCACCATATCCGCAGTCCCGCCAGTTCCCTCAAGCACACCCATAGGCTTATGATCTTCAAACGCAATAGTAAATTCATTCAACGTTCCCACGCGACCACAAATAGTGATGACCGCATCAGAGGAGCGAGTAAGAAGAAGGTTGCGCCCCGCATAATCAAATCCTGTATAAATAATTAAATCGTGATAATCAGTGGGAAGTTGATAACTTTTGATATGCGCGAGACGTGATGCGGCAGGAGAAAGACCAATCACAATACCCCCCGCGAGTTTTGCTCCCTTTGCTGACCAATAAGGAATTCCTGTTGTGGCTCCTGTTACCAACACGAGTCCGCGTTTTGCAATGGCCGCGCCAATCGCTTCTGCTTTTTCAAATGAATCTTTCGCACAATGCCCTGTCTCTGCAGCTCCTGAGACACATATTTTGTACCGTAAGGTGTGAATATGAGCTCCTTGGTCAACAACGATTGGTTCTTTTTTTCTTGGCATAGTAGTTTATGTTTATTATAACACCACCGAACTCCCCACTGTAGGAATTTCAGTCTTCACGGCGAGCGTGTCACGAATTTTTTCAGCAAGCACATTTGCACTCTCTACTTCTCCTTGTACCACAAATACTTTCTTTACATACTCCTTCATCGGCTCAACCCAACGGAGAAGTTGTGGTTGATCTGCATGTGCAGAATACCCTCCGATTGCTTTTACCTTACAATGAACCGCCACGTCCTCACCCAATACTCGTACTATTTTCGCGCCATCAAGAATCTGTCGTCCGAGTGACCCCACCGCCTGATACCCCACAAAGAGAATAGTACTTTTTGGGTCAGACAAATACCGTTGTTCATGATGCATAATACGCCCCCCTTGTGACATACCAGAACCTGCAATAATCACTTTTGGTGAGGGCACCTCATTAATTTCTTTTGACTGTTCAACACTCAGTGTCATACGAAGACCTGGAAAATTAAAGATGGAGTCCCCTTTCTTAGTAAGGGCGATTGCCTCTTTACTAAAATACATTGGGTTTCTTGAATATTTCTCATATACCGCGGTTAATTTAATAGCGAGTGGGCTATCTATAAAAATAGGAACCTTGGGAATGCGCCCGTGTTCCACAAGTTCATTTAATTCAAATAGCATTTCTTGCGTTCGTTCGAGAGCAAATGCGGGAATCATTACCACACCACGACTCTTTACCGTCTCCTCAATGAGGTCCTCGAGTATTTCTTTTCTTGAATCAAGGTTTTCGTGAATGCGATCGCCATACGTTGACTCAATAAGTGCATAATCAACATCGGAAATATATTCGGTCGGACGGATAAAAGGAGATGGCACATTTCCAAGATCGCCCGAAAATACGATTCTTTTCCCTTCTGCGCTCACCACCACCGAAGCGGATCCAAGTACGTGACCTGCGTCATATAGCTCAATCACAAAGGGTCCTATTTCTATCTTGTGATGATAAGGGATGCCTTCCCATAACTTCATTACCTCAGCAATATCATTTAATTCATAAATCGGTTCTTTTTTTCTTTTTGCTGCTTCCTCTCGCATAATATGTTCTGTATCAATAAGGAGCGCTTCTGCGAAGTCTCTCGATGGTTCGGACGAAATAACGCGCCCTCGAAAGCCGCTTTTATGTAATTGGGGAAGACGACCGATATGATCAATGTGGGCATGGGTTACAAATACTGCGGTTACTGATTTGGGGTCATACGCAAACGGTTTAAAATTAGAAAGCTCACAAAATGAGGTTCCTTGAAAAAGACCGCAATCGATAAGAATTTTCGTAGTTCCTGATTCTAAAAGATAATTAGAACCAGTGACCGTCCCCGCGCCACCATAAAATGTAAGCTTCATATAAAAGTATTATACTTCTCTTTCTTTGAAGAGAAAACAGATGTTATTCTTTATTTTTCATCTCTCGAAGTGCGGCTTCTGCCATCTCCCGCTCATTCCAAGGAATTTTTTCTCCACGCGCACCATGAATCCATGACTCACTTCCTTTTCCTGTCATTACTACTACATCACCCTTTTCTGCGAGCATTATAGCTTTTATGATTGCCTCTTTTCTATCAACTATTTCAAAAAGATTTGCGGGAGAAAACGAGGTACTGAGAATACCATTTTTTATTTCTTTCATTATTTCTCGAGGAGATTCGTCATAGGGATCTTCGTTCGTAAGCACAATAGAAGAACAAATTTCCCCTGCTACTCTTCCCATTTCTGGCCGCTTCCACTTATCGCGCCCTCCACCTGCAGACCCAAGCACTGCAATAAGAGATCCTTCGTGCGGGTGAACAAGGAAATCACGCCTCAGTGTTGTATACACCTTACGAAGCGAATCAGGAGTATGTGCATAATCAACAACCACAGTAAATGGTTTTCGCTGAACAACTTCGAGGCGACCTGAAACTCCCTCAAATCCTACAAGTGCTTTTTCTATTGCCTCCCAATGAACCTTTCGTGCAGTCGCAAGCGAAGCTGCTGCGGCAGCATTCTCAAGATTAAATTCTGCAAGCAACCACTCCCCTAATTCAGCGCGTACCTTCTCTGAACGAAGATCATACCGTGCGGCAAGTTCTTTTCTTAAAAATTCCTCTCCACTAAAACGTATGATGGCATTTCCATAATTATGCCGCACACTATCTTCAAAATATTTCGCTGATGCATCCGCCTCATTTACCAAAAACAACCTCTCCTTTTTTGGTGAACGCGCCACATACTCAAAAAAAGAAACTTTTGCCGCACGATATGCTTCAAACGATCCATGCGATTCTATGTGCTCTGGCGCAAGATTTAAAAATACCGCCGCATTCCAATCAATAAACTCATGCCGATGTTGCAAAACACCTTGTGAAGTAACTTCTATGAATGCATACGTGCATCCTGCGCGCACCGCATCATGTAAAAATTTCTGTATCGCAAACCGCCCCGGCATCGTATTTCCCGTCATATTCTTTTCTCTTTTTGAACCAATTTTTCTTGTAATTGAAGAAAGTACTGCGGTCTTTTCTCCTGCCGCCTCAAAAATTGCCCCCATAAGCTCTACAGTGGTCGATTTTCCTTTAGTACCGGTAACTCCTACCACATAAATGCGTCTGCTCGGAAAACCGTAGATGATATTCCCTACAAATGCGAAAAACCAATGATAGAAGGAGTTGATGTTCATATTGTTATGAGGTGCGTCCTAATTCGCGAAGTACCTCGCGTAAGCGCTCCTCAAGAGTCTCTTTCTTTTCTTTTCCTTGAAGCGCTGCGCGCGCAGCGTGACGCGCATACCCAAGTCCCACAAGAATCTCTTCAATCTCACGATTCATATCCATTTCTTTTGTGGTGGCGTGAGCTCCCGAGAGTTTTATTTTGCTTTGTAACTCGAGCACAATGCGTTCTGCGGTCTTTTTTCCAATGCCTGAAGCGTGAGTAAGCACATCAATTCTTTTTTCAAGAATCGCTGCCATAATATTCGGCACCTTATCAATTTCCAAGACCCCAAGAGCGGTCTTAGGACCAACGCCGCCTACGGTATTTAACATCTCGAAAAAAGTAAGCTCTTCTTCATTCAAAAATGCGAAAAGTTCCATCTGCTCATCGCGGATATAAAGGCGACAAAATATCTTTACTTCCGTACCCACTGGCGGTAATTGGGAAAGTGCGCGCGTATGAGTAAGTGCCTTCATACCGATGCCACCACATTCAATCACGAATGCATTTTCCCACTTCTCAGTAATTATCCCTTTGAGGGTGTACACCATATAGAATCATTATAGTGGGTCTTTGTTTCTTTTTGGAATAGGGTGGATTTATATTGACTTTCGCTCCCTAATCCGCTTTAATACACGCATGCCGAAAACAGCATCAGCAAAAAAAGCACTCCGCCAAAATGTGAAAAGGAGAGCCAAAAATATCGAACGCGAAAAGAAACTTAAAGAAACGGTGAAGAAATTCAAAAAAATTATCCTTGCCGGAAAAAAGGAGGAAGCACAAGCTTTTCTTAAAGACGCCTATAAAACGATTGATAAGATGGCAAAAGTGAAACTTATTAAAAAAGGAAAGGCGGATAGAATGAAATCCCGTCTCGCAAAGAAGTTAAAATAAAAATCTCCCGCCACACGGCGGGATTTTTTATGAGAGCACAAATTCGAGAAGAACCTCTTCGTATTCTGCGTTTCCACTTTTTACGCGAAGGTCGTACTCTGCAAAACGCACCGCGTCACTTCCTCGTACCTGATAGGCAAGTGAATTGAAAAGATAGCCGGGCGCTTCTTTTTGTAATAACATCATCTCAAGTATTTTTATTTTTCTTCCTTTTCCTTTTTCATTCATAAGTTCGCGCGCCATCTGGAAAACCTCCTCTCGAGAATTCCACGAAAGAGACGAGCGGAGACTCATAAGAGAAAGCGGCATAGCAAGTTTTGCACATGAAAGTTTTTCTACTTCTTGTATTCCGCGCCACGTTGAATCGGGGTGTGCTTCTAAATAGTGTAAAAACAATTTCAGTGCTTCAGGAGTAAATTGGACACCGCGCGTCTCTGCTTCTTTTTTTATAAATGCTTCGAGACGAACTCCGAGGAGTTCTCCGTACTCATAGGATTTTACCGGGTCGCGCAAAAGAAAATCAAAAAGTTTCTTTGGTTTTTTACCATCGGTAAGAATTAAAATTGGTTGAGACAATGCAGCATATTCTTTAAGAATTTTTGCCCATATTTTTTCACCTTTTTCATCAACTGAAGCGTTATTACGAATTACTAATGTTTTTGATTTTTCCGTGGATGCAAAAAGAGACGGCTGATGCAAAAAATCTACTGCTTCGCGCCACGCATCTGGCGTCTCCTCAAAATCAAATTGCCGAACATCTACCCTTCCTTTCTCTTTATTGATGCGAAGAAGTTCTTGTAACTTGGCGTTTTTCCGATACATATCATTCCCATAAAGATACACGATCATATATCGCTATTATATCCGCGTCTTACTAATACGCATAGTGCTTTTTTATTGAGACGTGGCCTAAAAAGCGCTACACTTATAGAAATGATTGATTCGAAATCTCTTGATGAACAACTCTCCAAAGAGCATCATCGCGCTGAGGAAGCTGATGCGGAACGGCGTGCCAAGCGCTTTGGTTTTCCTTATCTCAATCTTGTTTCAGTAAAGGTGCCCACAGAGATAAAAGCGATGCAACTTGTAAAAGAGGAGGTAGCACGTAAAGCAAAAATAGTGCCTCTGCAACTTATCCGCACTAAACTCCTCATTGCTGCATTCGACCCTACTCTTTCTGAAGCCTCAGTAGTTTTTGAAGAATTAAAAAAGAAATTTGAACTCAATATAGTAGTTGTCTCGCTTACAAGTCTCGCACACGGATGGGGATATTATCGCTACGTGCACGATGAAGCAAAAGAAATCAGCGGTAAAGTTGATATTGATGAAGAACGCCTTCGTGATCTCCTCGATCGCATGAAGACGCTTAAAGATATTGAACATGAGATCGAACAATTCAAAAGTCCTCGCACTTCTCAGTTACTCGAAATTATTTTAAGCGGTTCGATGGGATTGCGCGCATCAGACATTCATATGGAACCCACTGAGGAGACGGGTATCCTTCGCTATCGTATTGATGGACTTCTCCATACCGCATACGAACATCTTCCTCCACAAACATATCGTTCGATTGTGATGCGCATCAAACTCCTTTCTAATTTAAAATTAAATGTGGTTACCGAACCACAAGATGGGCGTTTTACCATTCGCCTTCATGATCGTGATATTGAAATTCGTACTTCTATTATCCCTTCAGAATATGGAGAGACCATTGTAATGCGTCTCCTTGATCCGCTTGACCTTAAAGTGAATCTTGAAGAACTTGGGTGGCGTAAAGATGACCTTGCGATAGTGCACCGTGAGATTGAAAAACCAAATGGCCTTATTTTAAACACAGGTCCTACCGGCTCCGGAAAAACGACCACGCTTTATGCCTTTCTAAAAAACATCGTTTCTTCTGAAATAAAAGTAATTACCGTAGAAGACCCTGTGGAATATCATATTGAAGGCATCTCGCAGACACAGGTAAATACAAACGCGAATTATACATTCGCAAGCGGTCTTCGCTCCATCTTACGCCAAGACCCTGATGTTATCCTTATTGGTGAAATACGCGATAAAGAAACTGCAGAAATTGCCTTGAATGCAGCGCTTACGGGTCACCTTGTTTTTTCCACCCTTCATACCAATGATGCGGTAGGGGCCATCCCTCGCCTCCTCGATCTCGGCGCAAAACAAAATATTATGGGTCCTGCACTCAGTCTTGTGATTGCACAGCGCCTCGTGCGCGTCCTCTGCCCTCACTGCAAAGTAGAAAAACCTCTTTCTCCCGCGATTATTGAAAAAGCAAAATTGTTTGTGAACAATCTTCCTACACGCGTCGATAAAACACTTTATACTCACTTTACTTCGTTCGAACCAAAAGGATGTGAGAAATGTGGAAACTTTGGTTATCGCGGCCGCACTTCTCTTTTCGAGTTATTTATTATTGACCCCGTTGTGGAGGAAGCGATTTATAAGAATCCTACCGGAATTGAACTTATCAACTTGGCAAAAAATCAGGGAATGGTTACAATGCAAGAAGATGGAACACTAAAAGTGTTTCTTGGTATCACGAGTATTGATGAAGTAGAGAGAACGACCGGACGAGTGGAGTGGCTCCACGAAGGGAAGTAAATACCAAGTCTTTGTTTCATCTTCTCTCGGACGAAATAGAAATAGGGAGTTTCTCTTTCGCTCCTCGCTTGCTGAAATAAAAAAATCCCGAACTTGAATCTGTGGGCAGTGCGCCGTTAGGCATTTTAAAACCTTTTTTAAATTTAGCTTAAAAAAGGGACGAATATTTCCGAGGAGTAATCCAGCCGGA
>JBAYKY010000015.1:0-17953 GCA_041664385.1 Minisyncoccota bacterium
ATAACAGTGGAGTATCTAAAGTTTCACTCACTCAGACTGGTGGTGTTGTTGCAGGAGGAGGCATCACTGCAGGAGGAGGCATTACTGCCGGAGGTGATATTTCTACAACAGGAGGGATTACTGCCGGAGGTGGTGTTACTGCAGGAGGAGGCATTACTGCCGGAGGCAACTTAGTGGTAAGTGGAAGCTCAACAATAGCAGGGAATGCAAATGTTGGCTCATTAACCCTTGGTGGCATTAGAGGTGGAGTGAGAATCGAAATTGGGTCAGGTTATACAACGGGTGAATTGGAACCAAGTGGTGGAACTTGTAGTGAAAGTAGAGATTTGGTGTGTGGACGTTGGTGTCCGGCGGCGGGTGGAGGAGCAATTGGCAAATATGTAAGCGCAAGAGGAGGAGGACAATGCGGGATTTGGAAATGTGGCTGCTACGCACTTACAGGAACCACTCCTAGTAGATAGTGGACGATGAAATTATATATGAAAGTTCTAAAGCCTTTGTTAGTGTTACTCATTTTATTTTTATTAGGGATTATCTTCATTCCTTTATTAAAATTTAAAAATGAAGGAAAAAATGTTCCATCAGCGTTTTATGGAGTGGTCACACCTACCTCACAAGTTGCTAAAGAAAAAGAAATAAATCTCCCAACGAGTTCTGAGTGGAAATCATACAACTTGGATGGTTTTGAATTTAAATCCAATGTTATTCGAGGTTTTGTGACCGTATCTTCTACGGGAGAATTTAAGAATCTCGATTTTAGTTCATCAACGAGGTAGGGAAGTATTGCATAAATGAGGCATAGAATTATAACCCAATTTCTAAGGATATTTTTGAGCAATCATTAATTTACTATTCAAAACATAGAGCACAAAAGAGTCAGTTTGATATAATAAAAGAAATGAAAAAGTTTCTCCTATCTCTTCTTTTCATATTTCTTGCAATCGGATTATCTGCGCCTCTTCCATCATTTGCCGCAGGAGAGGCATTTTCAATTGCAAAAAGCGCAGAAGCGCTTCTTGTAGGAAATACTTCTGCGTGCGCACTTGATTTAAGTTGGACACTCGCAACAGGCTATACACCAAGCGCTAATTTTAATGTGCGTCGTGCGAACCTTGCACCAATTTCATTGAATAGCCCCGTTTCATACACCATTGATAAATCGCTTCTTACTTATACCGAAGTAGGTCTTAGTGCGAACACTAAATATTACTATGATATTCAGGGAATTCGTAATGGAAATGTGCGTCTAGAATCAAATCCTCTTTTCCTTACCACGGATGTGCTTCCGTCTATTCCTGGTGCTCCCACATCAATCTCCGCAACGGCGAACGGTGGCACAAGTATGCAGGTTAACTTGAGCTTTGCAACAAGCAGTGCGGAGTCAACCAAATTCGCAAATTATGGAGGCTACTCTCTTGAGCGGAGAGAAAACGCGGGTGCATGGACAACACTCTTTAGTGGTCATGCAGTACCAATTGGAAACTCATTTCTCTTCGGCGATAACAACGGCGGATTATATTTGAATCAAGGTTCATCGTATGAGTATCGCATTACACTTTTTGAGACTGATTTTGGATGTGGAGTGTCAGCCCGTTCGCTTTCTCCACAAGTAAGTATCATCATTCCCTCAGTTCCTACTGGTTTGTTTGCAACCCCGCTTCCTGTTGCGCCAAATCCCACCACGCACATAGCGCTTTCATGGACTGCAGGAACCGGACAGAATTATTTTGAAGTGTGGCGCAGAGATGCGGGAAGTGCATGGGGTACTACACCACTTGTTTCACCAACTACAAATTTATATGACGACACTTCGATTGTGCCCAATGTTGATTACGTATATAAAGTACGCGCATGTTCTACGTCGGGAGGTTGTTCTAATTTTACTCCCGAGAAGACAGCGGTTACTGGATCGGCACCACGAAATCTTACTACACGCATAACGTATGCAACCACGACAATCGCAGATATAAACCTTCAATGGGAGAATACATTTCCGAATGACAATTATTATATAGAACAAGCGACTTCCTCGGGTGTATTTAAGAGAGTAGATACTGTATTTGGAGAACCGGGAGAGGTGTTTGTGAGTTCTACGCTTTCTGATGTTCCGCTTCACGAAATGTATAGCTATCGAGTGCGTTCCGCATTAAGTGCAAATCCTTCAAATGAGATGAGCGTGAATCTTGACCTTCCTTTGCTTATAAAAGGAAGTGCGTGGGCAATGGCAAGCTCGACGGGAATTGGGTGGGTGAGTATGAACTGTGGCACCCAACCAAATGGATGCGGCACAGGTCCGCGCTATGGGGTAGTGGTTGATCGAAACAATCTCATTTCAGGAATTGCGTGGGCTAGCGTAAAAGATGGGCATGGATATGGATGGCTCTCATTTAATCAACAAGATTTGATTGGATGTCCTTCTAATTCAGGAGGAACTACCGTGAGTAGTGCGTGTAGTGCAAAGTTGGATTTTATAACAAAGAAAGTAAGTGGATGGGGAAAATTTATTTCCGCGTCTGCTCCATGGAGTGGATGGGTGAGCTTAAGCAGTGATAATGTGATTGCAATTGGAGAACACAATCAATCTCTTGTGCGAGGAGAAGAATGGATGCCATACTCGCCAAAAAGAATTTGGAACACATTTATGAGTGAAGGAAGTTTTTCTTCGGTGCGTGGTATTGGACAAAAGATAGGCGCAACTTCAAAAGAAATAGGGCGAATTGTGAGCGCATATGCGCAGAGTGCTACCTCATATGGCATTGTGTATGACGACGTGAATCAAAAGCTTTCTGGTGAAGCGTGGGGAGGAGACATTACAGGATGGATTGCCTTTAGCAAATCAGATTGTAACGGCGTTGCGGGGGGATGCGTAGTAAGTACCGAAGTAATTAATAGACCTCCGCATATAGAGCGGGTATGGATTGAGGAGGGAAAAATCTCTGAATACGAACCGAAACGAGGAGGGAAGATTTGGTGTGCGGAAGAGCCATTTTATGTGGTGAGATGGGAATATAGTGATAAAGATAATGACCCACAGAAAAATGCGGAAATAGTAGTGTATGATGCATCGAATGTTGAAAAATTCAGGGGCACCTCTCCGATAATAACATCTCCCTCTGGCCGCGTAGCATCAAGTACAAGTCGGTATGATTACCTAAATCCGCTTGGATATGCATCAAGTTCAAATAACTACTCACTTCCTGGGTCTGTGGCACGGAATGCAGACTTCTATGTAATGGTGCGCGCATCGGATGGTATTGATTGGTCAGATAATTGGGGGACAAGTCTTACAACTACTACACCAAGATATTATTATCCATTTGCTCAATTTGCGTGGGATCCTGCACCCGCACCTATTAATAGGACCACTCAGTTTAGTGCAACAAGTAGCGTAGATCGTTCGTTGGGAGTAGCCCCGAAATCAGGGTGGACATATAAATGGGATTTTCCACATGCAATTGGTGTAGACACTACGGTTACTACTACCATTATCTTTAATCAACAGGCAGTTGCCGCAGACAGAACCACGCTTCTTATTAAAGACGGAAGTAATAATTCGTGTAGTGTATATGCTGACAATATAATAAATTCTTCTACATCAACTACCGAGCTTAAGAGAAAGATAAAGGAACAGTAGAAAAAGAATACCACCCGTGCGCGGGTGGTATTGTTATGCTTTTGCAATTGTGAGCCCTATCACGCATTTTGGATGTGCAGTTTTCACACAGCGCAGAGCTTCACAAAGGGTGGCGCCAGATGTGGAAACATCATCAAGAAGAAGTATGACACACCCCTTTATTTGTTCCGAGTTTTGGAGAGTAAATGCACCTGCAAGATTTTCTTTTCGAGCGCGATGGCTTGGTTGTATAGTTTGTGAGGGTGTATTTTTATTTCGGAAAAGTATATCAGTATGAATAGTAATGTGATGAGTGGGCAATGTATGTAAGAAGGCTTGAGCAATAAGAAGAGATTGGTTAAAGCCACGCACGCGTTCTTTTTTAGTGTGGAGTGGAATAGGAAGAAGAAGTATGGATTCTGTTGAAGAGAAGAGTGGAAGTGCTGATTCTTCTAAATAACGAGAGAGGAGGTATCCGAGAGGCAGTGCGGCTTCTCGTATGCGATCGTATTTTAATGCGCGAATAAGGTTCTGTATCTCGTTGCACTCAAATAAAGATGCGGCGGCAAGCGTAAGTGACTCAGCACATCTGCAACGGCCAAAAATGTCAGGGATTCTGCGTTCGCAAATAGCACATAGGCATCCTGTGCGGATGGGAATATGGGAGAAGCATTCATTACATATTGTGCGAAATCGATTTTCAGGCGACAACTTCTTTTTACATGAAGCACATTGTGGTGGAAAAAGAGCGTCGCTACAAAACCGTAAGAGCCTCAAGACGTTCATGTAATTATAGTGTAATAAATAAGATTTTTTAGAAAAGCCCTACCAATAGGAAGGGTTTAGTAAAATTGTGGTAAAATAGAAGTGCAATGATAAATCTCGGCATTTCCGATTTTTTTGAGGATATTAAAAAAGTGTTTATGACCAAGAGCGTGCTTGGTATTGATATTGGCACGGTTACTATGAAACTTGTGGAAGCGTCACGAAAAGGAGAAGCCATCTCATTTGATAACTACGGAATCCTTCATACGAGAGAATATTTGAATAGAGGGAACGCCGCGATACAAACAAGCTCTCTCAAAATTTCTGAGAGAGATGCAACACCATTACTGCAACAACTTATTGCGGAAGTAAAACCGAAATCGAAGAATGTAATTGCCTCAATTCCTATTTTTAATGCGTTTTTTGTTACCATTGAACTTCCTGCGCTCTCTTTGTCTGAAACAGCACAAGCACTTAAATTTCAAGCGAAGCAGTATATTCCAATTCCTATTGATGAGGTAACCATTGATTGGACAAAGATAGGAGAATTTCAGAATGAACGAGGGCAGATGATACAGCGTTTTTTTCTCGTGGCTATTCCCAATGAGGTTATTGCGAGATACAAAGCAATTTTTCAGTCCGCGGGTCTTCATCTTATTGCACTTGAAGTAGAGCATCAGGCATTGTTGCGTGCATGCACGACCACAAGTGATTCTTGTGTTCAAATTATTGATATTGGTGGAGAATCAACGACTACTATTATTGTCGAAAAAGGAGTGGCAAAAAAGGTGCATCAAATTGATCATGGGGGGGTGTCACTCACGCGTTCTCTTGCGCGCACCTTAGATATCACCCCTGTGCGTGCCGAAGAATTAAAGCGACGCAAAGGCCTTCTTGGATCAGGAGGGGAATACGAGTTATCAACTTCGCTTCTCCCTTTTTTGGATGTTATACTACAGGAGTGTAGTAGGGTAAAGATTGATTTTGAGAAGACTTCTCAAAATGAGGTGAATGAGATAATCCTTGTGGGGGGTGGCGCAAATCTTCTTGGGGTAGAAAATTATTTCAAAGATCAGATGCGTGTAAAAGTGCGTCAGCCAGACCCCTTACATTATTTTAAAAATGACCCCAATCTTTCCCCGGCAGTGAAATCGTTAAATCGTGAGCTCGCAGTTGCACTTGGGTTAGCGCTTCGCTATTACTTATGAGCCCGACATTTGAAACACAACCAAATAAAGGAGACGAATTTACCATAAGTGCGCCGTCTGCGGGGCTTCCTTGGCGCCTTATGATTTTTTCGGGTGTCCTCTTTGCATTTTCTATTTTCATATTTTTTGGTATTCGGTTTGGGTATACGGGCTATCTTGATAATCAGTCGACTCAGATTGATCAACAGCTTGAAACACTTGCAAAAAAAATAAACGAAACAGACCAAGAAAAATTTATTGGATTTTATTCGCAAATTGTAAATTTGCGAATGGTGCTTGAGAAGCACTTATATATATCGAATGTATTTAAAATTCTCGAAAAATATACTATTCAACCTGTGGTTTTCAAAGATGCATCATTTGATACAGTCTCGAATGCGATTCAAGTAAACGGATCAACTGATTCATTTAATTCGCTTGCACAGCAAATGGCTATTTTAGGAAAGGCTCCCGAAATAACAAGGGTGTCACTTGATACAATATCGTTACAACTATCCGGGGGAGTAAATTTTCTTATAAAGTTACAGGTCCAACCCGCATTTCTTTTGAAAGCAAGCACTTAATTACATGAGAGTATCTACAAAACGAATTTTAAGTATAGGACTTGCCGGACTCTTCTTTATTGGCACCATTGTGGTGTATGTGAATTTTATTCAGGCAGAAATGACAACAATAAATGAGAAGCGTGCAAAAGTTGCAACGCAGACCGCACTTTTTCAAAACCAGGACCAGGCAATAAAACAAGTAGGGAGTCTTATTGATCAATTTAAAAACCTCACAAGCATTCAACAGACAGCCTCGTTCGCGATTCCAAATGGAGAGGAGGCAATTAGCGCTCTTCGACAAATTGAAGCAATTGGAGTGGCGAGTAATGTAAAAATTGCCGCAATTAAATTTCAATCGCTCCCACCACGCTCGTCAACGCAGTCATTTTTGAAAAAGTTGGGAGTGCTTGAGGTGGATATTTCTGTGAAAGGCGATTATCCGACATTAAAAGATTTTTTGAGGAAATTAGAGACTACGGTGCGTATCGCAAATGTAAATAAGATGGCATTTAAGCCTGCTGTTGCGCGCGGTGCACAGGACTCACTTGAAGTGACTATCGAAATGTATTATCAAATTTAATCATATGGCAATTGTACTTGAAGAAGAAAAAAAGAAGACAAACTGGATGGGAATTATTTCTGCAATCATATTTATTGCAATCATATTTTTTGGCGGATATTATCTTTTCTTTACGAAGCCGGAACTTCTTGCAGATATTGGTGCACCACAACGGCTTCAAGATTTAAGTCAACTCACCAAGCTTTCGAAATTCGACCCTAAGACAGTAATCGATTCCCCTAACTTTAAAATGCTTCGCGATTACAGTTCTGCACTCACCTTACCTCAGGCGGGGCGGGATAACCCATTTCAACCGCTCTAGGAGAGGAATAGGAGTGTAAAAGAAGAGAGAAGCGGAGGAAGCGGAATATTCACGCATGACTGACCAACAATTATTTCAGGAATTTGTTCGACGAAATATAATAACGCAAGCAGTTGCGGAAAACATGCTTCAGGAAGCATCTCTTTCTGGTAAAATCCCAGAAGATATTTTATTTGAAAAGAAAATTGCCGATGAAATTGCACTTGCAAAAATAAAAGGAGAACTTTTTGGTGCACCTTATAAAAAAGTAAATGTAGCGACCATTCCCGAAGAGCTTTTAAAGATTATTTCAAAAGAGGTATCGGTAACCTATCGCGTGATGCCTATTGAGCGCGTGAAGGATATGCTTGTAATTGGAATGTTCCGACCTGACGATGTGCGTGCACAAGAAGCATTGCGGTTTATTGCAAAGCAACAAGGAGTAAGTTTGGGAGTATATGTAGTAACGCTTTCTGATCTTGCACTTATGTGGAGGCGGTATATGCCCTACGCAAGCGAGATTGAGGCAGCAGTAAAAGAAGTGGGCTCTGCAAAACCAGATGATGGAATGGTAGATCTTGAGAGTGCAGCGAAGGGAGAAGAAGCTCCCGTGATTAAAATCGTGGCCTCGACGCTTCGGCAGGCAGTTGAAATTGGGGCATCTGATATTCATATTGAGCCACAACGTAATAAATTACGTATCCGATTTCGTATGGACGGCGTGCTTCACGAAGTTATTTCTCTCCCACCTAATCTTATTCAGCCGGTAGTTTCGAGAATTAAAGTGCTTGCACGTTTGAAACTTGATGAGACGCGCATTCCACAAGATGGAAGATTCCGTACTAATTTTTCAGGACGAGAGATTGATTATCGTGTAGCGACTTTTCCTACGCCGAGCGGCGAGAAGGTGGCAATCCGCGTGCTTGATCCCAAAACGGGATTGAAGGGACTCGACCAGTTAGGATTAAGTGCGTACAATGCAACGATTCTTGATGAGGGGTTAAAACGTCCCTATGGAATGATTCTTATCAGTGGTCCTACGGGTTCAGGAAAATCAACAACGTTGTATGCAATTATGCAGCGATTGAATAGTGAAGCAACAAATACCGTGACACTTGAAGACCCTGTGGAATATTTTATGGAAGGGGTAAATCAATCACAGGTGCGTCCAGAAATTAATTATTCATTTGCATCAGGACTTCGACAGATTCTTCGTCAGGACCCCGACGTGATTATGGTGGGTGAAATTCGTGATGCAGAAACGGCAAATTTAGCAGTGAATGCAGCACTTACAGGACATACTATGCTTTCAACAATTCACACGAACAATGCGGTGGGGGTTATTCCAAGATTCGTAGATTTGGGAGTGCCGCCTTTTCTTCTTTCTTCCGCATTGAATATTATTATTGCGCAGAGACTTGTGCTCCGTCTTTGTCCTGAGTGTAAGGTAAATAGTGTGGCACCCGTAGACATTCAACAAGTAATCGAACAGAGTATTAAAACACTCCCCGCAGAATTAAAGAAGACAATTTCATTTAGTGCGCCGTATACTATTTTTCGACCGGGGAAGAAAGCTGATTGTAAGACCTGCAAAGGACGCGGCACTTCCGGTCGTGTGGCACTTTATGAGATACTTAGAATGACACGAGAACTGGGAGATCTTTTTAATAAAGGATTTACCGAGGGGTCTCTTCTTGATGAGGCGCGACGGCAGGGGATTGTGATGATGCGGCAAGACGGAATATTGAAAGCACTTGAGGGAATGATATCTATTGAAGAAGTGTTGCGAGAGACCACTGAATAACGCATATGACAGATTACAAAGCAAAACTTGATGAATTATTACTTACGACAGTGCGCCAAAATGCGTCTGATTTGCACATCGGTGTAGGAAGACGACCGACCATCCGCGTAGATAGTGCACTTATCCCTCTTGCAAAAGAAACAATTCTGACCAAAGAAGACGCAGAGGGTCTTGTCTTGGCGCTTCTTACCCCAGAACAAAAAGACCGCTTTTCAAAATTGCGTCAGCTTGACTTCTCATACAACTATGAGGACAAAGCACGCTTCAGGGTAAATGTGTTTATTCAACGCGGTTTTATGGCAGCAGCACTTCGTCTTATTCTCTCACAAATTAAAACGCTCGATGAATTAAATCTTCCTCCGCTGTTGCACGATTTTTCAAAAATAACACAAGGATTTGTACTCGTAGTGGGTCCTGCAGGACACGGGAAATCAACCACGCTCGCGGGTATACTTGATGAAATCAATCACACAAAGACAGACCATATTATTACCGTTGAGGATCCTATTGAATATTTGTTTGCACAGGATAGAAGCATTATTTCTCAACGTGAAGTAGGACAGGATACCCTCTCATTTCACGATGCGCTTCGTGCGGTATTACGCCAAGATCCCGACGTTATTATGATTGGAGAGATGCGTGACCCAGAAACAATTGCGACTGCAATGACCGCATCTGAAACGGGTCATTTGGTATTTTCCACCTTGCACACGAATTCCGCATCACAGACCATCGATCGTATTATTGATAGTTTTCCTCCCGAGCAACAAGGTCAGGTAGTATCTCAACTCGCATCAACACTTGTTGCGATTGTGTCCCAGCGACTTGTGCCACGGTTGGGTGGAGGGCGCATTCCCGCAACGGAAATAATGCTTTCTAATTCAGCAATCAGGAACCTTATTCGAGAGAAAAAAATTTATCAGATTGACCTTGTGATTGAGACAAGTGTGCAGGAAGGCATGATGTCGCTCAATCGTTCACTTGTAAATCTTGTGCGAAAGCGTGAAATTTCACTCGAAGAAGCAGAACTTCACTCATTAAATCCAGCAGAACTCCGCATTCTTCTTGAGAGAACATAATTTTATATGGTGGTGCTCTCTGGTATAATAGAAACAACAGATGAAATTCAGTTATAAAGCACGAACCAAAGAAGGGGAGCTCCAAGTGGGAAACGTAGAGGCAAGCTCACGCGATGTGGCAGCTAATATTCTCACAAGTCATGGGGTCTTTGTATTAAGTATTGAGGCAGTAAAAGAAGAGACACTTGTTTCGGGTATTCTTGATTTTTTTGAGCGCGTAAAAACAGCAGACCTTATGATTTTTACGCGACAATTCGCAACTCTTCTTGCGTCACAAGTACCGATGGGGGACAGTCTTAGAAGTTTGTATCAACAGACCACAAAGCCAGTTTTAAAAGAAGTGATTTCAATAGTAGCATCCGATATTAATTCAGGATTCTCTCTTTCTCAAGCACTTGCACGGCATCCTGGTGTTTTTTCTGAGTTCTATGTGAATATGGTGAAGTCGGCTGAGGTCACGGGACGCCTTGCCGAGGTACTCGATTTCCTTGCGGACTATCTTGAAAAACAATCCATTCTTCTTGGAAAATTCAGGAATGCACTTATTTATCCTGCGTTTGTGCTCGGTCTTTTCGCGGTGGTGATAGTGGTAATGCTCACTATGGTATTGCCTCAGATGGCACCACTTTTTACTGAAGCAAAGGTAAAGCTTCCATTTTTCACAAAATTCATTCTTGGACTTAGTTCATTTCTTACGAACTGGTGGTGGACTCTGATTATTGTGTTTGGAGTCATTGCATTCCTTCTTATTGATTATTTTCAAACAGATGAAGGAAAGGCGGTATTGAATGAAATCAGTCTCCGTCTTCCAATTTTTGGCACACTCTTTCAATACCTTTATCTTTCGCGATTTGCAGAATCAACCAAAGTACTTATTCAGGGAGGACTTACCATTCCTCAAGCAGTTGAGATTTCTTCACACACAATAGGAAATTATGTATATCGCGATATCTTGCGTGAGGCAGCAATGAGTATTCGTAAGGGACAATTACTCTCTCAAGCGCTTAAAAATGTGCCTTATTTCCCTCCGCTTGTTTCTCAACTTATCTCGGTGGGTGAGTCTACTGGCCGTCTTGATATGCTTCTCTCTAAGATTAGTGATTATTACAGTAGACAGGTGGAGGATAAGGTTTCTAATCTCGTGGAGCTTATTCAGCCTATTTTACTTGTAGTTATCGGTGTGATGGTAGCAGTACTTTTTGCTTCTATTCTTCTTCCGCTCTACAGCCTTACCAATGCATTTTAGAATTTGTAATGCGTAGTGTATAATAGAAGAAACGCTGAAAGGTCGAGTTTAGTATTAAGAAATACAATGAAAAATAATCAAAAAGGTTTTACGCTTATTGAAATGTTGGTGGTGGTTGCAATTGTTGGTCTTTTGAGCTCAATTGTAGTGGTGGGTTTGGGTGGTGCACGTTCAAAGGCGCGCGATGCAAAGAGATTAAGTGAGGTCCAGCAAATTTTAAACTGGGCAGAGTTGAATTATGCCCAAACTGGGTATCCTACGACCGCATCAACGACTGCGAGCACAGCCCTTACTTTGAAAGATCCACAAGGTAACAGTTATGCATATGGACCAGGAGCTACTGCTCAAACGTATTATGCAGCAACATGTCTTGAAAATCCTGATAGTGCAAAAGTAGATACGGGATGTCTCGCAAAGGGGAGTATGGCTCCAACCGCATTAACATGCGCTGATGCACTTTTGTATTGTCGGGCGGTAACAGGTCAGTAAAAAAGAAAAGAAATGAAGAAAAACGAAACACAAAAACCGCAGGCGGGTTTTACACTTATCGAAATGCTCGTGGTAGTGGCAATTGTTGGTTTGCTTTCTTCAACACTTCTTGTGGGGTTGGGCGATGCGCGCCGAAAGGCGCGCGACGCCCGCCGCATCGCTGATTTACGCCAAGTTCAAAACGGACTTGAAAATTATTATAGTGAGCAGAGACAGTACCCAAAAGCCGACGATCTTTACACAATAATTCAGGGATTGCCAACGGATCCTCAGGGAAATGGACAATACGCGTATCATAAGATTACGAATGATACTTATATTGTGGGGGCATGCCTTGAAGGGGATAGACCTGGTGATGTGCAGAGTTACTCACGTACAGACGCAGACACGTTTGAAGTGGGACCAATCGGTGGCACAAGTGAAATACCGGTTACATGCACGTGCGCATCGCCGAATGCATACTGTGTCTATATGGGAAAGTAATACAGAATGATTTTTATATATAGTTTTCTTCTATTTGTGTTTGGCATTGCGATAGGGAGCTTTGCAAATGTGCTCACGCTTCGCTATCAGCCCGAACAAAACGTGTTTTCAAAATCAGTTATTGGAGGGAGATCTCATTGTATGCACTGTGGTAAAACACTTGCGTGGTATGAGCTTATCCCTCTTTTTAGTTTCCTTATCCAGGGAGGGCGATGCCGTTCGTGCAAGGCATTACTTACGTTACAATATCCCTTGTTAGAGTTTTTCGGAGGAATTATTACTCTCATTGTTCCACTTTTTTTAAACGCATTTTATGGAGTTTCAAATGAATTCTTTTTCACTCTTCAACTTCCATGGTGGTACTATGGGATAGTACTTGCGTGGGTTCTTGTGTTTTTGCTTTTTCTCGTAATAACCGTAATTGATTTAAAACATTATATTATTCCGAATGAGATAAATGTTATCCTTTTTGTGTTGGGAATTATCCTCTTTGCATTATCTTTTATTGATAAGAGCGGAGTGGTATTACCATTCCGAGATTCATTTGTGCGGCAATATATACTTCTTTTTTCTCCAGTAGAGAATCCCGCAGTAAATCGAATTGCGGGAATGCTTGTGGGAGGACTCTTTTTTTGGATGTTAAGCGCGGTAACACGAGGAAGGGGGATAGGATTTGGTGATGTGAAACTAGCATTTGTGGCAGGACTTGTGTTCGGATGGCCTGATATTGCACTTGCGATAATGCTCTCGTTTATAGTGGGAGGAATTTGGAGTGCGGGACTCGTAGTGTTGGGATCTAAAACAATGAGAGATAAAGTACCTTTTGCACCCTTCTTTGTGGTGGGCGCGAGCCTTACTTTCTTTTTTGGCTACTTTATAATGAAGGGATATTTTAGTGTTTTTGGATTGTAGAAACGAGTTATAAAAGCAGATAATCTATAGCACTCAAGGTGGGTTCTTTTGTGTGTGCCTGGTATAATGAAAAGAAGAATGCTTCAACTATTTCGCAGAATGCAGACAATTTTTTTCCGTGTGGTAAGGCCTTATGCGCGCCAAGGTTTTACTATAAATGAAATACTTGTAGTACTCGCAATAACCGTCTTTCTTTCTGGGATGCTTCTTAGTTATAATCGCTCGTCAGAAAAGCAAATTACTCTTTTTAAAGACAGGTCTTATATTGTAGGAGTACTTAATCGCTCAAAATCTCTCGCCGAGGAACGATTTATTGGAAGTGGTGGTCAGAATGCATGTGCATTTGGGGTACGCATTGATATAACGAGTCAAAAGTTAGTTCTTTTTCAAGATATAAAACCAGGCACCGATGTATTTACATGCAAAAATCTTAATGGCACTTACTCTCCTTCAGAAGATACGCCAGGTTTTTTCTATAGTGGTTCTTCTCCAGAACTTCTTGAAGAGTATGCATTAAGTCCTCGTGTAATAATGACCGCAAGTGCGGGTGGAAGTAATGTGAGTGCTATTGCTGATATTCTTTTTGTTCCTCCAGAAATAAGCGCAACCTCGACCGTTTCTTTTCCTATTATAGTCACATTGAAAGATTTAACAGGTACAAATTCTTCAACAGTAACCATTCTTTCAAATGGGCAAATAGCGACACAATAATGCGATATGAAATTTAAAACCACCATAAAGAAGATTTGCTCCAATTGCGTTGCTCGAAATGGGCAAATGTTAATGGAAGCAATTATTGGTATAAGTGTTGCACTTATGGGATTGCTTGGTGTACTCACTTTACTTACTCATTCTCTTTCTTATAACCATGATCTTGAAAAACGCCTTACGGCAACATACTTAGCTGCGGAAGGTATTGAATTGGTGCATGCAAAAATTGACGAAAATTACATGAGAGGAGTTCCTTGGGATTTTGATATAGACCCAGGAGGAGTCGCCACCTATCAAGGTGATTACACTTCTACTGTATTAACAAAAATAATTCCTCCTTTTACCCCTCCACCTCTATCACTTGAGAATGGGGTGTATGTACAAAGGTTCCCCGTGACAAACGAGACGCCGTTTACACGGAAAATTACCATTGCTCAAGTTGTACACAATGGAAAAGTTGATGAGCTTGTGGTGAGTGCAGAAGTTGATTGGGTTTCGAAAAAAGGGCCTACCCCTACCATTCTTGAAGACCATTTCTATAATTGGAAACCTGGGGTGGTGCCTTTAAATTAGACAATCTATGAGGATACAAGGAAAACACAATGAGGGATTTACTGTTATTGAACTTATTACCGCAATGGCGGTGTTTGTGATTGCAATGTCAATTATTAGTGGTGTGTTTATTGAAATTATGAAGACACAACGTATTACTAATTCGTTGATGGAGGCAAATAGCAATGCAAGTCTTATGATTGAGCAAATGGCGCGCGAGATAAGACTCGGATACGGATTTGCGACGAGTAGTGTGATGGGTAATTGTCCCAGCGATTTTAGTGAAAATCTCATTTTTTCGCGTTATCGCGGAAGTGCTACCACTAGCGTAGCGTACGGATATAATGAATTAAGTAGTAGTATTGAGAGAAGCGAGGGGGGGAATGCATCAAGCACACTAACGCCATCAAGTGTAAGTGTAAACAGACTTTGTTTTTGGGTAAATCCCGCCGTAATGAATCCAAATGGTAATAGAGAGCCCTGGAGAGTAACAATACTTACTAAAATCGCCCCTCAAAATGAAAAACTGACTGTTCGTGGAGTAGACCTTCAAACAACAGTAAGTGCGCGTATTCTTCCCACCGAAGTAAAATGAAGATGCAACAACGACAAACAAAAATGAGAGGGGGTCAAGCAATGATTTTAAGTGTTATGATGCTTGGCGGCGTTCTTATCAGCATTGGTGTTATTGCGGGTGTTCTTGTGACATATCAAATTCGACAAGCAAATGATGTGGAAGACTCTGCAAAGGCTTTTTTTGCTGCGGACACGGGGATAGAATGGCAGACGTACGATATTTATGTCGCCTCAGTTCCACCTCCTGAGCTTGCGAATGGAGCAAGTTTTATTGCTTCTTCCTCTCTATCAAATGGAAATGTAGTGATACGTGTACAAGGATTTTCGGGTGATGCGGTTCGCGCGCTTGATAGCGGATTTATCGCGCCTCTCTCAATTCAAAATTTTACTGCAACCCCCCCCACCGTTCTTGAGGGAGGAAGTACAAATCTAAGTTGGAATTCTGTGAATGCTTCGAATTGTATATTGTTTGAAAATGGTGCAATTATAGGTGAAGTCCCACTTGTAAGTGCTGGGTATGCGGTTTTTCCTCCGGGAGCCGCCCCCGGATCAGCACTTTACGAATTAACTTGTTCTGAGACGAGTGGTGCGTCCGTCACCTCAAGTATTACTGTTCCTATAACATTTCCTGCATAAGTATGGATTTCTTTTCTGCAAAAAAAAGACTAGAGGTTTTAAAGAAAGAAATTAATCGGCATCGGTATGCGTATCATGTGTTTGATAAGGAGATTATTTCTGCAGAAGCACTTGATTCCTTAAAAAAGGAACTTTTTGATTTAGAGACACAATTTCCAGAACTTATTACTTCCGATTCTCCTACACAGCGCATTGGAGGGAAGCCACTTCCAGAATTTAAAAAAGTATCTCACGAAGCGCGAATGCTCTCGTTTAATGATGCGTTTTCTGAACAGGATATGAGTGATTGGTTTTCGCGTCTCGAAAATTATCTTAAAGGTGAAGTACTCCAAGATTTTTATTGTGAATTAAAAATTGATGGTCTTGCGATTGAACTTGTATACGAAGATGGCGTTTTTGTACAGGGTTCGACGCGTGGCGATGGGCATATTGGTGAAGATGTAACGCAGAATTTGCGAACGGTAGATGCGATCCCCCTTCGTCTTTTAGAGAAAAGTGAGATAGTCAAAAACGTAAGAGCACTTGGGTTAAATCCTCGTGATTACACACTTGATATGAAGCGTCTCGTGGTGCGCGGTGAGGTTTTTTTAAGCACGAAGGAGTTTAATCGTATTAATAAAGAGCAAGAGAAGAAGGGAGAAAAGCCTTATGCAAATCCTCGTAATGTTGCGGCGGGCTCTATCCGACAACTTGACCCCAAAGTAATTGCAGCTCGAAAACTCGATTCATTTGAATATGCACTTGTAAGTGATATAGGACAGACATTACATGAAGAGGAACACCTCCTTCTAAAAGCATTTGGATTTAAGACAAATCCTCATAATAAACTTACTCACTCTTTAAAAGAAATGGTCGCTTTTCGTGACTATTGGGCTGAAAATCGAGAGAAGCTTGAATATGAGATAGATGGTATTGTAGTAATTGCAAACAACAATAAAGTCTTTCGAGATGGAGGAGTAGCAGGGAAAGCACCGCGAGGGGCAATTGCATATAAGTTTTCCCCACGAGAAGCAACCACCACGGTGAAAAATATTAAAGTTCAAGTGGGGCGAACGGGCGCGCTTACGCCCGTAGCTGAATTTGAACCAGTCTCAGTGGGTGGTGTTATTATTCAACATGCAACACTTCATAATTATGATGAAATTAAACGACTTGATATTAAGATTGGGGATACTGTGATTGTGAGCCGCGCAGGCGATGTGATTCCCCAGGTTACCGAAGTGCTTTTTAATCTTCGCACAGGAAAAGAGAAAGAATTTGTAATGCCGAAGCGATGTCCTGTAGATGATTCGGTGGTGGTGAAGGATGGGGTGGCATATCGATGTGGTAACCCACAGTGTGGCGCGCGCCATAGAGAGGCGCTCTATCATTTTGTTTCACGTTCTGCATTTGATATCCGTGGATTAGGTCCTCAGATTATTGACCGCTTTTTAGATGAGGGATTAATTTCTGATGCGCCCGACATTTTTTCTCTTGCGAAGGGTGATATCGCGGTGCTTTCTCATTTTGGCGAGAAATCCGCAGAAAAAATTACAAAAGAAATAGAGAAAAAAAAGAAAACTACGCTCCCAAGATTTCTTTATAGTCTCGGTATTTTACACGTAGGGGAAGAAACTGCCCGAACACTTTCGCACGAGGTGACAAAACACATAAATAAACCCACATTAAAAGAAGTGGTCACTTTTCTAAAATCGCTCTCTCGCGAAGAATTAATGGAAATGCCAGATATTGGTCCCAAAGTTGCGGAGAGTATTTATACTTGGTTTCAAAATCAAAAAAATAGTGAATTAATAAAACAATTTGAACAATATGGAGTAGTGCTTTATACACCCCGTTCTGTGGGGAAGCAAAATACTCTTTTTGTAGGAAAGACATTTGTGCTTACTGGCTCTCTTTCTTTGTGCTCCCGTGATGAGGCAAAAGAAAAAATAAGGGCACGGGGAGGTATTGCTACTGAGAGCGTATCAAAGGAGACTGATTTTGTAGTGGCAGGAGAAAAACCAGGCTCTAAATATGAGAAGGCAAAAGCACTAGGAGTCAGGATTCTTAATGAGGCCCAGTTCCAAAAAATGCTTGCAAAATAAGTTGACAGCATTCACGTGCACACGTATCGTTGAAGTATGATTTCGAAGAAGGAAATAAAGCATCTTGCGGCACTTTCTCGTATTGAGCTTACCGAAATAGAAGAAGAGAGTTTCTCTTCCGATCTCGGAAAAATTCTGGCACATTTTGATGAATTAAAAGAGGTAGATACTACTACCACGAAGCCACAAACAGGTGGTTCTTTCGTACATACTATAGTTCGTTCCGATACCAATGAGGGGAGAATGAATGGAGAAGAAGCTCGCCGTGCATTTCCTGAAGCAAAGAAAGGATTTCTTAAAGTTCCTCCCGTATTCGAATAACAATCTATGGATATCACAAAATTTACCATTCGCTCATTTCATGAAGGCCTTCTTGCAAAAGATTTTTCG
>JBAYKY010000016.1:0-17774 GCA_041664385.1 Minisyncoccota bacterium
AATTCCCCTTGGCTAACAAAAATATCCGTCGAAACGGATATTTTTATTAGTAGCCCCAAGGGGAATTGAACCCCTGTTTATGCCGTGAGAGGGCATTGTCCTAGCCACTAGACGATAGGGCCTTTATCTCACATCCATCATACCGCTTATAGTTCGTTATACAATCCTTTCTTTTTTTGCCACTCAGGATCTTGTCGGGCAAGAAGATTTTTAGCGCGCCCTGGTTCTGCCATCACTTCCTTTACTACTTTTTCCAAACGAACACCTTGAGAACCTTTCACAAGAATGAGGTCTCCTTTCTGTATCTTCGACTGAAGAAATCTTCCCACTTCATCAACATCCATAAAAGTAAATACTTCTTTCTCAGAGAATCCTGCACGAATTGCCGCTTCTGCAATAAGCTTTCCGCGAAGACCAACCGTGATGAGCATATCAATCCCCTTCTTTTTTAATGATTTCCCAATTTCTTCGTGTGCCTCAAGCGTATATTTTCCAATCTCCAACATATCACCCAACACTGCAATTTTTCTTTTTGCATTGAGCGATTTTAATGTTTCCAATCCAAGGTGCATCGCAAGAGGTGATGCATTGTACGTATCATCGATTAAGAAACTCTCCTTAATGCCTTGAATAAGCTTGAGACGACCCGCGGGGGCTTCATACTGAGTAAGAGCCTCGGCAATCTTAATCAAATTCATGCCGAAAATCAATCCAACAGCAGTTGCGGCTGCGGCTGAATAGGCCTGCGCTTTCCCGAGAGCTCGATCGATATGTAAAGGCACAATACTTCCTCCATACCCTAACTTGCAGCTGATACCTCCCGATTTACCATCAAAGCGATTCGTAAAATTTGAAACACGAACTTCTGCGCGTTCTTCAAATCCAAATGTCATTATTTGTGCGCGCGTCTGTGCCTTTGTTTGCGTCACAAGCGGATCATCCGCATTCAGTATCGCAAACCCCGTTGCAGGTAATTGTGAAATAAGTCGCGCCTTTTCACGCATCACCGCCTCGGGTCCTGCAAAAAATTCTACGTGCACTGGCACATCTCCCATCGCGGTAAAAACACCAATATGAGGACGTGCGATATCAAGCAGATACTTCATATCCCCTGGCCTATCAACCGCATATTCAAGAATAAGAACTTCTGGATAATTCTTATCTTTCACCACAAGTCGATAAAGACTTGCGAACACTACTTTTATCCAGAAAAAAAATCCACCAGTCGATTCCCAATCACCCAAGACAGAGAGAGGAAGGCCAATCTCATTATTATAATTTTTTGATGGTGCACGCACATTGCGCTCTCGTAAAAGTACTGCTTTAATCGCCTCTTTGGTTGAGGTCTTTCCTACACTTCCTGTAATACCTACGATTCCTGGTGAATAACGAAGAAGCGTTGCTTTTGCGAGAAGTTTCAAAATAAACTGTAAGAATTTGAGTCCTATTATTTTCATGCTCTTATTCTGTAACTAGTACATCCGGCGGGATGTTGTAATAATTCAGCACAAATTGTGCGAGCTCCTTAAATTTAGGTACCACGGTCTGACCCGCAAGCGGCTTGTCAGGATGATCCAGTTTCACAAGAATTACAATTTTTGCATCCTCTGCAGGAATAAAACCCACATATGAATGGATGAGATCTGTTTCTACGTATCTCCCATTATGGGGTACAAACGCCGTCCCTGTTTTTCCTGCAATACGATAATTTGGAATTGAAGCAATCTTTCCTTTTATCACTGCCGACTCCATCATACGCGTAACTTTAAGTGCAGATTCTCCACTTATCACGCGACGTACCACATAGGGTGTCTCTAGAGCATTTACAAAAGGACGCATAAGAAGTCCCCCGTTTGCAAGTGATGAAAACGCACTAATGAGTTGTATGGGGGTTACTGCGGGACCCTGTCCGTATGATGCAGTTGCAAAATCAATTGCACGCGCTTCGGGATTTTCAATACTTCTCAAGGTACCACGAATCTCATCAGGCAAGTCGATATTCGTCAAAGCCCCAAATCCAAAGCGCTTTAAATATTCTAAAAATTTTTCATGTCCTACCGTGCGCTCTGCAAAAATTGCTCCCGTATTCACCGATTGCTCAATTACATTCGTCATGGTAATAACTCCATGCGCTTTCTGATCCCAATTGGTAATTCTCATTCCGCTCAATGTCACACTTCCCGTATCAGTATAGGTAGTGTCGGGCGTAAGTACCCCCGTATCAATACCCGCTGCCATGGTAAGTGGTTTGAATACTGAACCCGGCTCATACATACCTTGCACTGCAGGATTCGTAAAATTTTTTATTGAAAAGTCTGCATACTCGTTTGGATTAAAATCAGGCGCATTTGCAAGCGCAAGGATTTTTCCTGTCTTTGGTTCTTGCATTACAATACTTCCTCCTGTCGCCTTATGGTCCTCAATGAGCTTTTTTAAAATTCGTTCTGACTCTGCCTGAAGATTACGGTCAATGGTAAGCATTACCTCACCACCACTTGCAAGCAATTTATCATCGAGCTTCTCAACGCCATATAATCCCACTGGCTCATTAGACTGATCATTCATACCTGCAAATCCTATTGTTTGTGAACCAAGTTCTTCAAACGGATAATACCGATACGCCTTATCATCAATAGAAATACCCTTTATATTCAGCGCAGCAATTGCATCAATAATCGCACCATCTCCTTTTTCAAGAAGTGGATAAAAATCGTTCTTTTTACTGAATGCATTTATCAATTTTTGCACATCCTTCCCTATGAGTGGCGCGAGCGCTTTTGCGGCCCCAGAAGGATCTTCTATTTTCTTTGGCACTGCGTAGACCTGTGAAAAATCTTTTGCGAGTGCGATAGGAATCTTTTGTCCATTCTTATCGGTCATATAAATATGACCACGACGCATATTATTCTTCATCTGCAATGCATCTCGTGCCTCAACCTTTCCTAAATACGAATTACCCTCCAAGAGCTGGAGGCTATAAAGGTTCCACCCGAGAAGGATGAAGAGTGCAGTAAAAAGTGTAACAAGAAAATAAAACCGTGCTTTCATCCCGTGGGATTCATTGGTTGCTTGTCAGATATTGAGGCCGTTTCTCGATGGTCATTCCCGAATCAACTGCTACCGCTTCAAGGTTTGCAGGGTCAACAAGACGGTAATATTCCTCCTTCATATCTGCATTCGCTGTTTGGAGTGATATTACTGATGCCTTTAACTGCCCCACTTCATGTTTCTTTGAAGCAATGGCGCTGTATTCAAAAATGAAAAACGTACCATACCCTAATAATAACGTAAAAAGTATGAGAAGAATATATCGGAACTGTGTATGTTTTTTTGGGCGAATGATAGTCATGTAGTTTTAAATATTATGTTCGAAGAAATGCTCTTAGTTTTGCGGAACGACTTCTCGGATTTTCTTTTTCTTCTTCCTCGCTTGGAATAATTGGTTTTTTAGTAAGAAGTGTTCCTTTTTTTTCTTTGACTAGTTTCTGAAATGCTTTTTTTACGATTCGATCCTCTAATGAGTGGAATGAGATAATGGCTATCCTCCCTCCTTTCGGAAGACACTCCTCAATATGCAAAAGTAACTTTTCAATATTTTCAAACTCTCTGTTTACAAATATGCGCAGTGCTTGAAATACTTTTGTTGCAGGATGAATTCTTTCGTGGTGATACTTTGCGGGTATTGCATCTTGTACCACATCTGCAAGTTCGCGCGTCGTCATAATCCTCTCCTTCCTTCTCACCTCGACAATGTGAGCTGCGATCACACGAGCAAAAGATTCTTCACCATACTCCTTAAATATCTGCGCAAGCTCGCCTTCCTTATATCCGTTCACCACTTCGGCAGCAGTCATCATTCCCTCCTCGCGCGCATAACGCATATCAAGCGGTCCGTCTTCTCTAAAACTAAATCCTCTCTCTGCTGCTTCAATTTGGTCGGATGAGAATCCAAGATCTACGAGAATTCCTTGAGGCTGCGGAATTTTTTCTTCTTTTATTAAATCGGGGATGTCCGCATAATTTCCTTGCAGAATAATTGTCTTTGGCGCGAGTTCATTTGTATGAGTTTTGAATTTCGAAACCGCATCATTATCCCAATCAAGTGCGACGAGTGTTCCCTTTTTTCCTAAATATTTTGCAATCTCGCGCGTATGTCCTCCTCCCCCTAACGTGCCATCAATGAAACACTCTCCTTCCTGCGGATTCAGTATCTGGATCGTTTCGTGTAAAAGAACGGGCTTGTGCATATTAGATGCCAAGCTCACCCAACTTCTCGGCTATCTCATCTGACGCGGACTCCGTCTTCGCTTTATACTCTTCCCACTTCTCCGCATCCCAGATTTCAATGCGATTGTAGAGGCCGGCAACCACTACTTGTTTTTTAAGCCCCGCGTATTCGCGGAGATAATCTGGCACAAGAATCCTCCCCTGCACATCCACTTTTACGTCCATCGCCCCCGCAAGCATAAGACGCGCGAATGCACGCGAGTTCGCTTGTGCAAGAGGTAATGAAATAAGTTTTTTTGCTAAATTTTCCCACTCGCTTAATCCGAATACAAAAAGACAATGATCAAGTCCTCGCGTAATAATGGCGCCGCTTGCAAGAAGGTCGCGAAATTTTGAAGGAACTGCGAGTCGCCCCTTCTCATCTACATTATGTTTGAATTCTCCTAAGAGCATTTTTTTGTCGTGTTATCCCCAGATTAGAGGGTTATCCACACTTTTATCCACTTTCCCCCACATCTCCACATCAGTATACCACTACCCCACACAACGTCAAAAAAAATAAGCCTTTATTATGTGGACTTATCCCTTTATCCATCAGTGTTTTTTCATTAATAAGTTATCAACACATATTCCTTTACTCAAATGTTTCTTTTCTTTTTTAATATTCATTCCCCACCATTGGTAACTGATAAATAATAGGTGGGCTTTTAAGCTCCAAGCAAAATGCAAACAAAGCAATTTTCCCAAAACCCAAACGGAAGCGCAGCCTCGCGACAATTCGCGTGGCGTGAGCGGGTTGAGGGAAAATTCGTTTTGTTTGCTTCTCCACATATGCCCTACACTCGGCTATAATGAACGGTATTCATGTTTAAAGGTGCTCAAAAATTATTTAAAAAAGCAGGACCCGGTATTATCACAGGCGCTGCCGATGATGATCCCTCAGGTATTGCAACATATTCTCAAACTGGGGCACAATTCGGCTACGCACAACTCTGGACTGCCGCGGCGCTTCTCCCTTTTATTATTGCGATGCAAGAAGCTTGCGCGCGTATTGGCGCGGTAACAGGAAAAGGTATCGCTGCGGTAGTAAAAGAGAATTACAATAAGAAAATTCTTTATGGGATGGTAGGGCTCATTGTTATCGCAAATACTATAAACATCGGCGCAGACCTTGGTGCGATGGGTGCCGCCGCACAACTTGTTGTTCCCCTCCCTCTCGGAGTACTCGTTCTTTTTTTTACGGCGCTCATTCTTATTTTAGAAATTTTTATATCATACAAAACATATGCGAAACTTTTAAAGTGGTTTGCACTTACTCTTATTTCATACCCCATTACCGTTTTTCTCGTACATCAACCATGGGGAGAATTACTTCGCGCAACATTCATTCCTCATATTGATTTTAATTTTTCCTTTCTCTTTATTATTGTTGGTGTGTTTGGCACTACCATATCGCCTTATATGTTTTTCTGGCAGGCGTCTGAGGAAGTCGAGGAAGAAAAAGAAAAACACATGATGCACAATGGCGTGCCACGGCTTACCAAACGATTTATGCGCGCACTACGCATTGATACTTTCGTCGGTATGTTCTCCTCTCAACTTGCGACATGGTGCATCATCGTGGTTGCTGCGACCGTCTTACATACGAGTGGTATTACTGATATCCGCACCGCCGCCGATGCCGCAAAAGCAATCGAGCCTTTGGTAAATACATTTCCTAATGCGGGATTACTCGCTAAAATAATCTTCTCAATTGGAATTGTTGGCTTAGGACTTCTTGGAGTGCCTGTGCTTTCCGCGTCTGCATCTTATGCACTTTCAGAAACATTGAATCTTAAGGAAGGACTAAACTTGAAATTAAAAAAGGCACATGGATTTTATGGCATTATCACTATTGCCACTATCGTTGGGCTCGCTATTAATTTCATAGGCATTGATCCAATGAAAGCACTTGTCCTTACTGCGGTCTTTAACGGTATTGCGGCGATTCCTCTTATTTTTATAATTGCGGTTGTTGCACGAAACAAAAAAATAATGGGAGAATATCGAAGTGGCATTCTTTCTACTATATTCGTATGGGGAACTTTTGCACTTATGACACTCTCAGCAATCTTCCTTTTTGCAACATTCGGTAAAGAAATGTAATTGCGTTTTTGTACTTTGACTGTTATAAATATCCATAAGAGATACCATGCGCCTTTAGCTCAGTGGTAGAGCGTTGCATTCACATTGCAAAGGTCGTAGGTTCGATACCTACAAGGCGCACAATTCAGGTCTAGTATTGCCCACACAACAAAAAAACGGATGATGTTCATCCGTTTTGTTTTACTATGGCGTGAGAACACGCATGAATTGCATGGGATCAACCCTCGCCTTTCCTACCTTAATCATAAGATGCAAGTGAGGACCCGAGGAGTGTCCTGTGCTCCCTACCTCACCAATCACCTGACCACGCGCTACGAGTGTACCTTCCTTCACGCAAATGCGGGAAAGGTGAAGATAAAGCGAAAGAATGCCACCACCGTGGTCAATTGCGACTGTGAGCCCCTCAGCGTACAACGCGGTGGGCTTTGCCCAACGCACCACTCCATCGCCTATTGCATGCACCACACTTCCTGAATCAGCGGCAAGATCAACACCACTGTGATAAGAGACAGTATTCGTGTATATCCGTTCTTTACCAAACGGCGATATAATTCGCATATCTTCAAACGGTTGCGAAAATCCTCCTTGCCAAAGCTGAGAGAAAAAGTGGATTGCAATTGTTTGAAGAAGACTCGCTTTATTCACGCTGTCGGTTGATGTGGGAAAAACACCATTAAATTCATAAGGAATGCCGAGTATCTTACGCTCGAATATGTGCTTCTCTACAATCACGGCTTCCCTAAGAAGAGTGTCTCTGCCGTTACGAACAACAAGAGAATACTTCCCCGTCTTCTTCTGAAAGTCAGCGACGAGAAGCACATAGAAGTGATTGTGATATCGAATGATGGGAAGTGATATACCGCTCAGTGATGCATCAAGAAAATAATGCGTTGCTATGCTATCATCCAACAATATACACATCGATTCTCCCTGCTTCAGCTTTAAGATATTATCTCTTGCCGCTATATTCCCCATACACGCGAACAATAACAACAAAGCAATAAGTGCTTTCATATAACACCTCTTTTTTAGATGAGTGAGAACTACTTACCTTATCGCACATTGCATACGAATAGTAAAGAAAACAAAAACACCCCTCACGGGGTGTTTTGTGTAGAAGGGTTACTTGAGCTCTACTGTTGCGCCTGCGTCTTCGAGCTTCTTCTTCAATTCATCTGCTTCCTCTTTCTTCATACCTTTCTTTACTTCCTTTGGAGCACCTTCTACCATATCCTTTGATTCCTTAAGGCCGAGTCCAGTTACTTCCTTAATAATCTTAATGACATTGATTTTCTGTTCTCCACCCGCTTTCAACACTACATCCCAAGAAGTCTTCTCTTCTGCGGCTGCACCTGCTGCAGGACCCGCGGATGCCATTGCTGCTGCGGACACACCAAACTTCTCTTCGAATACTTTTACAAGCTCCGAGAGTTCCAATACTGTCATTTTCTCGATTGCTTCAAGAATTTCTTTATATTTTTCCATAGTAATAAATTATATTAATTCGACTTTTTTGCTTTTTCTTTAATGACAAACATAAATGAACGAATAGGAGCACCCAACATGTATGCCAACTGACCAAGAAGGACTTCCTTCGGAGGCAACTGACCCATGCGCTTCACATCGGTTGCAGACATAAATTTCTTCTCCCCCATCTCAAAACCTCCAGAAATCTTTAAGAGATCTTTTAGCTTTGAGAATTTGTAGACCACGCCGGCTGTTTCCACCATATCTTTTGGTGAAAATACGACACCCGCCTGACCTCCAAATTGTTTCGGATCAAAATCAATTCCTTCCTTTTCAAACACGAATTTCAAAAGACGCTTCTTGATCACCGCAACCTTTCCTCCAATGCTACGTACTGATTTGCGAAATGCATTCAATTCGTTTGCAGAGAGTCCAGTGAAGTCAGTAATAATAACCGTCTCCTTTCCCTTTAATTCTTTTACTGCTGCTTCTATTTGTGTTTTCTTTTGTGCTTTTGTTTTCATATCAATTTCTAACAAAAACTGCGACCTTTGCCGCAGATAAGAGATTAAGCCAAAAAATTGGCTACTCCTCGGCAGGACTTATGTTGCTTTATCACAACACCTGCTTTCTACGGATTACCTCACTATAGTACCAAAACCTCCAAAAATGTCAAAGAATCTTCTATTCTTTGCAATTCCGCATATCTGCGCATCTCTTCCCAAACAGCCTCGAATCACCGGAATAATTGCCCTCCTGCGGGGCAATTTTCTTTCCGCTCGGCAATACAAAATCCGCTTCCGCAGATTACCAAGCTTGTATTGCCTGCGCGATATGCTTCTCGCCAATTTGGAAAGAGTTTTAATTTCTAAAATCCTGCTCTCAAAATTGTTGGATATCTTCTTTCGCTAAAAAGTATTCTGTTAATAATTTGTTCTCTAATTTCTTAGTATTGCCATGCTTCAATAGGCCTAAATAGGAATTCAGAGATTCCGGCATTGGGTTATTTCTTATGCGATTAAGCATTCTGCGACGAGTGGTGCCACGCAAAACACGATGGTCGAAAAAATGAACCCAGCCCAAGAAATCTACCCCAGAGCACACGGTTTCTATGGCTATCTTGTCTTCATGCAACTGTAACTTTAATTCATTGCCCAAAAATTCTTTAAGTGGCTCAACTAAATCAAGTAAATAAGCTTTGTGAGAAGAAAATATCGCAAAATCATCTGCATACCGAATATAATACTTAATTTTTAATTCTTGCTTTATATATTGGTCAAGCTCATTCATATACACATTTGCAAAGAGCTGAGAAGTCAAGTTACCAAGTGGTAAGCCCACTCCCTGCTTCCCTGAGTTGAAACTGTTGATTATTTTAGTAAGTAACAAAATAAGATTTTCGTCTTTGATCCCTTTCCTCAAAATGGAAATAAGAGCTGTGTGATTAATACTTGCAAAGAATTTTCTTACATCACACTTCAATACCCAACATTGACGGGTATTATTCCTGCTTACTTTCCAGAAAAATCTATGAAAGCGATTTAAGGCCGCATGAGTACCTTTGTTATTGCGACAAGAAAATGAGTCCGCAATGAAGAACTTCTCATAATACGGGTATAAAACCCTATATACCGCGTGGTGTAGTAACCTATCTCTTACACTTGCTTTGTGTATATCTCTCGGCTTGCTGTCATTCACTTTAAAGGATTGATACGAACCATGGCGATAAGTATCAGTAAGCAATTCTCTGTGAAGTAAAAAAATATTGGACATGAATCTCCTATTAAAAATTTGTACATCTGGTCTCGCGCGTTTTTCTTTGATAAACTCAGACCACGCAACTAATAAGTTTTCCATATTGATAATTTCTTCAAACATGGATAAGAATAATTTTCCTGTAACCCCCCCCCCGACGCAACGAACTCCCAATTGTTCAAAAATTTTCTACTGCATATAAACTCTGGCGAGAATATGAAAATCTTTTCCCAAAGTCTGCGAAATATACATTAGGGTTAAAAATAGATTCCCTTTTATTGGAAAGTCTTGAAAATGTTTTCGCCTCGGCATATACCCCTCCTCTTACCAGACTAGAAAAAATCCGCAAAGCAGCAATCCATCTTGATACTGCTCGATTTCTTCTCCAACTTGCTTGGGAAACGAGGATTTTGGATACTAAAAAATATATCCACCTTTCCGAAAAATTAGAGGAAATTGGCCGAATGCTTGGCGGTTGGCTAAAACAGCTCTCACAAAGAATCCCCGCTTAATGCGGGGATAATAATACAGAAAGATTTGCGAACCGCGAGGAAGCGGTAATTGTCATTCCAGTCATTCTCAAACCAGTTCAAGTTCAGCTTACGCTTGCTGTCATTGCAGTTCAGAATCGGCACGTTGCAGTTGCCATTGGCATCACGCCACACCAAACAATTGTGCTAAATACCCTCTGTACCACCATCTGTTGATTATATAAAACATCTTCGGACTGAATCTCATTCGGGAAAACTCCCTTAGTACTCAGCACCAAATATTTCTGTAGTTAGAAAATTTCAAACTAACTCCGAAGAAAAACTTATTTCCCTTCGTTCTCTCATTTGAATTTTAGAATTCGGCGGTACAAAACCTTAGTTCTATACGAATTAGCCTACTATCCTTATTTAGTGTAACAAAATCAAAATAAAAAGGGACTAAGAAGTATAAACTTCAAAGTCCCAAATCAATATTACTTACGAGCCGCGAGGAAGCGGTAATCGTCATTCCAGCAACCCTCAAACCAGTACAAGCCCAGCTCACGCTTGCTGACATCGCAGCACAGAATCGGCACGCGGCAGCCGCCATTGGCAACACGCCACACACTTCCTAAAGCAACGATAGGAAACTGTCTCTGTAACTCGGGTTTTACTTTACCAAGTTTCAGAAGCTCTGCAAGGTTTCCTGCGCGATAACCTTCTTTTTCCATTTCTGCTATAGCAGATTCAGAAGAAATTGACCGATTGAAATGAAATATTTTGTATTCCACATCATAGTCTTTCTCTACTGTCATAGGGAAGTTCTTCTCTGTGATATCGCTATTCACCCAATCGTACTTGCCCAAGGCAATACGGTCGGAAAAAGAAAGAGAAGAAATGATTGAAAGAACGTTTTCGACGATTGCTTGTTTAATACCGACAATTGTTTTTGCGATTTCCGTGATAACCTTATCACTTTTCATCGCTTTGTAGACTAATTCTTCATTGCCACCGAGACTCTTAATCTCTTTGAACAACTTAGAAAGAAAATCTATTAAAAACACTAAGCCAGAAATCAAATTCGATTTACGCATATCACACCTCTTCTATTGTGGTCGCTCGTCATTCCGTACTATCTTTCGGGAACATCAAGTGAGACCATTATTAAAGTACTGCCGTATTATACACCTATTCCATATAGTTGTCAATATACAATCATTTACATAAATACACTGTTTTATTACAAAAACTGCCCTAGTTTACTTATTATTCCCCATCTTGAAAAAGCCTGTCGAAGCATCCATTCATAGATTATCGAACGAGAATAAGAAGAAGCGGAACAAAAGTGTTGTGTGAATCCCCCCCCTTTGAAGGCGGGGTTGAGTTCACTTTTGTTCGTCGCTTCTTTATTCGAGAGAGAATAATCTATTGGATGCAAAGACGAGGCTTTTGAGAGATGGGGGGATAATTAAACCTCTTAGATTTCTTTTTCTAAATCTTCCAAAAGCTTCTTTGCTTTGTGAGAAATTGATTTCGGAAGCTTTGTATTCAAATTGATATAAAGGTCTCCGCGCGAGGATGAGCCGAAGATACCAAATTTCGGCATTCCCCTACCCGACACTTTGAACGATTGTCGCAAATTGAATCCCGCAGGAATCTTTACTGTATACGGTGTTCCATCAACATCGTTCATTTTAATTTCCCGCTCAAGAAGTGCATCAGTAATACGAATATCCTTCTCGGTCACAAGATCGGTCTTATGGCGCTGGAAATGAGCGTGAGGTTTTACGCGCACCACCACATAGAGATCTCCGCTTCCGCTCGCAAACTCTCCCGCCTCACCTTTGCCTGCAATCTTGATAATCTGCCCATCTTCCACACCCGCTGCAATATTCACCTTTGCCTCGCGCAGTTCCATAACTCTTCCTGAGCCTTTACATTCATGACACTTCTCGTTTGGTACTTCACCGCGTCCGTGACATTCAGGGCAGGTTTTTACCTGTGCAAATTTTCCAAAAAATGTTTGCCGCTCTTCACGAATTTCTCCCTTCCCCCGACATACGGTACATTTTGAGACTCCCTTACTTTTTTCAAATCCCTGACCTGCACACTTTTTACACTCTCCATACGTATTAAATTTAAGAACGTGTTCAACACCACGGAATGCCTCTTCAAGAGTGAGTTCCTCATGCACTTCAATATCCGACCCTCTCCGATAGGTAGGCCGCTGACTCCCTGGTGCCTGACCTCCAAAAAAAGTTTCAAAAATATCACCAAGGTCGCCAAGATCCTCAGCATTCACATTCCATCGCATACCTCCAAATCCCGCGCCACCTCCAAATCCTCCGCTCGGCATCGGTCCCGCACCATCAAACGTCTGCCCATATTGATCAAACTGAGCCCTCTTCTCTTTGTTTGAGAGCACTTGGTAAGCCTCGTTCATCTCTTTGAACTTTGCGGTATCCCCGCCTACCTTATCGGGATGATGTTGATGTGCAAGTTTTCTATATGCTTTTTTAATTTCTTCCTCAGACGCATTTCGTTCTACGCCGAGGATACGGTAATAATCTTTCATGCTTTTTTAAGCTATATATTATGGCAACACAATAAACTCTCGATTACGCGTTTCAAAGGTAATCATTGCAAAATCTGCTGCAATAAGAAATTTATACATAAGAAATGCAGCCATATTAATAAGCCAGTAACAAAGCACTCCTATTCCCTTTAATGAGAAGAAGAGAAGCACTGCGAGACCAATTGAGAAAATAGTTTTGGTACGTTCCGGCAACTTTGAAATATATCCATCTACATATGTGTACACCACATCACGCACCGTTGTATTTGAATCAAGTGGTCCAATTTTTGTCTCAACCGTTTTTTTAAGCTCGGCGGTAAGACGGCTAATAATTTTCTCTTTTACTTCTGGCTGTAGCTGATCTAATCCTCTTTGCACATCGAGCGTAATGCCTGGAATTGCATCGGGTGGCATTTTTGCAATCTGCATAACTGTTATTTCACGCAAGAACTCATTTACGGTCTGTGTCCCATAAACATTTTTGAACCACAAATGCACAATTGGCTCGGCACTTGCCACTGTCTCATAGACCATTGCTCTTCCCATAGTACTATCCAACTTTTTCCATTCAAAATATTCGGCATAGAAAAGAATACTCGCAAGAAGAAGCATTCCTGTTACTAATTTTGGCGTAACAGTTCTTGCAATTTGGAAAAAATGAATTTTCACACTGTTCTTGAGCAATGATCTTCCCCGCTGCATGCCTGCAATAGAAAAGAAAAAGAAAACAATAAACCCTCCAAAGAGCGCATACGAAAAATGTGCAGAGATACGAGGCGCAAAAAGTATAAGTGGCAGAAACGCTTCAACAAACACGATTCCCCAAATAATAGAAAAGTGTTTGATAAAAAACGTGTGAAGAATGGAAATCACAAAAAATGCCAAAATTGCCGCAAGTCCGAACCATAAAAACGCATATTGGAATGTAATAAGAAACTGATCAAACTCATAAATTGCCGCAATACTTGCCGCAACGCCCACAAGAGCAAGCATAATAATTTTTATTACGCTGTAATCAGTCTCTTCTATCTTTGATTGACTTATAATTTGGGGTCCTAAGCTCATGAAACGGGGCCATCGTGCGCTTCCGGAGCTGCACTAGGATTTGCATCGGGGCCTTTCTCTTTATACATCATTTCTCCAATCTTCTGAAGCTCCGTAGAAAGATCTTGTGTTGCCGCCTTAATATCCTCGCCACTTTCCTTCTCTTTTACCTCTTTCAAATGTTCTACTCTCTTCGTAATACCATCTTTCATTTCTTGTGGTACCTTGTCTCCTGCATCCCGAAGACTTTTTTCTGCAACATAAATAATTGATTCTGCCTGATTTTTCAATTCAATATGTTCTCGCTTTTTCTCGTCTTCACTCGCATGTGCCGCTGCTTCCTGTTTTAGCCGCTCAATTTCCTCTTTGTTCAAACTTGTAGATGCCTCAATACGGACCGACTGTGTCTTTCCACTAGCCTTATCTTTTGCTGATACATTCAAAATGCTATTTGCATCCACATCGAAAGTAACCTCGACTTGTGGGATGCCACGCGGAGATGGCGGAATACCATCAAGAATAAAACGTGCTAATGTTTTGTTGTCTGCCATCATAGGGCGCTCTCCCTGACCGATATGGATTTCCACTGACGTCTGATTATCAGCGGCCGTTGAGAACACTTGTGTCTTTGCGGTAGGAATCGTCGTATTTTTCTGAATCATTGGTGTTGCCACTCCTCCCAATGTCTCGATACTAAAGGAAAGCGGTGTTACATCAAGAAGAAGAATATCTTTTACTTCGCCTTCTGTTTTTCTATTTTCATCCTTTGCAGAAAGAATTTCTCCTTGTGCGGCCGCACCAATAGCTACTACTTCATCAGGATTAATGCCTTTATGAGGTTCTTTTCCAAATAATTTCTTTACCGCCTCCTGGATTGCGGGCATACGAGTCTGCCCTCCCACCAAAAGGATTTCATCAATTTCCGAAACTTGTAACCCTGCTCCCTTAGGTTTTGCGGCCGTCACTGTTTCACGTACGAGGTCAATCGAGTGCTCAATAAAGTCACGTACAAGGTCTTCGAGTTTTGCACGAGTAAGCTTCATCACAAAATGCTTTGGTCCAGATGCATCTGAAGTAATGTAAGGAAGATTAATTTCCGATTCGAGCGCAGTGGAAAGCTCGTGCTTTGCGCGCTCAGCCGCCTCCTTTAAGCGTTGAATGGCGAGTGGGTCCTTTGAAATGTCAAATCCTTCTCTCTTTTTATATTCTGCGACAAGATGTTCAATAATGCGTTTGTCGAAATCATCACCTCCAAGATGAGTGTCGCCTCCTGTGGCCCGAACTTCCACCGTATTGTCAGCGACTTCCAGTACCGAGATATCAAAAGTACCGCCACCAAAATCGTATACCACAATCTTCTCGTTCTTGCTGCGATTCATACCATAGGCAAGTGCCGCGGCCGTTGGTTCATTGATAATGCGACGCACATTGAATCCAGCAATTTCTCCCGCATTCTTCGTTGCCTGACGTTCGCTATCATCAAAATATGCAGGAACAGTAATTACCGCATCATTGATTGGTGAACCAAGCTTTGCTTCCGCATCTAATTTTAATTTCTGCAAAATCATTGCTGAGATTTCCTCAGGTGTATACCAACGGTCTCCCATCTTCACATCTACACCTCCTTGTGCAGATTCCTTGATTGAATAAGAAAGCCATTGTGCGTCACGTTTTACTTCAGGATCACTAAACTTTCTTCCAATAAGACGTTTTACTGAGAAAATAGTATTCTGCGGATTTACCACCCCTTGTCGCTTCGCAAGAAGCCCCGTGAGCCTTTCATTTGATTTGCTCATGGCTACGATAGATGGTGTAGTCCTATTTCCTTCATTATTTTCTAATACCTTTAACTCACCATTCTCCATTACCGCCATCGCGGAGTTTGTCGTACCAAGATCAATTCCTAAAATTTTTGACATAGTGTTGATAATTTATTATTTATTCTGTCGACGTTTTTTTTGCAATTCTCACTCGTACGGGACGAATGACCTTTCCCCATAATTCGTAGCCTCGCTCAACTTCTTCTGCGACGGTCCCTTCAGGATACTCTGAGACCATTTCTCCAATTGCTTCATGTTTTGCAGGATTGAATACTTCTCCATAAGTGATTGCGATTCGAGTAAGTCCTTGTCGCCGTAACGCATCTTCTAATTGAGTTCTAATAAGAAGCATTCCTTTCTTTGTTGGATTCTCATCAATGATTGAGGCAATTCCAAGGTCGAAACTATCAAGGATCGGGATTAGTGAATGCATTGTCCTTTCACTTGCGCCCATTGCCATTTTCTCTAATCGTGCCGCCTCTTCTTTCTTATAATTCATGAGGTCAGCCTTTGCTCGTTTCCATCCATCGAGATATTCATCTCTCTCCTTCTTACATTGTACAAGTTCGTTTTCACTACTTGTCTTTTCTTCTTGTATTATTTCTTCACTCATGGGTTGCTTTCTTTTTTTGTTTCTTTGTTTTCGACGTTCCTAATGCTTTAAATAATTTCACTGATTTTTGATAATCCATTCGTTTGGGACCAATCGAGAGCACAATTATTTCTCCACCCTCATGTTGAATCTTGCCCGCGACCACCGAAAGACACTCGCTTCGCGTAACTGGGCTCTGCCCTACAAATACGCGAGGCCACACCGTCCCACTCTCCCACCAGTCTCTTTTTTTTAAAAAATTTTCCTCGAGTGATTCAAAATCATTCACCACATCAACAAGTTCTTGTGTCGAGCCTAACTCAAGATGCGCAAGAAGTTCTTTGAGTCCGCTCCCATAGAGCGAGTGACGTTCTGTACTATATCCCACACTCAATAATTGTAAGTAATCTGACATTTTCGATACAAATGATTTGATATCATTTTCCATCGAATCTTCAAGTGCTGAAAAAATATTAGGCACACCTTCCTCATTGCGATTCAATGCTTCTTCGGCAAAAAATCGATATGCTTTATCAGTAGGAAAACGCCCTCCTGAAGGATGTGTCTGATAGAAAAAACCGGTCTCTGAAAGATCATTTAATTCCCACCGTATCATGGCAGGTTTAATGCCGAAGTCATGGATTTCATACAAGTACTCGGAAGTAATTGGCTTCCCGTGCTTAATAAAATCCATTACGGCCGCTTCAAGAATCGAACGTGTGCGATCCTTCATCCCGTTAGAAACAGATCGCAATCAAGTGCGAGCTGTAAATTATGTTTTTTAAATGATACGACCTCATTATTGATTTACCCGTGAAAACCGCACTGCGATCGCGGTCTCTAACGGGATTCATTTCGTATAAAGTATAGGATTAGCACTCAAATGAGTCAAGTGCCAATTTTATGGGCAGGTTGCGGCCGTCGAGGTGACTGTCCCAGTGTCGCCCACTGACACCTTAAAACAATTCACTCCTCCAGGTCCTTTTAAAATAATTCCTCCTCCTGCAAGAGATACCCCAAGATTACCCGTTGATTTCATCTGAACCCCCCATGAACCTACGCCAGAGTCATAGCCAGTACCTACCCCCAACTTTCCCGTGAGAAATATATTTCCCGAGAAATAACCATCTTTCCAAAATGAGGTCTGACTTCCCACGTCAAGCGAATTTGCTGTGGTTGGCGTAAGACTCGAATCAAACGTAGCCGCGGAGATACGTGAGATAGCACCACGCCATGTGCGTGCCACCTTCGCACGAGTTACTGAGGTGTTGTAATTCAATGTAAAATCAACTTGAGCAACCGCAGAACCTCCAGGCACTTCATATTTTGTCACTGAGAAATTTCCGATAGTAACTTTATCATCAGTTAATGGCATTGTGGTTGAAGTACCACTTGTACTTATCTGTTTCAAATAGATGGCGGTTGAAGATGCGTCCACGAAAATAAGGGTTTGATCAACTGACGATGAAGCCATACGAAGTAAGAGTGTCGTACTCGCAACTCCCACGTCATTTTGAATAAAACTTGATTCGCGCACAAATCGTTGAATAGTATTCCCCACAAATGAAACTTGTTGATTCACTTCATTTATAGATGTCTGTCGTACTTGTGTTTGTGTAATAGAAGTAAGAATATTTACCAGAAAAACTGCACTCACTGAAAAAATGACTGCATAAATA
>JBAYKY010000017.1:0-17573 GCA_041664385.1 Minisyncoccota bacterium
GGACTTGAACCCGCATGACCTTGCGATCGCAGGATTTTGAGTCCTGTGCGTCTGCCAGTTCCGCCACCTCGGCAATATCGCTATTTCTACCAACGCGTTTCTTGTTTGATAGTATCACGCATCGCGTTATTCCGTAAATACTTAGTGTTCTTCGGTATGTTTGGTGGCCTGTTCGTATGCCTTAATAAAGGTAGCTCCGAAATTCTTATGAGGGGGAACATAATCTTTAAATTTCTCTTGTCCTCCTAATTTTTGTTCCGCTTTTGCCCAAAAGTCACTCCATATTATATCATCTCCGGCGAGAATTTCTTCGTTCAACATTTTGAGCGATGGATCGTTTACGAATTTCGTACCAGTTCCTTTTGTGGAAATAATGTGTGCATTTGGTGCCCGTTCGAGCACTTCGGAGAGATTACGATAGCCACCACATGAACCGAGTGAAACAATTTTTGCGATAGATGGAATTTGTCGAATAGTTTCTTCTGCGTGGTAACTGTGTCCACGATGTACCACCATAATGGTTTGTATGTCCCGTTTTTTAAATACTTCCTCAATTTCTTTTGGTCCCGCATCTTCTGCTTCTGGCTTATTCGCATAAAGTTCTACAGTACGCCCCTCATGCGATGAGGTGATAGTGACGAATGTTCCATGGTCGTGAATATTCCACTTTTGGTTATTTTTATATTGCGACACGAAGTTGTTGAACGAGGTGTGCCCGTCTTCATCATTGTAAAAGAAATATTGTTGTATATTTGCCTTATCATGATTGAATAATTCTTCTGACTTTATCTCAGTGAGTGAAGTGAGGTGATATTCCTTTTCAATATTTTTGAGCCAATCATCTTTCACCCCTTTTTGTGAGAAGGTGGTAGCAATGAGTTTATAGAGAATCTCTATATCTGGTTTGTGTGCAACATTGATTGCATCAATTTGTTGTTTTATTTCCTTCTCAAAAATAGTGAGAAGGGAAGGGTCTTTTGTTGCACTAATTGCTTCCGCAATTGATACGGCTTCTCGAAGGGGGTCTTGTGATTTCTCAATTCCTTGGATGAACTGTTCCGACACGCGTGCGCGGTCCGCGGGTGCCATTGTTTCGAGGAAGTCATTCCAGCGGTTGAATTCTGTGCACGTGCGGATAAAAGTTCGAAATTTCGCAAAATTTGCCTGCTCAAGAAGTTGTTCTCCGGTTATATGGTCGCGTGTCATGCGGGTAAGAAGACGATCAAAAACGCCATTAAACGTTGAGGTAAAAATCTCTTCTTCTCCAAAGGCAATTATTAAGTAGAGTTCTTCCGGATTGCTTTGTTCAATTGAAGCAAACCTTTTCTCATCAGATTGTTCATGAAGTAGGTTCATTTCATGAACCTCTCTAAGTTCTTCTTCAGCCAGGTATTTTTCTGCTAATCCTTGTGCTGGATTGTTTGGATCTTTTACTACCTCTCGTGTTAATTGAGAGTAGTATTCTGGATTTTTGGTTGCATCTACCGCCTCTTTTATTGTTATTCGTTTCGAAGAGATATGGTTGAGGAGCATGCCTATTTCTGGAGCCTTGTCATATGATATTTCTCCATCAACTATCAGTTTTCGTATTTCTGGTACGAGCATGAGATTTTCGTCTCCGCTTTTTTTGAGTACATCCAAGAATTCTTTGCTGTCCTCCGTCTCTACTAAATCTGTTTCTGACATCGCCATTGTTTCCCAACCAATTGAAATAGCAGCATCAGGTCTTTTCTTGGAAATTTCTATAGTGAGTCTGTCTCGCAATTCTTTCGGGAGAGTCCTCGTGAGTGTCGAATAAGCACATAGGAGAAATTTTCTAGGGTTTTGTTTTGCTGCATTTTCGATTACTTCTTCTGTCCATGGCCATCCCGTTATCTGATCCATATACTGAAGCACCCACCACGAGTTTGATTTTGATCGAATAATTCGTTCGCCGATTTTGTAACCTTCTGTTGATTGTGAAAGTTCTCTGAAGTTTCCTATAAAATAACCCTCATCGCCTTGATTTAGTTTTTCCTCTAGAATCTCATGTGCGCGGGGGGTGTTAATCCAAGCACTGGGATACAACCCGATTACGTAGAGTGGATCCAAGGGATATTCTACAGCTAAGTCTTTCGAATGTGCGCTTTTTATATCATCTATTGCAAGGGATATAATCTCATTATAGTTTTGATTATCTTTGTAGCGATCCGCATATTGAAGTGCATACTTAGGTACGTTTTTGGTTGCTTTTATGAGCGCGTCCGCGAGCCACGGTTCATTTTTGTAGAGTGATGCGGTCACGAAGGCTTTTTCGGGTTGTTCTTCGCATAGTTTCAAATACTCTTCGTGAGAGAGTTTTTCTTCTGTCATTTGAATCGCGAATTCAGTTGGCTGTGGTGGCCATGTGCGGCCGGGAGAATATTCGTTTATTTCTTGCTTATCACCGGGCTCGGTAAGAGAGAGTGCACCGAGTACTGCGAGGCCTTTTGCAATCGATCCAGTTTTTTTGCGGATTTTACCGAACAAAGTTTCTGATTCCTTTTGTATCGGTGTAGCTGAATTTGTTTCAGAATCTGGATTTTCAGGCGATAATGGTTTTATAGTTTCAAATCCCATTTGTTTTGTTGATAGTGCCATAAAAATGAGATATAGTAAAGAATAATGGCGAGAGTAATTGCTGTTTGTAATCAAAAAGGAGGAGTGGGAAAGACCACCACCGCAATGAATCTTGCGGCGTATCTCGCGATACTCGGGAATCGCACATTGCTTATTGATTTTGACCCTCAATTTAATGCAACGGTGGGACTTGGTGTAACGCACGCACCTGATGAGACTATTTATCATGCGTTACTTGCGGGGAAGGTGCCGGAACATACTATCAAGCGTACCCATCTCGCGAATCTTGATTTGGTGCCCGCATCCTCAGATCTTGCAGGAGCACTTATTGAGCTTGTGGGACTTGCTGACCGTGAATACGTATTACGGAATTTTGTAACACAGGTAAGTCCTCTTTATGATTTCATTCTTATTGATCTTCCTCCAAGTCTGAATCTGCTTACTATCAACGGACTCCTTGCGGCGGGAGAAGTCATTATTCCTGTGCAATGCGAATATTACAGTTTGGAAGGATTGAGCCAACTATTACAAACAGTTACTCTTATTCGCGATAATCTTGATCATCCATTAAAAATAGGTGGTGCACTTCTTACGATGTATGATAAGCGTGAAAAACTTTCTCGCGAAGTTGCGCGCGAGGTACGTCGCAGGTTTCCCCATCATGTGTATGATATAGAGATTCCACGCTCGGTGAGTTTAGCAGAAGCGCCGAGTTTTCATAAACCGGTGGTGCTTCATGCACCACAAAGTTCGGGAGCGCTTGCCTATGAGCGGCTTGCGCGCGAAGTGGCAATGCAATTTGAAGACCCGATGACTGTTGCAGCGGCGGTGCATGCGGCAGACGCCTCATCAAAACCGATTGAAAAAATAACTGAGGCAATCGCAGAAAGTGCAGAGACCATTCCTATCCGTTCAGAGTATTTTCCTGAGGAACGCCCCCTCGTTCTTTTTGATCTTTCTGAAATAATTGATATTCCGCCATATCCACAAGATGGGGAAAATCTTGGTTGACACGTGAATATTCGAATATTATTATTTTCATTAGTTCGCGCCACATCACGCTGTACAAACGATTTGTAGGATGTCCGGCCGGTATTTCTATTGAGAGGGCGGCGGCAGGGTGCGTTCGTGGGCTAACGTATACGTTTTCTAGGGCAGAGGAAGGTGTAAAGACCATTCACAATGACATACTTTTGGGTTCCGAGTTGTTCTTTCTTTATATTAAATTGTCTCTCGGAATTATACGAAAAAATCATTGTCGAAGGCTTATACAACCCCTCTGTTTTAGTTTTTAATTCTTTCCTTTTCATTCCATTCATAATAAAATAGAAACACCTATGACAGGTCAGGGATTGGAATCATTGATTCCCCATAAACATAATAAAGGCGGCGAGGAGCAGCACGTTCACATTTCTGTACCACGTGATGTGTCTTCAAGTTATCCAGTACAATCACACAGCGCGCCATCTCCGGCAGTGCGTGAAGCGCCTCACTATACTTCACCACGCGAAGAAGTACGCGAGGTACGCGTAGTTCACGAACCTCATGAGCCACGTGACTCACATGATAAGTTTGCAGTGCAATCAATATTTCATATTGAAATAGAGAAAATTAAACCGAACCCATATCAACCTCGTCGAGAATTTAATTCCGAAGAGCTACAAGAACTCGCACAATCTATTCGAGAATTTGGTATTCTCCAACCAATTATTGTATGTAAAATAATTAAAGAAGCAGAGACAGGTGCTATTGTGGAATATCAGCTCATTGCGGGAGAGCGTCGTTTTCAGGCCGCAAAGATTGCAAGACTTGAACGAGTCCCTGCAATTGTAAAACAGGTAGACGCTGGAAGGGCAAAGCTTGAAATGGCGCTTATTGAAAATATTCAGCGAAGTAACCTAAATCCGCTTGAATCTGCGAGAGCATATGCACGGCTTCAAGATGAGTTTGGGGTGACACAGCGGGAAATTGCTACACGCATGGGAAAGAGCCGCGAAGCGGTTGCGAATACGATGCGTCTTTTAAATCTCCCTTCTGATATGCAAGATGCGTTAGTACAGGGAAAGATTACAGAATCGCAAGGACGTGCCCTTCTTGCAATACAAGATTCAAACGCACAGCGCGTGTTGTTTGACTCATTGCTCCATAAGAAAACGACGATGCGAGAGATGCAGCAGATACAGCAAAAAGCATTACCGCCTGAAAATCCTCAGCAGAAATTTTGGGAGGTACAACTTGAGGAACGATTTGGTGCTCCTATAAAAATTAAGCGACAAGCAAAAGGGGGAGCTATTAATATTCAATTTTATTCAAACGAAGAGCTTCAGGGAATCTTGGAGAAGCTTCTTGGTCCAAACACCTTTTAGTTTCATTATTCTATGAATTTAAAAGTAATTTCTTTGGTGCCTTGCACCTTTTTTAGTTTTACGAGGAGTTTCGCAACTTTTGCTTCAGGAAGTGCGTCACAGCGCGCAGTAACCGCAGAGAATGTGCGTCGGGGGTCTGTCTGACTTTGGAGGAAGGTAATGTTTGTTTTTAATTCCGCAAATGCGGCAGTTACGTCTTTTAAATATCCAGGGCGGTCTTGGTTTATAATTTTGAACTCTGTATGTAGTGGTCCCGTTTTTTCCTTGAAGTGGCGTATTTTTGCGCGTAGCGCACTTCTAATATGACCACGTGCTTGTTCTGTTTTCACGAATCGTAGCCAATCTTCTGTTGGTTTTTTTCCTTTATGCATCACAATTTCAACAATGTCTCCTGAGTGTAATTCATGGTCGAGCGGTACTATTTTTTTATTTATTTTTGCGCCCACGCATTGGTCACCTACGTCGGAGTGGATGCGATAGGCAAAGTCTACAGGTGTGGCGCCCTTAGGAAGATCGATAATATCGTTATCAGGAGTGATGACAAAGATACGTTCTTTAAAAAAATCTACTTTAAGTGATTGGATAAATTTCTCCTTGTCGGTAAAATTCTCCTGCCAGTTGCTTAATTGTTCCACCCACGTAAGTTCTCCACGGCTTTTAATACCAAGCCAGTTTGTCTTGGTGTATCCCTTCGTATTACGTGCCTGTTGATAGGCCCAGTGAGCCGCGATACCCATCTCAGCTTCTTCGTGCATTTCTTGTGTGCGAATTTGTATCTCAATTATCTTGTTATCAAGGCAGAATACGGTGGTGTGTAAGCTGCGGTAGCCGTTTGGTTTCGGACGCGCGATATAGTCATCAAATTGACCGTGGAGCGGCTGCCAGAGTTGGTGTACTACGCCCAAGACTGCATAACACTCCTCAATCGTTTTTACGATGATGCGGATAGCTACAAGATCGTAGATCTTTTCGAGGTCCATATCATGACGGCACAGTTTTTTATACAAGCTGTAATAACGTTTTGCGCGAGAGTCTACGCGAAGGGGACGAATATTATGTTCACCGCATGCGCGCAAAATAATTGGTTGGACTTTTTTTGCGTATTTAAGCCGGTCGGTATAGCTATCAGCAACCGACTCTACAAGCCAGCGGTATTCTTCTGGGTTGATGTAGGGGAATGCGAGGTCCTCTAATTCTCCAGAAAGTTTCTGCATACCAAGACGATAGGCGAGTGGCGCATATATTTCTGCGGTTTCCCACGCAATACGCTCCTGCTGTTCTTTTGAAAGAAAGCGGAGTGTCTGCATATTGTGGAGCCTATCGGCAAGTTTGATAATGACTACACGAAGATCCTTTGAAAAAGAAATAATAAATTTCCTGAGATTTTCTACCTCAGGTTTTTCTGGACCTTCCGGATACTGCATAGTCTTAAGCTTGGTAAGTCCATCAACAAGAAACGCAACTTCCTTACCAAAACTCTTTTCGAGGTCGGCAGATGTGATCAAGGTATCTTCTACTACGTCATGCAAAAGAGCTGCTGCAACGGAGAGCTCATCGAGATGCCATTCGTGCACCGTTTCAGCTACCTGTTCACAGTGAGAAAAGTAAGGGTCGCCATTTTCACGTTTGTCTTCTTTGTGCGCGTCCCGCGCAAAATTATATGCCTTGTGCACCACACTTTCTTTTGGGTATGCCTCGAGTAAGATACCTGCCATATCTCAATAGTACTTTGTTTTTTCAGTACAAAAAAGAGCAGCTTTTATAAAAAATAAATACCATTCTTGTCAATGGAGAACAAAGTTGACACTCATTCTTTCACGGTTATACTAAACTCTGCATTAGCAATCAAAGGTCGCTACTGCTAATAACAAAATTTATGAATATAAAACCATTATCAAATCGCGTTCTTATTGAAGCGATAGAAGAGGAAGTGAAGGCAACAAAGTCGGGAATCGTGCTTCCGGATACCGCAGAAAAAAAGAAACAGAGTAAGGGAGTAGTAGTTGCGGTGGGAGCGGGCAAACTTACAGAAAAAGGAGATCGTATGCCGATGGGCGTAAAGGTGGGAGAAAAAGTACTTTTTAAGGAACCATGGTCCGATGAGAGTAAGTTTGAAGATGGAACAAAAAAGATGTTTTTGGTCGACGAGGATGATATTTTAGGAATCATCGAATAATTATTTCTGAACTTATGGCAAAACAAATTATTTTTAATGAAGAGGCGCGTAGCGCAATGAAGAAGGGTATCGACAAGCTTGCAGAAGCAGTCAGAATGACACTTGGTCCTCGCGGTCGCGCAGTGGTGATTGAAAAGGGATATGGTGCACCACAAGTAACCTTCGATGGCGTAACCGTGGCCAAAGAAATCGAACTTGAAGATAAGTATGAGAATCTTGGCGCAGAATTTATTAAACAAGCGGCTGATAAAACAAATGACAATGTAGGAGATGGTACCACTACCTCTGTGGTTTTGGCGCATGCCATGATTGAGGAGGGTGAGAAGGCTATTCGTGAAAAAGGATTTAATGTCATTCAACTCGCGGAAGAATTGAAGAAAGGAAGCGAGGCTATTATTAAAGCACTCGAAGCACAGAAAGAAGAGATTAATGACAATAAGAAAATTCAAGAAGTTGCTACACTTTCTGCAAAAGATAAGCACATTGGCGCACTTATTGCGGAAGTAATGGGAAAGGTGGGTCGCGAAGGCGTGGTCACTATTGAGGATTCAAACACAGTGGGAAATACATACGAAGTAGTAGAGGGTATGCAATTTGATCGCGGATACATTTCCCCTTATATGGTGACAAACCAGGAACGTATGGATGCGGCGCTTGAAGATCCTTACATCTTGGTTACCGACAAGAAAATCTCGTCTATCCAGGAGATTCTTCCTCTTTTAGAAAAAGTGGTAGCTACAGGAAAAAAAGAACTTGTAATCATTGCAGAAGAAGTGGATGGTGAGGCACTTGCCACACTTGTGGTGAATAAAATTCGCGGCATCTTTACAGTGCTTGGTGTAAAAGCTCCAGGCTTTGGTGATAGAAAGAAGGAGATGCTTCAGGATATTGCGGCAGTAACTGGTGCTACGTTTGTCTCAGAGGATATTGGAAAGAAATTTGAGAGCGTGGACATCTCTGATTTGGGACATGCTCATCGCGTAGTGTCTGATAAAGATAAAACGACCATCGTGGGCGGTAAGGGTGATAAGAAATTAATCGATGAACGCGTAAAACAAATTAAGGCACAGCTGAAGGCAGCTGATTCAGAATATGATAAGGAAAAACTTCAGGAGCGCGTAGGAAAGCTTGCGGGCGGCGTGGCAGTGATTAAAGTGGGCGCTCCTACCGAATCTGCACAAAAAGAATTGAAACAGCGCGTAGAAGATGCGGTTGCAGCAACACGCGCAGCAATGGAAGAGGGTATTGTGCCTGGTGGTGGTATTGCACTCTTCAATGTCTACAATATGGAGTTAAAAGAAGAAGGTTCCAAGACATCGGTAGTACAAGCGGCACACACCATTTTAAAGCACGCGACAGAAGCTCCTATTACCGCAATCGTGGTAAATAGTGGTGAGAATCCAGGAAAGGTTATTGAGAAGCTTCGCGCGCGCACTTCAGGCGATCGTTGGAAAGGGTTTAATGCATACAAGAATGAGATGGAAGATTTAAAAGCTTCCGGCATTATTGATCCATTAAAAGTAACGAAGACCGCATTTATGAATGCCATCTCAGTTGCTTCGAATTATCTTACGATTGGTGCGGCAGTAACCGAAATTCCCGAGAAGAAGGAAAAGGGTGGTATGCCCGGCGGAATGCCAGGTATGGGGGATTACTAATTAGAAGATATGGAAACCCGTTCTTGCATAAAGAGCGGGTTTTTGTTTAGACTGTACGGAGTTTCATTCACAACAAAAGAAAAGGAGAAGAATTATGAGTGAGCAGCAGCAAAATCCACAACTCGTGGAAGTATCAACATTCCGTGCTCGAAGTGAAGGCGCGGAAAGTGTATTAGGAAAACTTTTCCCGTGTCTCGATGATGGATTCGTTCGTCTCGTGGATTATATGGGAAATGATGCCGCAATCGTACAAGCAGCACGCATTTCGTATGGTAAGGGCACAAAGAAGATTTCTGAGGATGTTGGATTAATCCGATACCTTATGAATCATCGACATACTACGCCGTTTGAAATGTGTGAATTCAAGTTTCATGTGCGTGTGCCGATGGATGCATGGCGACAATGGATTCGTCACCGCACGGCAAGCGTCAATGAATACTCTACGCGATATTCGCTTGCTATTGATGCGACTCAAAAAACAAGTCCGGACAAATGGCGTCTTCAAGCGAAAGATAATAAGCAGGGAAGCAGCGGGTTTTTTGATCTTGAACAAGGAACAATTCTTTCTGCACAAGAAAACCAATTTCAAGAACTGGGTCGAAAAGTATATGAAGAACGTGTGAATAAAGGCATGGCCCGTGAACAAGCGCGCAAAGATTTACCACTCTCAACCTACACGGAAGCGTATTGGAAAACAGATTTGCACAATCTTCTGCATTTTCTCGGTCTCCGTCTTGATTCACATGCACAATATGAGATTCGTGTGTATGCTCAAATTCTTGAGGAGATAGTGAAACTATCCGTGCCAGCGACGTATCAAGCATTCAAAGACTATCAATTGGATGCATTGCGTCTCTCAGGTCCGGAGATTAAGTTCATCAGTAAATATCTCCAATTTAGTTCAAACGAAAAGATATTTATCGAAAAGATAAAGGAATTTTCGCAGAGCATGGGAGAACGGACTGATCTTATAACCAAACTTCGGAACCTTGAATTAGTGAGCGAGGATTTCATTCCATCACTTATCGAACAAAGAATAATAAAAGGATAGGAGGGGAATTACATACGCCGCAGAAATTGCGGCGTTTTTATTTTGACACAAAATAAAAAATCGGTTACACTATGGTTCCCATTTGGGATAGTAGCTCGTTTATAAATAAATATAAGGAGGTTCTGGTGCAGAGAAATATCCTACGTGGATTATTCATAATGATTGGTATTTTTTGCTTTGATTCCTGTATCACGATGTCACAGGGAGTGAGTCAAAAACAGTGTGAGGCGCAAACTATTTGTGCACCTCCTCTTACTCATGAAGTATGGGTTACCGCATATACGAGTGATTCCGCAGAATGTGATGATACGCCATTCATCACTGCGTCTGGCTCAAGGACGCGTGATGGTATTGTGGCATGTAATTTTCTTCCTTTTGGCACGAAAATAAAAATTCCCGAATTATTCGGCGATAAAGAATTTATTGTGGAAGATAGAATGGCAAAAAGAAAACACAATTATGTTGATGTGTGGATTCAAGAGAAAATTGTTGCTCTTTCTCTTGGAAAAACTCGCTCATATATTGAAATTATTCACCTCTAATAAAGACCCCGCGTATCGCGGGGCATTTTTTTATTTAGGGAGGGAATGCGGTATACTATTGATAAGGTCAAAAACCATATATATGAAAAATAAAACATTGTGGATTGTGGTAGCGGTCGTGTTGGTGGTCCTTCTTTATGTTGGCTCATCCTACAACGGATTCGTTACAAAAAACGAGGCAGTTACTAATCAGTGGGCAAACGTAGGGGTACAATATCAGCGTCGTTTTGATCTCATCCCCAATCTTGTAGATTCAGTGAAGGGTGCTATGAAACAGGAGCAGACGGTATTTTTGGCAATTGCTGATGCGCGCACGAAATATGGCAGCGCAAAAACAGTTGATGAAAAGGCGGCAGCGGCAACAGGCGTAGAGTCCGCGCTTAGCCGATTGCTTGTGGTGATGGAAAATTATCCTCAGCTTAAATCGTCAGATACCGTGCAGACGCTTATGGCGCAACTTGAGGGTACTGAAAATCGTGTAAGCGCAGAACGTGGACGTTTTAACGATTTAGTAAAAGATTTGAATGCCTCAACAAAGCGTTTTCCCGGCAGTATTATTGCGAATATGTTTGGATTTAAAGAACGCGCTTATTTTGAAGCTGCTCAGGGAGCGGAAAATGCGCCTAAGGTAAATTTCTAACTCTTTATGAGGAGGGCTGCATTACTTTTTCTCATTGTTATCGCCACAATGCCGTTTGCGGCATGCGCATATATAAGTCCTGGAAAACCGGGAGGTTTTGTAAATGATTTTGGAGGAATGCTCGCGTCGAGTGAAATTGAGCAATTAACGACAAAACTTACTGCGTTTGAAAAGAGTACGAGTAATGAAATTACAGTAGTTACTATTCCAAGTCTTCAGGGCGATTCTATAGAAAATTTTGCCTTGAAATTATTTGAGGAGTGGAAGATTGGTAAGGAGAAGAAAGACAATGGAGTTCTTCTCCTTATTTCGCGTGATGACAGGAAAATACGCATTGAGGTGGGATATGGTCTTGAGGGGGCACTTACCGACGCACAGAGTTATTGGATAATTCAGAATGAAATTTCACCTAATTTTAAGGCAGGAAATTATTATACGGGGATTGATGCGGCTACTTCTAAAATAATTGCCGCAACACAGGGAGAATATGTGCCTTCTTCATCACCAAAAACAGAGAGGACAACGGCATCATCTGCACTTTTTGAGAATTGGTATTTTATTCCCCTTATCTTCATGTGGCTCGCAAGTATTTTAGGGCGCTCAAAGTCATGGTGGATGGGAGGCCTTCTTGGTGGTATTGGAGGAGGAGTGATAGGGCTTATCAATGGATTTCTCTATGCGGGTATTATTGCAATCGGCGTTCTTATCCCTCTCGGGCTTTTATTTGATTATTTTGTTTCGAAATCATACCACAAATTTAAAACAGGTGGTGGACTCCCTCCATGGTGGATTGGTGGCGGGGGGTTTGGTAGTGGTGGTTCGCATGGAGGATTCGGAGGATTTGGCGGTGGAAGTTCAGGTGGTGGAGGCTCAAGCGGGGATTGGTAATTTTGTGCAATGAAATACAATTTTAAAAAAATAGTGGTAATAGGGCTTGGAGGTTCGATAGTATATCAAGATGGAATTGATTGGAAATTTTTACGAGATTTTAAAAAGTGTATTGAGCGACACATAACAACCCATCAATTCATTATTGGGGTTGGTGGTGGTCGTCTCGCACGCGGTGCTCAAGAAGCAGTAGGAAAAGTAAAAACACTTACGAATGTGGAAAAGGATTGGCTTGGTATTTATGCAACGCGTTTGAATGCAAAAATAGTACAAACAGTATTTGGAGCACTTACAGACAAAGAGATGGTTGATGCGCGGGGAAAGATAACGAAATTAAGAAAGCCAGTTACGCTTGCGTGCGGATGGACTCCAGGATGGTCAACCGATTATATCTCTGCCGTACTCGCGTATGATTTTGGCGCACATGAGGTGATTGAAGCGGGGAAGCCGGCATTTATTTATGATAAGAATCCTGACGAATTCAAAGGTGCAAAGCCATTTGAGGAAATGTCCTGGCAGGAGTATTGGAAGATTATTCCTCACAAGTGGGTTTCGGGCGCGAGTGTGCCTATCGACCCTGTTGCTGCGAAATTCAGTAAAATGCACAATGTTGCCGCAATCGTGATAGATGGAAAGAACATAAAGAATTTGGATGCACTTTTAGGTGGTAAAGAGTTCAAAGGTACGATTGTAAGATAATGTGCGTGAGAAACGTAGTATAAGTAGTCGTATAAGCTTGTGTTATTATTAAGAAAAGGTTATCGAGAGTAACATATAAAAAAATATGAATACAAAATTAAAGAAAGCAACCACGTTGGGAATAGTAGCGGTAGTTAGTGTGTTAGGAGGCGGTAATGGGTTTATGGCTCCAGTTCACGCGCAAACAACAAGTTCTGCAGTAGACACAGTAGTGGACACGGGCCCTCATAATGATTTTGAGCGCGAACTTCTTCGTCTTATTGAAGAGTTAAGAGCTGATATCGTTGCATTGCAGGCTTCAAAAACAATCAGCAGTTCTGATATTGAGAAAGCAGGAGATCGAGCGGGCAATAATGTAGTGATAGATGGAGAGAAATCCGAAAACGAAATAGAAAACGAGATTGATAATGAGGTTGAACAAGAAAGCCCGGAGAGCGAAAAGAGCGATAATGAAAATCGTACACAGATTCGCGAAGAAGAGGAAGATAACAGCACATCCACTATGAATCAAGAACTTCGCGGTGGTGATAATGAGAATAAAGGTCAGGATGGCGGCAATCAATCTGACGGTGAATCAAATTAATATATAACCTATGCGTAAATCTCTTTCATTTATAATTAGCGCGATTGTTATTATCGGATTTGGTATTATGGCGTACACGCAGTGGAAATCGACATCCACAGTCCCCGTGACTTCTGAAGTTTCTGTCGCAACTTCCACAAAGCCTGCAGAGGTAGCACCTCGTCCGATAGCGACAATTACAAGTGTGATACTTGGAAAAACAGTAAACGTGGATGGTTCGGTAGAAAGTCCGACTCAGACTTTTGGCGTAAAAGATCCAATTTATGCAGGACTCTCACTTCAGAATGCATATGCACGCACACAGATCTCGTACATCCGTACGTTTAATGGAAAATATGTAGATTCAAAAGTATCCCATCCTACAAAAGATGGCACCACAAATTTCTATTTTAGTTGGGTAGTGAATACGGGAAAGGTGAGAACGGTAGGGAGTTATTCGCTTATGTTTTATATTGATGGTGTAAAATCGCAGACGGTAAATTACATAGTGAAATAGGATATAACGACAAAAACTCTCGCCGAACCGCGAGAGTTTTTGTTTACAATAGGTCCCATTCTTAGTACTATCAAAAATACTATTGCCCTCGTATCCTATGAATTCTTTCACTATGTTTATTACGCAAGCATTTAAAAACTTCATAAAAATTGGCGCAGTTTTGCCAAGCTCGTCTTCTCTCGCAAAAAAAATAGTGAAAAATATGAAAGGTCCTGTGGTGTTGGAATTAGGTCCTGGGACAGGGATTTTTACGAAGGAGATACTCACGAAACTTCCAAAAGAGGGAAAACTCCTTGTTATTGAAGCAAACGAGATATTTGCCACATATTTAAAAGATACGATAAAAGATGAGCGATTTGTCGTCTGTGTAGGTGATGCATTACGATTACAACAATTTCTTAAGGAAAATGGTATTGAAAAGGTGAACACTGTTATTTCAGGATTACCACTCGGTAATTTTTCAAAAGAAGGAAAACGAAACGTATTAAAGGAGATCGCTGATTGTTTAGAGGAGGGGGGTTCGTTCATTCAGTTTGAATATTTTCTTGCGGGAATGAAGGCAGTGAAAGAATTTTTCCCATTCATTTCACTTACGTATGAATTGTTCAATATTCCGCCCGCATTCGTGATGAATTGTAGAAAAGAGAAATAAATAAAAACCCGCCATTTGGCGGGATTTTTATTTAGTAGGCGCGAAGCGGGTGATTGTCCAATATTGTTTGCACCTCCTCGAATCCTTCGGGGAATGCATAATTGTAGCGCGCAGGAAGTGCAAAGACATAGCGGACATTTTCGCCAAGTTTTGAGGGGCCAATTGGTGCGGCACCGAGAACAATCTTTTCCTTAGAGACGAGGTCCCACTGTGCAAGGGTAAAGACCATGATGGGAATATCCTGACGCGGTTTTTCCGTAGTATAGAGAGGATGCCGAATGGAAATAAGAGGTCCGTGTTCCGCAGGCACTTGTCCCTCTGCATTTATCGTGTAGCCCTCCCAGGTGCTTGTAATAATGGAGTAATCTTTCCAGCTTTCTGGTACGGGAAAGGTGAAGTTATATTCAGTATTGGTGTAGACGAGGTTTTGGGGAGTAGTTTTTCCAGTCTGTTCTTGTTCTCTTTTATATGTCGGTCGTAGAAAATAAAAACCAACACCGATTGTTGCAAGGATAATGAGAGAAAAAAGTAATGTGCACTTCTTATTCATAATTTATTTATTATATCTGATTGTTTTGAACAGCCTCGATATCTATTTGTTGATGTTTACCGATAAGCATCTTTTTATAAGCGATGAGTGCTTTTTTTGATATCACAGGAACTCGAATCCCAAAAATCTCTCTTTCCTTAATATCTGAAAAATCAGTGGCGTCGTTTTTCCACTCCTGAGTTCTTGCGTCGCAAATGCGCAATGTATCGCCACCGCTTATATCAATATCTTGTCCCTCATGATTCAGTGTCATAAGTAATAAATCCCAACGTTCATCGTGATACTTTGCTGGTCCAAAGATAATATAGGGCTTTACCTCATCAACAAAAAGAGGGAAGTCTTTATCGTGAATATCTATATCAAAGTCATTGAGTTCGCGTGGGGAACCATAACTTTTGGCCGCAAGACCTCCAGTAACAACAAAAGGAATCTTGTGTTTTGTGAGAATACCGATTATCCAATGAAATGTTTTTTCAGGATTTTTCATGAGGTTAGAACTATTATACTATCTCATATTTTTAGTAAGCAGCAACGTAAAGAAAATTGACAATTGCGACAAAAAGTGCTATATTGGTTTCAGTACGATATTAACAACTAATTTCTCACTAATGCATGGAGGTGCTATATGGAAGATGGTTCGCTATTTTTCATTAAGCCTAAAAACGTTGCGGTATTGCTGATAGACATGCAAGAATATTTTTTGGATGAAGCTGGAAAAAAAGCGATAATCCCGTACCAAGTCGCTATTATTCAGGAGTGCCAGGATATGGGTATTCCTTTTATTGTCTTGGAATACGAAGATCAAGGAGATACCATCCCTGAACTGCAGGAGAAGATAGAAAAACTTCCCAATCATCATTGGATAGTAAAAAGCAATGATAGTGCATTTCCCGGTACGAATCTTGATGATTTGTTAAAAGAACAAGGAGTAGAGAAACTCCTTCTTATGGGGGTGAACGCGTGTGCGTGTGTTCGTGATACTGCGCGTGATGCAGTGAGAAAAGGATATGAAATAATCACGAGTGATATGTTGATTGCGGGATGTTGCCCTGTTTGCAAAGAAGCAACTCAATGGTTCGAGGAAAACGGAGAGTATCTTCAAGGCAAACTTCCTTCATTCAGAAAACAAGCGAAAGCCGCATAACATATAAACCCGTCACATTGGCGGGTTTTTTATTTTCTCAAATCGCTATTTATAGAATCAATGCATTTGTTAATTTCTCTCATTGAGGTAAGTGTTATTACTTTATATGCATAAGGCTTGAGTATGTCGCGTAATGGCGGTAAGTGGGCCCCATAGCCTCTTTTATATTTTTTGTAGGTGACATGCCTCAGCATCTTAAAAAGCGCAGTTATTTTTTCATTCTTTCTTTTAAAATAGCGTGTGGTAAGAAAATAATATTGAGGAAGTATAGAGGGAAATGTGAGGTGGTAAATAACATCCGCTTTTTCAAGACCACCCTGAATCAATCGTCGCGTTGAGCCATCAACAATCCACTCATCTTTTTCGTATATTTTCTTTATCTGCTCAACGCTTTCTTGCTGGTCGCGCGGTTCGGTGAACTTCACTTTCCAATAAAAATCATCGGTTGAGCAGCAGGGAATACCTGTTTTTTTGGATAGGCGTTCAGCAAAGGTACTTTTGCCTCTTCCCGCATCTCCTACGATGAGTATTCTTTTATGCATATCCTTGGATATAGTATACAAAAAAATCCCGTTCATATGTGAACGGGATTTTATTTTCTATTACCAGGCGGCGATGATAGCACCCATCACGGCCATGATAACGAGCGAGGCGGCGGACTCGAAGAGCCACAGTTTCATCTTTCTTCCCATCCAGATGACCTCCATTGATGATGAGGTTACCATGAAGCCGAACCAGAGCCATACGGCGACAAAGGCACCCCTTTGCCAGGTTATTTCGCCCATCGAGAGTGAAGACATCCAGAGAATGCCCGCAAGCACGAAGGCCGTCGCGAAGTTAGCGACGAAGTTCCAGAAAAATTGTGGAAGCATATCGCTGAACTTCTCGTTTCCGGTCGGGTGGATGTCGGCCAATCTTATCCAAAGCTTTCCGAACAAAGGTCCGTGGAAAAGAAACCCGAGGACGAACGCTGAGACCGCCGCTACTGCAACTGCTGCAAAGTTAATAGGGAACATAGTGTGTTAATTTATTATTATTTTTTATCGACTTATTTATTCTAACAAAAACCGCGCATATGCGCGGCTATTTTTCTTTCAGATGGTGGGTATAAAGTCCCAAATTCATTCCTTGACCTCGCGCCACCTCATTTATGAATCCTACAAGGATTGCATCGACTACGCGTTCAAAGAGTTCAGGATTTTTCTTGAGTTCCCGAATATCCTTTTTCGAAAGGTCGTATATATGCCGGTTTCGTTTTAGCCTCGCAATGGTATCTTTGCGATAATCCTTTGCGTGGCTTTCAAGGAGATTTGTGAGTCCGAGCTTTGTGAGACCTTGTGTCTTTTGTTTACTCATCTTCTACCCCTTCCTAATTAATAAAAGAACTGTGCATCCAGTCTAATCCGAGAGTTGCCCACCTGGCAAGGAAAGTAAAAACACCGCTTTTAGCGATGTTTTTGGTGTGGCGGAGGGGGAGAGATTCTCCTTCGACTCAACTATGCGCCGTCGCGCATAGTTGGTCTAGGCACC
>JBAYKY010000018.1:0-17132 GCA_041664385.1 Minisyncoccota bacterium
GCTTGAGGCGGAACTTCGCGCGTATGAAAAGCTTTCAAGTATTGAGATCATGGTTGTTACTGTTTCCTCACTTGGTGAGCGTACCGTAGCTGATTATGGCAATGATCTTTTCACTGCATGGGGCATTGGCAAAAAAGGAATGGACAACGGAGTACTCATCCTTCTTGCACCTACGGAGAAGAAATGGGTTATTCGTACGGGCTATGGCGTCGAAGGCTATCTTACAGATGCACAAGCAAGTCAGATAGGCAGAGATGCGGCAAAGAGCCATAAAGGAAATTACCCCGTAATCATCCAAACGATGGTGGCGAATATAAAAGCCACACTTGGTGATTTTACCCAAGAACAAAGACAAGAATATGCACAGCAAAAACAGATTGCAAAGCAGAAGACCGATGAAGAAATCAAGAATTTCATGATTTGGTCACTCGTGCTTTTCGGTGTTCTTTGCATCATTATAATCCCCATTGCTTTACGAGCTCGTCGTAAGCGACTCGTACAAGAAAAAGAGGAAGTAAGGAATATCGAGAAATATCGCGCAGAGCACCCCTATGTTCACCATTCATCACCGCTTTTTCCGATAGTTCCTCCTCCGGAACGTCATTATGAGAGTGAATCTCGAAGACGCGTTTCGGAAGATGATGAACCGACCTTTCGGCATTCTGTATCTGATAATGATGAGAGTTCTCGAAATAGCAGTAATGACGACAGTTCATTTGAGCCGGGTGGTGGAGATACTGGTGGTGGCGGTGCCGATGGCGATCTTTAGTAGTTATTCGTAGTAGTATTTTATCAACTCCGTTTCGAAAGATTCGGAGTTTTTTATTTGTGAGAATGATACTATTAAGTTGTAAGCAATTTAAAGGCCGAATAAACTATCTTATTCATATGATAAAAGTAAGCATACATAAGACGGGATTAGTGTTCGGTGGGTTGTTTGGTATCTTGCACGCTATGTGGGCACTCTTAGTGCTTTCTGGATTCGCGCAAGCATACTTGGATTGGATATTTGGACTTCATTTTTTGAGTTTCCAATATTCCATCAATTCCTTCTCGTTTGGTAATGCGATAATGCTCATCGTCGTGACCTCGATTGTGGGTTATGTCGCAGGATGTGTATTTGGATGGCTTTGGAATGTTGCCTGCAAGGCTCCAAACCAAAACTAACACGTGAAACAAGAAACCGTTCCGAAATCTCGGAACGGTTTTTGGTATACTGAAAATATATATACTATGCAAGAAAATAAGAAATTCGTATGGGCATCGGTTATCATTGGCGGGGCACTTATCGTGGGACTCGGTATCCTCGGATACTTCATCGCGTCGAATCGCACGACGAATACCATTAGCGTAACTGGCTCCGCGAAGGTGCGCGTCACTTCCGACCTTGCGAAATGGAGTGCAAATTTCACACTTCGGGCAAACCTTACTAATTTGAAGGAAACACTTGAGAAGGCGAGCGCGAATACGGAGAAGATACGGCAATTTATCGTCGCGCGCGGCATTGATGCAAACCTGATAACCTTTCTTCCTATCCAGACAGACCCCGTGTATGACATGGGGAAGAATGGCTATGGGGGTTCGCAAGACGTGATTGGTTACAATGTGCGCCAGGAAGTGCGCGTGGAAAATAGCGACATCGCAAAGATTGAAGATTTAGCAACGAATGCAAAGAGTTTGGTTGACCAAGGCATCGTACCCGAATATCAACGTACCGAATATCTCTACACGAAACTCGCTGAGCTTCGACCGAAGCTCTTTGCCGATGCAACGAAAGATGCGCTTACGCGCGCACAAGCGATTGCGGAAGGCACGGGTGTGCATGTGGGCGCCTTGCGCACCGCAAAAACTGGTGTGATTCAGATTCTTGCACCAAATTCGATGGATATCGCCGATTATGGCGCATATGACCTTTCAACGAAAGAAAAGGAAACGAGCGCCACTGTAACTGTCTCATTTGAACTTATTCCGTAATATACTGTAATGCGCACTGAACTCGTTTCTATATTCAATAAACTTGGTATAAAAAAAGGAAGAGCGACTGCGGAGAAGGCCCACAAAGAGGGACTCTGGCACCGTTCAGCCCATGTCTGGGTATACACGCCCGATGGGCGCGTTTTGCTCCAACAAAGGGCTAAATCGAGGCATGTGTATCCCTCGCGATTCGATATGTCTGCTGCAGGACACGTGCCCGCAAATGAAACGCCGAAAAAGACCGCGGTGCGCGAAGCGTTTGAGGAGATACACCTGATGATAGACCCGATGTATCTTAAGAAGATTGAGGTTATCCGTACGCACGAAGAGAACAAGAAAACCCATTGGACGAATAATGAATTTGATTACATCTTCATTTATCCTTTTGAAGGAGACCCAAAGACACTGAAGATAAACTATAACGAAGTTGAAGGATTGCGATTTGTATCGCTTCATCAATTTGAAGCAGAAATACACTCTCCGCGGCTTTTCCGTCGCTACGCACCGCATACGAAGAGGTATTATCTAAGTGTTATTCGCGCAATACGCGAAGAATTGAAACATAAATAGCTTAGTACTATACTTTCCTTATTAGTAATTTGCTGAATATATGAAAAAGGAGCAAGTATTTGTAACAAAAAAAGGACTCCAGATTCTCAAGGAAAAGGTAAAAAAACTTGAAGAAGAGTATGCGGAAGTAAGCCGCGGAAAAATGCTGGCCGCCGAAGATGGAAATCTATGGCACGATAACCCTGCGTATGACGAGGTAGAGGAAAAACAACGTATGTTGGGATTTCGTATTGATGAAGCAAAAACCGCACTTATCAATGCGGTAGTAGTAGAACACGAACCGCTTTCTGTAGCGAAGGTAGTTTCTATCGGTTCCGAGGTTGATGTGGAATTTATTGGGGGAAAAAAATCCGTATATCATATTGTTGGTTCCGCAGAGGCAGACCCTTCGAAAGGAATTATTTCGTATATGAGCCCACTGGGGGTTGCACTTATGGGCGCAAAAGAAGGAGAGACTCGAGAATATAAAATCAGAGAGAAAGTAATGAGCGTTATAATACGAAAAATAATTGCCTCGTCAGTACAATAATATTTCACACATGAAACCCTCACCACGAGTATTAAAGAATAAATTTATTGTGCTTGAGGGATTGAGTGGTTCAGGGAAAACTACTGTTGCAAAACTTCTTGCAAAAAAACTTCATGCGGCATCTTTTAAAACTCCGTCTGGTTCTTTTGCGGCAGTGCGCGAAATTATTGATAATACATCTCTTTCTCCTAGTGCGCGTGCATTTTTTTACCTTGGTGGAATCCTTGATTCATCAGAAGCAATTAAAACACTTCTCAAAAAAAGAACTGTGGTATGCGATCGCTATTTTCTTACTACCTATTGTTATCATAAGGCAATTGGGGCAGATTTTTCTTTGGCTTCAGCTGATTTTATTAAAAAAATAAAGAAACCAGATATTACCTTTCTTATTACCTGCGAAGAGCACGAACGACGGCGTAGACTCGGCATACGAGGAATGAGCCATAATGATAAGCAAGAAATCAAACTTCATTCGGATCGAAAATTTTTGCGCGAGTACAGAAAATTCTCTCCCGTGGAGATTGATAATACGACACGAGATGTACATCATGCAGTTGAGAAAATTATTTCCATACTTTCAAACAATTTTTCGCAATGACGCACCAAGAAGATAAAATGAATCTTACGCTTGAGGCACTTCACGCAACGAATGAGGAGCGTGGGCAATTTCTTATTAAAAAATATCAAGGTCTGTATGGACTTCCTACTATTGAGACACGGGAGACCGTAGATTATAAATTTTTTCTTCAGGCGAAACGTGGTATTAATTTTGTGGTGATTGCTGCATATGACCACGCGCGTGATTTTCTTACTATTCGCAATTTTTCTCGTGGAGCGGGATGGGAACTTTTGGGAGGATTTATTCATGATGCAATACAAGAGCAACCCGAACACGCCGCACTTCGTATCGTGTTGGGAGAGAGTGGTCTTGCAGTGAGTGAAATGACACCGATTGCCATGGTGAAAAATATATTTGTGTATGGAGAAGAGACGGTTACTCACTATGGTATTGCGTTTATGGCAGAGTGTCGTGGAACACCTTCTCTTATTCACGATTTTCGTGGTGAATTTTCTGCAAATATTCCTTCGCACATGCTCGCATCTGATAAATCAATCTTGAAACTTGCCCATCATGAAGTGCACAAAAAGAAAGGAGGAACGCCGCTTCAGGAGATAGACTCGGTAAATAAATTTCATATATTGATTTGGTTTCATGAGTGGGTAGTAAGCCCCCTTATGCATTATTTAAGTTCTTCTATCATTGACTCCTTTCTCTTTAAAGCAATCGGATGTCCCACAACATTTCTTGATGTCGCGGTAGGGGATGACGATTTTATTATTCATCTTGCAAAGAAATGTAGAAAAGGATTTTTTGTGGCAAATGACATCTCTTTTAGAACAACCGAGTTTTTGAGAAAACAAGTAAACGATGACGAATTTATTGTGTTTACCAATCATAACGCAACCCATCTTCCTTTTGTGGAAAAATTTGATGTAACCCTTTGTAAAAATACAATGCATCATATGAACTCTAAAGAAGAGATGTTTTTGCTTTTAGGGTCATTAAAAAACGTTTCTCGGAAACTTGTCATCGTTGATATAGAAAACCCACGTCAATCAACGAAGGCCGCATATGTATGGAATTGGTATTATCGAAAGATATTAGGTGACCAAGGTGGATTTTTCCTTTCTCAGGAGCAATTTCACGATATAATTAAAGGATTTTTTTCGCATGAGCGAGTTAAGTTTGGCGTAATTTACACAGTAAAAGGGAGATATCTTACTGCAATTGTAGATAGTAAAGAATAAAAACCGCACCTGATGGTGCGGTTTGCGTTATGAGATAGCTATTATTTGTATTCTTTTTGTTGTCTTACCAAGAACTGCTTCGCGTATTTCTTCTACACGTGCTCCTATGAGCATTCGTGCAAGAGGTGCATTATATGAAATAGCGTTTCGATTATCAAATACTATATACCCCCCGATTTCGAATGTTTGGATTTCGTTTGTATCGAGATATTTGATAGTAACCACGCACCCTACAATTGCTCGATCTTTTAGTTTCGGCGGTTGGATAAGTCGCGCGTTCTGACGTATTTCTGTGAGTTCTTTAAGTCGAAGAGAGAGCATTTCTTGTATCCGTCGGCCTTCTTCATATGAGAAATTATCATGCCACTCATTGCCTCCCTCGGAACCTTCCGCGGCTTCTTTTGCGACTTCCTTAATCTGTTCTGTGAGTTTTTTAATTTCGCTGTTTAATACATTCAAATCTTTTTCAAGAAAAAAGAATGTCATTTTCTTATGCCCCCTCTGCTTGATAGAAGTATGATGTGAAATTACTTTACATACTATAGTATTTATAACTACTATTGTCAATCGTATGAAAGATAGTAATAAAACTAGGTTGCAACAGAAGTGTACGTGTATCGTTATACCTTATGAAAGGAGATACTATGAAAAAAATTACTATGAATTACCTTAATTGTCTTTCGCTTCATATGACGCAGGGTTCTACTCATCCAGTATGGATGGGACCAAGACTCTCTAGCCAAGGCGGTTTTCATATCTCGAAAATGTGTGCACGCACACCATAATACATACGCACACACATGAATCTGAAGACAATCTCGGCTAGGTAGCCGAGATTTTGTCTATCTAGGTTCATTTACAAAAACAAATCAGGCGACGAACGGCGCCACGATGTCGGGCGCACCTCTTATAACACAGAGCCCCTGATTACGTTTCCCATAGTCCCGCATCTTTTTATGATGTATTCATTTTCAGTCATCGTGCAGTGTGTGTGAGACCTACACGGTGAAAAACCTGCCGCCATGCGGTAAGGTTTTGTTGTGCCGCATGTGATATTCTAAAAGAGACGATGAAACGGTTCACTCTTTCTATCTTAAAATCATTTGCCAATGCGGCTCGCACAAATGAGTACAGTGTGCGGCTTCAAAGGTATTTTCCTACACTTTTTTCAGTCTTAGCGAAGAGAACTTCATGGGCGGGGAGGTATGGGTTTCGTTTTGTTGCGGGGATGTTCGTTTCTCTTTGTGCGTTTCTTTATTTTCTCGATATTGCAATCGATGTACTTTTCCTTGATCCCTTTGTAGAGGCCGATAAACGCATTATGAATCTTGTGGCCGCATTGCGGAACATACCTTCCGCAGAACACTTCCTTTTTTTTACCTCTCTTGGTAATTGGGAGATAGTAATAAGCCTTGGTGCGGCGGTATTTCTTATGTTGTGGCTTTTTAAAAGAAAGAATGCAGCACTTGTGTTTGCAGGAAGTGTGGTAAGCGGTGCGGGATTTACTTATTTTTTGAAGTTATTTATGCATCGTACGCGTCCTGGAATTGGGTATTCAATGATAGAGCAAGGGGGATACGCATTTCCAAGTGGTCATGCAATTATCGCCTTCGCACTCTATGGGATGATAGGGTATTTTGTGATGCGTACAGTGCGGCATCGTTTTCCAAAGTTTCTTGTGGCACTTGCGACGCTCGCGCTCGTACTTACAATAGGTCTTTCTCGAATCTATCTTGGTGTGCATTGGACGTCCGATGTGGCAGCAGGATGGTGGCTTGGATTTTCTATTCTTGTGTTTTGGATAACTCTTTACGAAGAACGTGAGCGATTTGCGAAGGATAAAGAACAGAGACGGCCTGGGAAGCGCGCTCTTTTTGTTGCACTTCTTATTATTCTTGTTGAGGGACTTTTTATAGTTCGATTTACAATTACTCATCCTTTAGCATTAGGTGCATTGCCAGAACAGAAAATGATGGAACGCATAGAATATCCTTTCGCGGTGGACGCTCAAGCGCTTATTAATGATAAAAAATTTCCAAAGTTTAGTGAGACTCTTGTGGGGGAGAAGATGGAGCCAGTAAGTTTTATTGTGATTGGTTGGCAGGACCAACTGGTAACGCTTTTTCGTAATGCAGGATGGTTTGTTGCGGATAAACCGAGTATACAGTCACTCTCGCAGCTTATTGGTGCTGCCATTTTCAAGCGGCCTTATCCTACTGCGCCCGTTACTCCTTCATTCTTACAAGCAACCGCAGAGACGATTGCATTTGAGAAAGCGACGGAAACAAATTCTATTGCACAACGACATCACACACGTTTTTGGCTTACTCATTTTGAAGTGGGAGGAGTTCCTGTGTGGGTAGCGACCGCAAGTTTTGATGATGGTTTGCGTTACTATGTCACGCATAAAATAAAACCCGATATCGATACCGAACGCGATTTTATTAAAGATGAGATTACTACGACCGCAATTTTAGTAGAAAGTGTTCAGGAGCTCCAGCTTGTGCCGAGAATGATGGGAATGAATCAGGGACGCGACCAATTCTTTACTGATGGGAAGGCATATGTCATTCGATTGCGATAATATTTCTTTTTTCTCTTGACGTGTGTGTATCTCAGCACTATTCTTGGTACCAGACGCCTTAACAACTTTTCTTTGGAGAAAAAATGACCAGAACACGTTGGTATTTAGAAGCAGTACTTAGCAATGCTGAAGACATACTTACTCATTATCCCGAATTTCAAAAATCTGTTTTGAGCGAAGATATTCTTCATAATATAAAGGATAATAAGGGGACATCTCATGGTGAAATTTATCATTGCGACTATGAGTTCATCACTCAATTCAAGGTGTATGTAAATAAAATGAGCAAGGCGAATGGGGATGATTATCAATTCATTGACCTTTTTCGCGTGTTTGTCCGCTATGACAAAGACCCTTTGAAGGATATGACATCGACTTTCAAGGTTCGTCGTTGGAAAAAGAATCCTCTTCACAGCAATAAGAAGAAATAACTTTTGCGCCACACAGCTTGTGTGGCGCTTCTTTTTTATGGTTTACTACTTCAGATGGATACACCCACGAAGAAAACCGCTTTTATTGCACTTATACTCGTAAGCGGCCTTTTGGGTCTTGGATTTGTCCGTGCGTTGAAAGGTGGCTCACTCTTTCCCAATCTTTTTGCAACGATTTCGGGAGTGCCCGCGGCAGCTACTACAACTTCTCCAATTGCTATGCCTCAGGAAGTGCGCGCAATATATATCACTGCAAGTACTGCGGGAAGTAAAAAACGCGTAGAAGAACTCATTACATTTGTGCATAAGAGTGGCATGAATGCGATTGTGGTGAATATAAAAGATGGTGATGGCGTCTATTTAGGAAGTGGTATGAAGGAGTTTGTAGAGCGCCTTAAAAAAGAGAATATATATTCCATCGCGCGTATGGTAGTTTTTCAAGATAATTATTTTGCAAAATTGCATCCTGAGTTCGCTCTCAAAACTGCAAGTAGCACCCTTTGGATTGGGAAGGGTTATGCATGGATTGATCCGTCGGTCCGAAAGGTATGGGAGTACAATGCCGAAATAGCCCTTCGTGCCTTGAATGACGGATTTTCGGAAATAAATTTAGATTATGTGCGTTTCCCTGCAGATGGGAATCTGAATGATATTGTCTATCCTGCGTATGATGGCAACACGAAGAAGCAAAAAATCATTGCCGACTTTTCTGCCTATATGAAAAGTAGAATAAAAGAACGCTATCCTGAACGCGCACTTTCACTTGATGTCTTTGCGTATAGTTTACTTACCGATGGTGATGTAGGTATTGGCCAGCGTTTCGCAGATCTTATTGATTCATATGATGCGATTGCACCTATGGTATATCCTTCACACTTTTCACCTGGTAATTTTGAATTTGAGAATCCCGCAGAAGAACCATATGAGGTGGTGCTTGCAACGCTTCAAAATGGAATTTTTGCAATGAATGAGCAGGGGAAACACACCATAATTCGGCCGTGGCTTCAGGATTTTAATATGGGTGCAGTTTATAATCGCGAAAAAATACAGGCAGAAATACGGGCAGTAAGAGATGCGGGGCTTACGACTGGATGGATGATGTGGAATCCTTCGAACCGATACGACATTTCAAAATACGAGACAAAGTAAGTGTGAGGGTGGTCTTGTGATGAAAATAAAAATCCCGCCGAAGCGGGATATTTTTTATGACTCATTATAAAGGATATCAGCAAGCTCTTCGCTTGCTCGAAGGACTGCCTGTTCCAGTTCTTCAGTGGATGAAACGTAATGTATGGAGTCCCCAATATAAATATCAACTGGACCGCAATTAAAATTGGGAATGAAGCGCCCTGGCGCGAGAGCAAATTCAGCTCCTTCCACCCATATGGGAATAATAATAGGGCGTTCAACATGTTTTGAAATAAACTTAACGCTTTCCGAGAATTTTCCAATTTCTCTCCCGCGGGGTGAGAAGACTTTTGTCTTACGTTTGTAAGTTCTCCCTCCTTCGGGAAAGAGTATCACTGTTCCTTTTTCATCTTGTATAATTTTTATGATTTTTCGCAATACAAGAACATTTTGAGAAGTATTCTCAGTATTGCGGTCAATAAGAATCATGCGCGCGTGACGAAATATTCTGAAATACCAATGCTTCATAATATTTTCACGATCAGGCGTATTCCAAGGAATGTATTTAAACGGCTGTAAAATACATCGAGGGAAAAAGAGAAAGGGGAGCAACACGGTTTCAAAAAGTGATGGATGATTTGATATTATTAACATCCCTCGTTTGTGATGCCACAATTTTTCCAGTCCGTGTATGCGTATTTTCCCTCGCAGGCGAAGCCAAAGGAGTGGAGGGCCCAGAAGAAACATCGCGGCATAGATTGCCGCAAGAAATTTTAGTTTTTCAAGAAATCGTTTCATCGCTGTCTCCATATATTAATGAATGAAAATGACTGGCGTTATTATGCTCATTTTCTTCTTTTTTTGCAATTGTATAAAAAAATCCCGCCGAAGCGGGAATTATTATTGAAAAACTCTCTTTCGTGGCAGGAAGAGCAAGCCAGTGATGAGTCCAATAACTAACACCATTGCAACTGGATAAAGGGCAATTGCAAATATCCATTCTCTGATTGCAAATACATTTGCGATGGCACCAAGGAAGAAAAGAGCCCATGCAGTTTTATCTTCTTTTTGTGGTTCATAATACACTTTTCGCACGGTCGGCATTGATGCGGAGAGATCGACAAGTGTAGTCGTGACGAGTGCCACAAGAGCAGAATCGAAGACGAACCAAAAGAAGAGACTCAAGGCCGCGACGAATATTCATTTTTGATCAAATGGTGTCCATCCTCCTTCCCCATATTTTATGGAGAAGAGCGCGATTATGGAACTACCGATCACATACCCGATTGGAACCCAGATTGTTTCTCGTGCACCAGATGCATATGAACTTACTGCGATGATGCCGCTTACGCCCGCCCAGATGAACCACGATGCGCGATTCGGTTTCGTTCCTCCCTTGGGATTGAGAATCGAGCGAATGTAGGGTACATATGAAGCGATTGAGAAGAGTCCCGCAAGTACGCCAAAAACTGCTTTAATGTCGTACATGACACCTCCAGATGTGAATGAATTTTATTTGAACTAGAAATATTTTATCATTAATATGCCAAAAAGTCAATGGTTTTGTATAAATAAAAACTACCTCTATTTAAGGTAGTTAATTTTTATAAGTCATCAACACACTTTTGAGGTGTGGCACACCAAAATGGTGTAATTCCAGAAAATTTAGTTCTGGGGTAAGCCACAACATCCCTAACAAGCCGTTCCAAGAGCTCTTATATAAGAATGCTAATACCTATAATACATAAATAGAAAATTTTGTCAATAGTCCTATAACATGGTTACGTTGTACATTTTGGCATTCCCAAGCTGTTAACGAGAATAGTATACTATTGACTTATTCGAGTGTGTTTTGTATAATATTCTCAGATCATTATTTTAATAACAACTATAGGGAAATCACTATGATGACAGATGTTCGTAGATTAGCGTACATTTTCTCGATTCAAACTCATCATGATGTTGCAAAACGGATAGAACAGATACTTTGTGAGAATTTGCATCTCTTGAGAGAAGAAACAATAGAATTGCTCGCTGAGAGCAAAAACGAGGGAGAAAAGGCCATTGTTAAAATAAAGGATGGTGTGCGCAAATTATGGATTCGTCGGTTTGGAAATCAAATTGAATTGCTTGTTCAATTTGGTAATGACGATAAAACGTCGATGGTTGATGAATTTTTACTTTTTTCTGAACATATCAATTCGGCGAAAAGATTAGAGATTCCTATTGTGTTGAATTTCCCTTGTGGACGGAAAATTCCCGCTCATTTTCCAAGTGGCGATGAATGTGAGACTGTTTCCGTATACGAGAAAAATCAAGAAGGATAAACAATAACCCACTCCAACAATAGGAGTGGGATTTTTATTGCGTGCTTCTAATTTACCCATTTTGCAAAGCATGGAGGGGAGCGTGTACACTAAGAGCAATGGCAAAGGAGGTAGATCTTATTAAGGAAAAATTACCCGTACTCGATTTTTTGCGTTCCTATATCGCAGTGACTCCCGCGGGAAGGAATTTTAGGGCACTTTGTCCTTTTCATCCTGAAAAAACACCTTCATTTATTATTTCTCCTGATAGAGGACGATGGCATTGTTTCGGATGTGGTGAAGGGGGAGATGTTATCACCTTTGTGATGAAGTATGAGAATCTCGAATTTCCTGAAGCACTTCGCTTTCTTGCCGAGCGCGCAGGCATCACTTTGCCTTCGCTCAATCCTCAGTATCAGCGTGAGTTCGGTGTGCTTTATGATGCAAATGAAGCCGCAAAAGATTTTTTTACTACGGAGCTTTTAAAAAATCCTGCAGCACTCGAATATCTTACGAGTCGCGGATTGAATACAGAGACCCTTAAGGATTTTTCCCTTGGATATGCGCCAGGAGGAGATACGATGACACTCGCACTTATAAAAAAAGGATTTGATGTAAATGATATTGCGCGTGCAGGACTTGCCTACAAAACAGCGCGTGGATTATTTCGCGACCGATTCGAACGCAGAATAATGTTTCCTCTTGCGAATCACGTGGGGAAGACCGTGGCATTCACTGGGCGTATTTTTGGACCACAGACTATGCCTGAGGGAGAAATTCCTAAGTATATGAATAGTCCCGAGACGCCAATATTCAATAAGTCGCGTATGTTGTATGGGTTACATAAATCAAAAATTGAAGTTGCACGTGCAAAAGCAGTGGTCGTGGTGGAGGGGCAGATGGATTTTTTGATGTTGTGGCAATGTGGCGTGCGTAATGCAGTGGCAGTTTCAGGTACGGGATTTACCGAGTATCACTTAGAGCGCTTACGCCGGCTTGCGGATACCGTATATGCAAGCTTTGATAACGATGCCGCAGGATTAAAAGCAATGGAACGGATGCTCGCGATGCTTTCGCCACAGGATTTTCATGTGAAAGTTCTTCAATTTGGTTCTTACAAAGATCCTGCGGAAGCGCTTCAGAAGGAACCTGATTATATGAAGGGCGCGTTAGAAAAAGCAGTTCCTGCATTTCAATTTCTTTTTAAAAAATATTTTAGTGCTGAAATGGTACGAAGTGATTTAGCACTCAAGAAGCGGGTAGTGGCGCACATGCTCGAACTTATTCTTTTAGTAGCCAATTCTATAGAGCGAAGTGAGTGGATGCGAGAGCTTGCGTCTGCATCATCTATTTCAGAAAACGCTCTTCGCGAGGAATTTGAGAAATTAGAAGAAAAAAAAGGAAATACTGAAAAGGAAAAAGAAGCTCCACGGGGTGCAGATTCTTTGCACGAAGACCGTACTGAGCGCATTGCAAAGCGGCTTCTTGCACTCGCATTTACAAACGAAGCACTAAAGGGTATAATCAGCGAAAATAAAGAATATATGCCAAAGGTATTCTCGCAAATGCTTGAACATCCTGAGGCGGAATCCGCTGAATTGTTCCAAATGCAATCAAGCTATTTATTTGGAACAGCGGATGAAAAAGATGTTCGTAATGAATGTTATGAACTCATCAAACAATTAAAGCTTGAATATTTCAAGCGAGAGCAAGATGACCTGAAGAGGTCCATCAATGCAGCGGAAAAAAGCGGTGACGAAGCGAAGTTTCTCGAGGCGATGGGGAAATTTCAAGAACTTTCGAAGAAGATGAATGAATTAAAATCTCAATGAAGAAAAAACAAACAAAAGCAAAAGGAAAAAGTGCAAAGCGCCCTGTGGCAAAAAAGAAGGCATCGTCAAAGCCGGTAAAGAAAATAAAAAAAGCAAAGAAGGCGATTGTAGTTCCTGAAGAATATGCACAGCATCTCGCCGACCTCGTAAAACGCGGTCGCGTGCGTGGGTTTGTAAATGATGCGGAAATTTTAAATTACTTCCCTGATATTGAAAAAAACCTCTCCTTCCTCGAAGAGGTATATACCCGTCTTGATAAGGAGGGTATTAAGGTACACGAGACATCTCCGCTTATGAAGGCTGCAGAGACTGACCGTGAGGAAGTGACCGTAAAAGAACTTGAGGATTCTACCCGCATTGACCAGGATCTTCCTGATGCAGTGCAGATGTATTTGAAAGAGATTGGCCGTACCCCGCTTCTTAATTCGAAAGAAGAAAAGGAACTCGCAAAACGAAATGAGGCAGGTGATGAATTAGCGCGCCAGAAATTGATTCAGGCAAACCTTCGTCTCGTAGTTTCTATTGCAAAACGTTATGTAAATCGAAGTCCTCATCTTTCTATCCTTGATCTTATTCAGGAGGGAAATATTGGTCTTTCACGTGCAGTTGATAAATTTGATTATCGCCGCGGATTTAAGTTCTCAACCTACGCAACTTGGTGGATTCGTCAGGCGGTAACTCGTGCACTCGCAGATTATTCACGTACTATTCGTATTCCGGTCCACATGGTGGAAACTATTACCAAATATACCCAGACAAAGCGCCGCTTGATGCAGGAACTTGGCCGCGAGCCATTGCCAGAAGAGATTGCAACCGAGATGAATTTGGATGTGGAAAAGGTACATTATATCCAAAAGATTTCACAAGAAGTTATCTCTCTTGAAACACCAATTGGTGATGATGATGAAGATTCAACACTTTCTGATTTCATTAAAGATGAGACAAGTATGAGTCCTGATCAACTTGCGAATGCCGCTCTCTTGCGCGACCAGATTCGCGAAGTGCTCACCGATCTTACCGAACGAGAACGCAAGATTCTTTCTATGCGTTTTGGTCTAGAAGATAATATTCCTCACACTTTGGAAGAAGTAGGAAAGGTGTTCGGAGTAACTCGTGAACGTATTCGTCAGATTGAAGCAAAAGCACTAGAAAAAATTCGAGGACATAAAGATATTAAGAAACTTGAGGGCTACTAGTGCCGAAAAAAATCCCCACATTGTGTGGGGATTTTGTTATGGGCTATTTCGATCGTAATATCAATCTTAGTCTTGCGATTGTTACCATTCTTAAACTTGAATGATCCGCTGTATTCTCAAGTATGAGTTCAAGAGCATCAGAAATGGAAAGCGGTCCGCGTACGGATTGGTCGTGGATATATTCTGAAAGATGTTCTAATTTCACCTCTTTGGAAGATTTTGCAGCGTTTGCAATGTTCACAAAACCAAGGAGTGCAGCGATATTTTGAAGTTCCTCAAATTGATGGAACGTTTTCGCTTCATCGTACATTTTTGAAAGTATGATATTGGTGATATCTTCGCTATTCTCCGCATATCCAAGAAGTTCTTTCCAAGATTCGAAATCCATTTTGAAATGTTTTATCTTCTCGTCTTTTAAGTAGCGGAAAAGGTAGCTTTCTTTGTAACAATTACTCGCAATGCTTATCACGAGCATTTTCTCATTTTTGACAATGAGAGGATGTTTCATATGTTCTTCGATTTTGTCGAATGTTTCATCTGAATATAGGAGCACCGTTCCAAGAACTATGCCGAAATGATCTATAATGTTTTGATTCATACTAACCCCTTATTTAATTGATGAATAACTGATGGCATTTTGTTCGTTTTTGTTTGCTTTGTCAATTTTAAATAACATTTTTATTGACAGAGCACATTACCTTGCGGTAATGTAGGGATAGTTTTTTTCACATCACTTATCTATAAAGGAGATTGGTATGCACAACGTATTTTGGGGCATCTGGCTACAAACCGAAGCAAATATCGAAAAACTTATTGATGAACAGGTTCGCATGCTTCTTACTTATATTGAGGAACACAAAGAATGTTTTCCTCAAATCCATGTGCGGCTTCCCCACCATTCGGGCGACACGAGTGAGGTGGAGCATTCGCTCATTCATTTGGGTGATAAGATGGGGTATAAGAATAAGCATTTGTACTCGCTTTCCTATGCATCACATTCTGCATATAGGGTTGCACGTGAGTGCACTAAAGAAGAAGTTACCCATCTTGTGCGGAATCCCCAATTTATCAAAAACATTGTTGATATAGTTTCAGTTTTTTCGAAACAAGAAGAGGAGAAGAAGAAGAAACAGTAAGTATACATTTCCCTACCATTGGTGGGGATTTTATTTTTATGGAAATCGTGCGTGAGGTAGGGTAGAATAGAAAAATCATGACAAAGGTGATGGCACATGAAATACGGGAGAAGTTTCTTACTTTTTTCCGTTCTAAACAACATACGATTATTCCTTCTGCGTCCCTTATTCCGGAGAATGACCCTACGGTTCTTTTTACTACTGCAGGCATGCACCCTTTGGTTCCTTTTCTGCTTGGCGAAAAGCATCCAGGGGGTACGCGGCTTACCGATGTGCAGAAATGTATTCGCACAGGTGATATTGATGAAGTGGGTGATGCCACGCATCTTACTTTTTTTGAGATGTTGGGAAATTGGTCGCTCGGCGATTATTTTAAAAAAGAAGCAATAGAATATAGTTTCGAATTTCTCACTTCAAAGGAATGGCTTGGATTGGACAAGAAATTTTTGGCAGTTTCCGTATTCGAAGGCGACAATGATGCGCCGTTCGATGAGGAGGCATTCGCTATTTGGAAATCACTCGGAATTTCTGAAAAACGCATCGCAAAATTACCTAAAAAAAATAACTGGTGGGGACCAGCGGGTGAGACGGGGCCCTGCGGACCAGATACGGAGATGTTCTATTGGACGGGGAAACCAGAAGAGGTTCCTGATTCATTTAATGATGACAACCCGCTCTGGGTAGAGATTTGGAACGATGTCTTTATGCAGTACAACAAACGTGCAGACGGAACATTTGAACCATTGAAGCAGAAAAATGTTGATACCGGCATGGGGCTTGAGCGCACGGTCGCAGTACTAAATAAAATCGATGTATACCAGATCGATATATTTGAACCAATTATTCAGAAAATTGAAGAACTTACTCGAAAATCAGAAGAAGAATATGGAAGGAAATATGGAGAGAATGAGCAAGATACGCGCGCGATGCGCATTATTGCAGACCATATCCGTGCAGCTGTCTTCATCTTGGGCGATGAGCGGGGAGTGGTGCCCGATAATGTTGGCCAGGGTTATGTATTACGGCGCCTAATAAGGCGAGCAATTAGATATGGGAAAATAATAGGCATAATTGAGCCTCATTTCACTTCTAAAATAGCCGAAAAAGTTATAGATGTTTTTAAAGAACCATATAAAGAGTTGGGGGAAAATCGAGACTTTATTATCGACGAATTAGTTGAAGAAGAAAGTAAATTTAAAACAACAATTGAAAAAGGGCTCAAGATTTTACATCGAGGAAGAAATGGAATGCAAGCACTTAGAATAGCTGAATTATCGCAGGATAAAATTCCCGATTTAAGCAATCTCCACGGTGGAGGTTTTCCAAACTTTATTCCACAACAATTGAGTGGAAAATGGTTTTTTGATTTGTATCAGAGTTTTGGGTTTCCATTGGAAATGGCGTTAGAGGAGTTAAAAAATGATGAGCAATTACGTCTTCCTTATCAACGAGATAAAATAGAAAAAGATTTTAAAAAAGAACTTGAAAAGCATCAGGAACTTTCGCGTACCGCATCTGCGGGGCAATTCAAAGGTGGTCTTGCCGACCATTCTGAGGTTTCAACAAAATATCATACTGCTACGCATCTTCTGCATCAGGCACTTATTGATGTGCTTCATATTCCTGCAGGTCAAAAA
>JBAYKY010000019.1:0-16814 GCA_041664385.1 Minisyncoccota bacterium
ATTTATTTCTTAAAACGCGCAAGCGTGGCAGAAATAATCGACATACTTTCTTTTGAAATATGCGCTACTATAGGTAGCAAAGGTGTTGGCCGATGAACCTTATGTGTCTCGGCTCGATAGTAGCAATACTGTTGTGGGGCAACTAAAAAAATCTTGAATCCCGTTAGAGACTTATTGAAATATAACGCATTGGTTTGTTGTTCATCTCGAATATGAGACAAGGGTGTTTCTCACGGGATGAATCAACGAAGAACCTCTTTTTGGGGTTTTTTGTTTTTTAATTTTATATGCATTGCGCGGTTTGTTCACTATTATTATTCATAATTCACTCTTTGTTATTTTGTGTGCTTCTTACTTTTTTGTGTTCATTTAGCTATACTCATATATATGTCAGCAAAGAAAATACTTCTTGTGGAGGATGAACCTCTTTTGGGAAATCTCTTAAAACAGCGGCTTGAACACGAGGGCGTGGAGGTAATTTTAGCGCGCGATGGAGAAGAGGCACTCAATGTGTTACGAACTACAAAACCAGACCTCATCTTACTTGATATTATTTTGCCGAAAATTTCGGGATTTGAACTCCTCGAAACATTGCAAGCTGACCCCCAACTTGAGCGCGCTCCCGTTGTTATTGTTTCGAACCTTGGTCAAGATAGCGATATGCAGAAAGGGCAGGCACTTGGCGCCATTCAATACTTTGTGAAAGCAAAAGTATCAATAGAAGACCTTGTTGAACGGATTAAGGGAATGCTTGCAGAAATGCCAGAACAGACAGGGCAGGCAGGATAGCAATAAAGAGATTTTCTTATCCACAAGAGGATAATCCTCTTCTTTATGGAATAAAAATCATTTGTGCTATAATAACAGCAATATGAATTCACTAAAAAAAGGCTTCACCCTTATTGAGCTCCTCGTCGTTATTGCTATTCTCGCAATCTTAGCAACGGTGATTGTGGTTATTATCAACCCAGCTGAGCTTTTGAAGCAGGCAAGAGATACTACGCGTATTTCTGATATGGCAGCATTGAATAGTGCTGTTGCACTTTATCTTGCTGATGTTTCAACGCCTTATCTTTGTGGAGCAAGCGCTTGTGCATCATTAACAACAAAATGTACGGTTACCACTACAACCTCTCCATTCGTTGGTGGATCTTGCGGTACAGTAAATACCACAACAACAGTTGATGGCAATGGATGGGTTTCTGTAAATTTTGGTTCAATATCTTCTGGTTCACCACTTTCAAGACTTCCAATTGATCCTGCGAATACCACTAGCTTTCTATATGCATTTGGAGCTAATGGATTGAACTATAAACTCGGAGCAACTATGGAAAGTACTAAGTACGCCGGCGCTACTGGTGTAACGAGAAATGCATATGACGGAGGTTCGCAGGCGAGTTGGTACGAAGTTGGAAACTCTTTGGCACTTTAAATAATTTAACATTGAATAGTCAGAAAACTCCTTACCTTATAGTAAGGAGTTTTCGTATATAGCTTTAATTAGATTTATGTTTTTAGAATTGATTGTGATAATATAAATATACATAGTTTTTAGTAATATGAATTCACTAAAAAAAGGCTTCACCCTTATTGAGCTCCTCGTCGTTATTGCTATTCTCGCAATCTTAGCAACGGTGATTGTGGTTATTATCAACCCAGCTGAGCTTTTGAAACAAACGCGGGATGCTTCCCGTATCTCTGATTTAGGCGCATTAAATAGTGCTGTTGCACTTTATCTTGCTGATGTTGTAAGTCCTGGAATCGGTGGTCCAGCAAATGCCGCATGCGCTTCTGGTGCAAATGCCACCAAAGTGCTCTGTACTGCGGCAGGCACATCACCTTTTGGCGGTGTTGCATGTGTGACGAACGCGACGACAACAGTTGATGGAAATGGGTGGATTCCAGTAACACTTACCTCAATATCTTCTGGTTCACCACTTTCAAGACTTCCATTAGACCCTGTAAATAGCACGACTTATTTTTATGCCTATGGGTGTGGTGGTGGTAATAGTGCGTTAAATTTTGAGATTGATGCAACTATGGAAAGTGCTAAATATACGAGTACTTCTACGGGTGTTATGCGAAATGCGGATGATGGTGGAAATAATGCAAACTGGTACGAGGTTGGCAATTCATTAGTACAATAAAAACGAGCGCAACCCTTGTCCCGCAGCACGCGGGACATTTTTATTAAAAACATTCACCATTTTTTATGGTATTATTTATATATAGATGATTAATCTCCCTCCCGAAAAATTGAAAGAAATTCTGCTTAAGGCGGGTATCGTAAATACGGAGACATTCGCAGGAATTTTAGAAGAGTCCCAACGGAAGCGACAAAACGTGAGTGATATCTTGGTGTCTCAGGGAATCATTAATAAAGAGTATCTTTTAATACTTATTGCACAGTATCTTGGTGTTGAGAGAGTCAATCTTGGGGTAGTAAGAGTTGATGAACAGTTTCTTAATCTTATTCCTGAAGACATTGCACGGCGCAGAAAGATAATTGTGTTCGGGAAAGAGTTAGATGGGAAGTTTAAGGTGGCAATGGACGATCCGAGTGATCTTGAGACCGTTGATTTTCTTATGCTCAAGTTGGGAGGGGGTGTGAAGCCGTATCTTGCAACAGAAGATGATTTAAATCGAGGTTTTTCGATGTACGGCAAAAAATTAACTCAGGATTTCAAACAAATTATCGAGGCAAGTGTGCGTGAATCATTGCGCTCGCGCGCGAGAGGCGATAAAACAAACGAAGCTGAAGATCTCCCTATCGTTGCTATTATTGATAACCTTCTTTCATATGCCGTTTCTTCTCGGGCATCCGATGCACATTTTGAAGTATTGGATGATTCGGTGCTTGTACGATTCCGCATCGATGGCATTTTGCACGAGATTATAAGAATGCCGAAGGAAATTCATCCCGCGATTATTGCACGCATCAAAATTCTTTCGAGTCTTCGTGTGGACGAACACTCCCATCCTCAAGATGGACGATTTCGCTATAAACTTGGCGGCGGTATGATTGATATTCGTGTTTCTATTATCCCCACCTTTTATGGTGAGAAGATTGTAATGCGTCTTTTTAGTTCTGCGCAGAAACCACTTTCTCTTGCTGACCTAGGCCTTCTCGAGGATGATACGAAAATGATTGAGGCAGCAATCAAAAAAACATATGGCATGGTGCTCGCGTGTGGTCCTACTGGTTCTGGTAAGACGACCACGCTTTATTCATTATTGAATATGCTGAATCGACCTGATGTAAATATCGTGACGGTTGAGGACCCTATTGAATATGATATGCGATATGTAAATCAGGTACAGGTGAATGTGGCAGCAGGCATTACTTTTGCTGCAGGGTTGCGTTCCATTCTTCGTCAGGATCCAAATATCGTAATGGTTGGTGAAATTCGTGATGCAGAAACGGCAAACATCGCTGTGCAAGCAGCACTTACCGGTCACTTAGTGCTTTCTTCGCTTCACACAAATGATGCACCAACAGTAGTGCCCCGCTTTATTGATATGGGCATTCCTCCTTTTCTCGTATCTGCGGTATTGAATACTATTCTTGCACAACGCCTTGTTCGTAAAATTCATATGGAATGCATTGAGTCCTATGTTCCTGGTTCCGAATTTACTAGTGCAATAAGTCATGAACTTGAGTCGGCGGGACTTGATGCAAAAGTAGTAAAATTGCCGAAAACATTTTATCGAGGAAAAGGATGTGCGGCGTGCAATCATACAGGATACCTTGGGCGTATCGGTATTTTTGAAGCACTGAATGTAACCGAAGAAGTGAGAAAACTTATGGTAAGTCCGAATTTTACTTTGGATAATTTGCGCGTTCTTGCACGAAAAGAAGGAATGCATTCAATGTTTGAAGATGGTCTTCGAAAGGTTGAGCGTGGCATGACGACGATTGAGGAAGTGCTTCGTGTAATTCGAGAATAATATGAAATTTCGTTATATTGCATCACAACAAGATGGGCGCATTTTAGAAGGGGATGTCGAAGCACGAAATGTGCAGGACATTCTTTCATATTTGGCAAAAAATGGATTACGTCCGGTAAGTGTGAAACCTATTGAGGAGAAATCAAAAGAACTCAGTTTTTTAAAGGCGAGTGTTACTATTTCTGACCAGATCTTTCTCACTAAATATCTTGCGCTTATGTTAAAGATTGGTACAGGACTCTTGGAAGCGATTAATATTCTTATTGCTGATTTTAAAAAACCGGCGGTGCGCGATATTTTATATGAAATTCGTTCGTCCCTTGAACAGGGCCAACCTTTCTATACGACATTTGCAAAACATCCCAAAGTGTTTAGTGACGTATACGTAAATCTTGTGCGTGCGGGTGAAGCATCAGGTAATTTGGAAAAGATATTTGCTGACCTTACGGGAGTGCTTACCAAAGAAAAAGAGTTGCGGGACCAGGTGCGTGGTGCGTTGGTATATCCTGTGCTTCTCCTTGTGGGCTCGATACTTATTTTAGTATTTCTTGTTATGTTTGCTCTGCCAAAAATTGCGAATGTGTTTACTGAGGGTGGGTTTGAACCGCCAGGATTTTCAAAGGCAGTTTTTGCACTTGGTTTTTTCTTTAATAAATTCGGTATTTATATTTTTGGCCTCCTTGGAGGTGTTGCGGCGGTGGCCGCATGGTTGCGCGCCACTTCAGAAGTATTTCGAAAATTTCTTTCAAATGTATTTGCGGGCATTCCTCTTGTAAAAACCATTATAAAAAAGATGGCCTTACAACGATTTGCTTCGACTCTTTCGTCACTTATTAAAGCAGGCATGCCGCTTACGGAAGCACTTGAGATTACCGCACGCGCAGTTGCGAACGAAGAGCTTCGCTCCTCACTTATTCGCATTTCCCAAGAAGGCCTCGCAAAGGGCCTTACCATCGGTGAGGCATTTCGCCGCGAACCCTACTTTCCGCAGACGGTTACGAACCTTGTAGCTATTTCAGAGCGCGCGGGTCATTTGGATGAGGTGTTAGAAACGCTCGGTGAATTTTATACTAAAGAGATTGATTCATCAGTGAAAGAACTTGTTTCATTCCTTGAGCCCGCGCTTCTTATGTTTATCGGTGTAATTATTGGCGTGATTGCGCTTGCTATTATCGTGCCTATTTATCAGCTCACAACACAATTCTAAGGTGTGGGACTAATTTCAATCCTTATTTAATAATTCCATGACTCAATTCAAGTTAAAAACTTTATTGAAAATTCTCCTGCAACGCAGGAGTGCCTTTACTCTTATTGAGTTGCTTGTGACTATCTCGCTCGTTGCAATTATTGCGGTGGCGTCAACTCTCTCTCTTAGTGGATATCGTGGAGAACAGAATTTAAAGAGGACCTTAGATGAAATATCATCAGTAATTCAGGATGCACAGAAACGTGCGATAACACAGCAGGATGGCTTGCAATGGGGAGTTCATTTTCAAAATTCATCCTCAATACATGCGTATGAAATGTTTGAAGGTGCTTCATATGCGGTAGGGACAAGCACTAATCATTATGGACTGCCGCGAGGTATTCAATTTTCAAATCCGTTTTCTTCAAGCACCTATGACGCAATCTTTACCGGTATTACCGGAAATCTTTCGGGGAAAAAAGTAATCTCTTTTATCACAGGTAGACGCGATAATTTTGTGGGCGATATTATTTTGAATACTCTTGGAAAGGCAACCCCACGATTTGATTCAGGACTTATAGGATATTGGCATCTTGATGAAGGGACGGGTACATCAACCTATGATGCTTCTGGAAGTGGCAATACTGGCACCCTCACAAATAATCCCACATGGCAGACAAGCACAAATTGTGAGGCCGACGGATGCCTTTCTTTTGATGGAGTTAATCAGTATGTGTCCGCTTCAGGCGTTCCTAATTTAACATCGGCACTTACTGTTGAAGCATGGGCAAAAACCCCTATCGTACAGGATGCTACCTATGACACCATTGTTTCGAAATTTTCATCCGGCCCTTATAATGGTTGGTTTTTGCGTCGTAATGCAAATAGCAGTGTGGTTTATTTTACTTTATACGACAATGGTACTGCTACGGCTAGTATTACAGGACCTACTATTGTAGCTAATCAGTGGACTCATTACGCAGCAACTTTTGATGGGACAATTGCGCGGATTTATGTGAATGGGGTTTTAAGCGCAAGTGATCTTAGTGCAAGTATAGGTTCTGCGACAACCAATTTTGTTATTAGCGGAAATTATGGCTCAACCGAAAACTGGAATGGGTCAATTGATGAAGTCCGTATTTATAATCGCGCACTTTCCGCAACGGAAATATTAAATCAGTATAATGACCTTAAATAAAGATGGGAATTTTCAATTTTCAATTTTCAATTTTCAAACGGCAGAGGGTGGCTATTTCGGGCGTCCAGTTAAAAATTAGAGAGCTTAAGTTAAAAATTTTACACGATGAGAGCGGCCAGTCTCTTATTGAAATTATTGTGGGACTTGCAATTGGCGCCATGCTTATTGGTGCGGCATCGTTTGCTATCTCACAAACGCTTCAATCAAATATCTCAATTCAGAAGGCGGGTTCGGCAGTGAATATGAGTCAGGAACTTCTTTCTAAGGCCCGTGCCTATGGATTAGCAAATTGGCAGAATCTTTATGGACTTACGAAAACATCAAGTACCCAATACTATATAAACGCATCAGGCACAAGCTACGTTGTTATTCAGGGAAAGGAAGGATTATTAGATAATGATGTAACGAACGGACTTATAGGAGAATGGAAATTTGATGAGTATGAGGGAACAACGAGTACAGTTGTGTATGATAGTAGCGCGAATGGAAAAAATGGAACATTAATGAATGGTCCTACGCGAGCAACATCAACATGTAAGATTGCAAATTGTTTGAGTTTCGATGATATAAATGATTATGTAGCCACTCCGGCAATTTCTTACGGCAATGATGTAACAATGTCCGTTTGGTTTAAAGGTGGTACGCAAACAGCAGCCGATTGGAATTATTGGATACAAAACGCTTCAAATAGATTTGAGTTTGGAACATTTAGCAATGGTATTACCTTCAAGGATAATGGTGCTGTTGGTACCCCATCAGTAGGTGGAGGAAGTACTTCTTTGGATAATAATTGGCACAATGCAATTGGAATTGTGAGATCTAATGTGATGGAAATTTGGGTTGATGGGATGCTTATAAGTACGAGAAGCGACTATCCGACCGGTCAGACTCACACAAATGAAATTCATAATTTGGGTGGCAATGGTGGCATAAGGTATTGGGGTGGATATTTAGATGATGTGCGTATTTATAATCGCGCACTTTCTGCTGACGAAGTTGGTCAGGTCTATAAAAGTGCCATCTTTACTCGATATTTTTATGTAGAAAATACGTGTCGCACGAACGATGCCTCAAGTTCTGTTTCGGGTGTAGCACCGTGTGGAAGTATTACCCCCACATCGAGCGATGACCCCTCAACACAAAAAGTCACAAGTATCACAGAGTGGCCCACAAAAGCGAGCACGGGGCAGGTATCGTTTTCTGACTACATTACCCGTTCACGGAATGTGATTTTTCAGCAGACCGATTGGTCAGGAGGAGTAAGTGGTGGAGTGGACACAAGCCCGCAGAGTACATTTACAAGTTCTACAAACGTCAATTCTTCTGGGGGGTCAATTCGTATTCAAGGATTATAGGTTATAATAGTTATATGCAGATAAAGAATTTTAGTGAGTCGCTTGAAAAAGATCTTAGCCGCTTGAATGCGGAAATTACTACACAACGAAATTCACCTGAAGTAGCGAAGATGCCCGAGCGTGAAATCGTAAAGCGTTCCGTTGAGGCCTATGCAGAAAAAGCAATTCCAGTAGCACCCGCTTCTACAACCCCCACTACTTCTTCGCAATCTCAGGCTGCACTTCCAACCTATCTTCAGGGAGGGGATGCAAGTGAGAAGATAAAGCGAGAAGTAACAAGGCTTGTAGAAGTAGTTTTTGCAGATGGAATTCATGCGGCAGTGAAGGAAGCGCGAAAGCACTCCCCATTTGTTCAAGATGCGTTTCATGATGCGCTTGTGGATAAGCTTATGCCGGAGCTTCAAAAACGTGGGATAGTAAAATAATGTCAGTATACATCTCCTTATTTATTTCTCTTGTGGGAACCACATTTGTAGGAGTGGTTGCCTTTTTTGTTCTTAGAAATATTGCGAGAAAAAAATTTGCCGAACGACTTCAGTTGAGATTGTTTCTTGTGCGTCTTCCACTTGTGAGTAAAGAAGGAAAGGAATTAAAAAAAGAGATTGGCGTAATGGAGCAACTCCTGAGTGCCCTTGCGGCATTTGGAAAATATTTTGTATTTGAGATGGCGGTTCCCGCAGTTGGTCAGGAAATTCACTTTTATGTCTCTGTCCCAGGAAGTGCGCGCGAAATGCTAGTGCGCCAAGTACAGGCACTTTGGAGAGATGCAGATGTAAGTGAATCAGAGGACTACACTATTTTTAATTATGCGGGTGCGGTTGCAGGAGCTTTTTTAAAACAAAAAGAAGAATATGCATTACCAATTCGAACCTATCAGGAATTTGATGCGGACCCCTTTCTTTCTATTCTTGGAGGTTTGACACATATCAATGAGGTAGGTGAGGGCTGTGCAATTCAGATTGTGGTACAGCCTTCTTTGGGATCTGATAAAAAAGCAATTCGGAATGCAATCGGAGGACTTAAAAAAGGACAGAAATTAAGCGACATTTTAAAAAGACCCTCATTGTCATTCTCGGATATTTCAAATGCACTCAATCCAAAGGGAAGTGACGCGCAAAGTGGAGAAAAGATAATTGATGACGCGGCAATTAAAGCACTTGAAATGAAGGTGGGAAAACCACTTTTTAAAGTGAACGTACGTGTAGTTGCTTCTGCACCGAGCCAATATCAAGCAGATGCAATTGCAGATGGAGTGACCGCGGGGTTTTCACAATTTGCTTCTCCTGAGCGAAATGAATTTAGGATTATGAAACCAAAGCGTCTTCAAGATTTTATTCAGGCATTTACGTTTCGTGCGTTTGAAGAAGAAGATGCAATGATTCTCAATGCAGAAGAAATCGCGAGCATTTTCCATTTTCCTACACCATTTACTGAGATGCCACGGCTCAAATATTTGAAGTCGCGTGAAGCGCCACCGCCTTCGCAACTTTCGCGTGAGGGTATTGTGATTGGAGAGAGTAAATATCGTGGAGGACATATTGAGATTAAACTTGCGAAAGAAGATCGCCGTCGCCATCTTTATGTAGTAGGACAGACCGGTACTGGAAAATCAGTATTCATTAATAATTGCGTGGGGCAGGATATGAAGAATGGTGAGGGAGTGTGTGTGATTGATCCGAACGGGGATCTTTTTGAGGATATTTTAAAACGCGTTCCTCAAGAGCGTATGAATGACGTGATTGCGTTTGACCCAAGTGATCTCTCATATCCATTAGGTATGAATATGCTTGAGTATGACGCGCGTTTTCCTGAACAAAAAACATTCATCATTAATGAGTTAATGATGATTTTCGATACCTTGTATGATTTGAAGGCGACGGGCGGCCCTCTTTTCGAGCAGTATGCGCGAAATGCGCTCCTTCTTCTTATGGATGACCCCGCTGACGGATTCACCATTCTTGAGATTCCACGCGTGCTTTCTGATGCAGAATTTCGAAAGAAACTTCTCGTAAAATGCAAAAATATTCTTGCAAAAGATTTTTGGGAAAAAGAAGCAGAGAAGGCGGGAGGAGAGGCGGCACTCGCCAATATGGTTCCTTATATTTCGTCTAAGTTCAATACTTTTATCGCAAATGATTATGTGCGTCCTATTATTGCACAATCAAAGAGCTCTCTTGATTTCAGAAAGATAATTGATGAGGGGAAGATTTTGGTGGTGAACTTAAGCAAAGGGAGAATAGGGGAACTGAACGCGAGTCTTCTTGGTATGATCCTTGTGGGAAAACTTACTATCGCAGCTTTTTCGCGAACAGATATTCCTATGGAAAAGCGTAAGGATTTTTATCTCTATATTGATGAGTTTCAGAATTTCACAACCCCAGGTATTTCCACCATTCTTTCTGAGGCGCGTAAATATAGACTTTGTCTCACGGTAGCTCATCAATTTATTTCTCAGCTTAAAGAACCGATTCGAGATGCAATTTTTGGTAACGTAGGTTCAATGGTTGCGTTTCGTGTAGGTTCAGATGATGCAGAATTTCTTGAAAAACAGTTTGCACCTGTGTTTAGTGCAAGCGATATTATGAATATTGATAATTTGAATGCACATATAAAAATTCTAATTCATAATCAGGTGTACCCTCCATTTAATATTTTTGTTCCTTTTCCGCCGAAAGGAAGCGAAGAATTTATTGAACTCGCGCGGGACTACACGCGGCGTACTTATGGGAGGCCGAGAAATGAAGTTGAAGAGGAGATTTATAAACGTCTTAAGGCTGTGTCGTAATTACACACATGTCGAAGCCATTTTTTTCACTTATTTTTCCTATATATAACGAAGCAGAAAGACTTCTTGAGGTGCTTACTGCGGCGGATTATGCTCTGTCCCTTTCCGAATTTTCTTCTGAAATAATCATTATAGATGACGGCTCTCGCGATGCGAGTCGAGGAATTGCCGAACGATTTGGAAAAGTAGTACGACCCATTCGCGTTGTTGAAGGGAAAGAACATCATGGGATTGGATGGGCTATTCAGGAAGGACTTGTTGCGGCACGTGGTAATGTGCGGTGTGTGATGGATTTGTCGTGCATCTCATTATTAAGTTTTCGAGAAGAAATTATTGATATTTTGCGTCGAAATAACGGCATTATTATTGCAATGCCGCACGAACATACCTTGCCGCTTTTGAAAAGTGTAACGTGGGTAATGCGCGCACTACGGACACTCTTTCGTGCGCCAAAAAATTCTCATGGCATTCTCTATGCGCGTCCTTGTTCTTTTTGTATTTCAGAAGAAGCAGCAGAACATCTTTTGCAATTTCCTCATTTTTCTTGGAGAGAAGGTATTTTTCGAGAATTTCTTGTGCTCGCAAATCATGCACATATTCCTATACAGGTGATGTATTCCGCTTCTCATAATCATACTCATCGTTCCTTATACAAACCCGTCTCATTTTATTGGGATATGATAGTGGTGTGGTGGAAAGAGAGAAAAAATTTCTATATACTCCCTAAGAAGACAGAATCGTTATGAATAAATTAATTGTAGCCAATTGGAAAATGAATCCAACAAGTGCCGAAGAGGCAGTTGTTCTTGCAAAAGAGAGTGATGCGGTGGGTGTAGTTATTGCGCCACCTTTTGTGTTTTTGAAAGAAATAAAAGAAACATTAATACGTGGCGTACTTGCTGCACAAGATGTTTTTTTTGAAAACGCGCCTACGGGAGGAGCCTATACTGGGGAAATTTCTGCGGCTATGTTGAAATTGATTGGTGCGACCTATGTGATTGTAGGACATTCAGAGCGGCGTACAGTTATGTTGGAAACTGATGAAATAATTGGGAAAAAAATTGGGGCGGCAGCAGCGGCAGGCCTCATTCCTATTCTCTGTGTAGGAGAGGGTAGTGATATCCGAAAAGAGGGAATTGAATCTGCAAAACAATATATTATAAAACAACTTCTTGCTGATTTGCAGACTCTCAATCAACGCGAGTGCATTATTGCCTACGAACCTTTGTGGGCAATTGGGACGGGTGAAAATGATTCGCCTCAAAATGCGGCGGCAATAAGTCGCTTTATTAAGCAGGTAGTTCTTGAACAATGGGGCATGAAAAATATTCAAGTATTATATGGCGGGTCGGTGAACGAGAAAAATGTTGAAGCATTCGCGCATGAGGCCGATATCGATGGTTTTCTGATTGGAGGAGCAAGTCTGCGTTCCGAAGAATTTAAAAAAATGATAGAAATTGTTTCACATACTTCATAATGTCACGATCATTAAAACAATTTATCTATGGTGCATTGTACTTCGCGATAGTTTGTATCGTGGTGTTTGGTATTTGGGGTGTAACACTTCAAAAGCCACAAACGTGTTTTGATGGAATACAAAATCAAAATGAAACCGAGATAGATTGTGGGGGGTCATGTATTGCCTGTGCAATCAAACATCTGAAACCTCTAGAAGAGGGAGCAATACCAAGAATGTTTTCTCTTGCTACGGGAAAAGCGGTAGCACTTTTTGAGATAGTGAACCCGAACCAAGGATATCATGCAGCACAGTTTACTTATCGTATTACTGCACGTGATGCAAACGGTACGCGGCTCGAATCACTTGAAGGCACTGACACTCTTTTTGCGGGAGAGACACGTCTTATTTTTGAACCCCGTTTCACTACATATGCGAGTGCAATGAAAAGTGTAGCGATTGAAATGACAAATCCCGAATGGCGCTCAGTTGAGGAATTATTGCCTCCGGTATTGTCACTTCATAATGTGGTAACAGAAAATGGGGACACTATTCGTGTAAGTGGGACAATAAAAAATGAAGGCGCTCTTCATGCAAAAGAGGTAAAAGTTGTTGCGGTCCTTGTTGATCAATTTGGATACGAGCTTTTTGCGGCACAGACTATTTTGACAAGCGTGGATGGATTTGCGAGTGTGCCGTTTACCATCCCTTTTCCTGCTGATAAAGATATTGCAAGCCGTACAGATATGACGGCAACTAAGGTATCGATTTATAGCCGATGATGCTTCGTTTGAAACAATTCGATTGGGCTCTTGTCGCAGGACTTGGTGTCTTAGCGGCCGCGAGTCTTGTCTCGCTTGCGAGCTCGAGTATTGGGCAGTTTTGGCGTCAACTTTTATGGTATGGCGTTGGCTTTTTTATCATTATTGTAGGAAGTAGATTGAATTGGCGCTGGATTGGAAGTCAGGCATGGTTTCGTTACTCACTTTATTTTGTGGGTATTGCATTTCTTATAGTTTCCAATCTTCAGTCGGGGACAGTGCGTGGTACGAAGAGCTGGATTACTGTCGCGGGATTGCAGTTTGAACCGGGAGAAATTGTAAAACTCGCACTTATTCTTGTATTCGCACATTTTTTTGCGCGACGACATATCGAAGCATGGCGGATAAAAAATATTGCACTTTCATTTATGTATGCGGCAATTCCTGCGGGGCTTATTGCAATTCATCCTGATTTTGGATCGGCATTTACTATTATGGCTCTTTGGTTTGGTTTTCTCTTGGTGGGAGGAGTCCATGTAAAACGATTTCTTTTAGGTGCAGGAGTGGTCCTTCTTGCGGCGGTACTTATGTGGAGTTTTTTTCTAAAGCCCTATCAACAGCAACGTATTACCGGATTTCTTTTTCCCGAGCGCGACCCGCTTGGGGTGAACTATAATGTGATTCAAGCAAAAATCGCTATTGGTTCTGCAGGATTCTGGGGGAAGGGGTTTGGTATGGGAACGCAGGTGCAATTTCATTTTTTGCCAGAAGCACAGACTGACTTCCTCTTTGCAGCATTCGTAGAAGAATGGGGGATATTAGGTGGTCTTCTTGTCCTCTTGACTTTCTTTTTCATTGTGTATAGAGTTCTCATGATTGGACTACGGGCACGTGACAACTATTTCCGACTGATAAGCTTGGGAGGGGGGCTGTTTTTTATCATTCATTTTTTTGTGAATGTTGGCTCCAACCTCGGATTGCTTCCTGTTGCCGGCATTACCTTTCCTTTTTTCAGTTATGGAGGGTCGAACCTCCTCACGTCCTCTATAATTTTAAGCATCATTGAACACATTAAACTTGAATCCTCAGCATAAACAACGAGGCAATTTAAGCGTGAAGCTCTTCTGCACTTTGGGGCTGTTTTTGCTTTTTATTGTTTTTGTGGCTTATTTTTTCTACGGACTTCAGCCTGTTATTTTTAATGGAGATAGTTCTACCGAGAATTCACAGAAAGGAAGCGTAGTGAAATTTATTATTGAAAAAGGAGATGGAGTAAAAAGTGTAGGAGCTCATCTTTCTCAAAACTCGCTCATTAAGTCGGTCACTGTTTTTAAATTGTATATGTTGATAAGTGGAAAAGCACAAAAGTTACAACCGGGCATGTATGAACTTTCACCTTCGATGAGTGTTCCTGAAATTACCACTATTCTTACGGTGGGAGGAGGCAACGAAGTAACTATCACAATACCCGAAGGTTCTACTGTAAAGGATATACGACAAATTCTTGTCGATGCGGGCGTGTGGAAGAGCGAAACACCGTTTTCTTTTTCTCTTAAACAATTACGTATAGATTATCCTTTTCTCACTGATGTATCACTTTTGGAAGGATTTGTTTTTCCTGATACTTATCGTATTGCGAGAGACGCAACTCCTGATGATATTGTGCGTGTATTTCTTAATAACTTTCGATTGAAAGCATGGCCTCTTCTTGAGGGAACGAAGGACTGGTATAACACGCTTATGCTCGCATCGCTTCTTGAGCGTGAAGTGCCCGATTTTAACGATAGACAGATTGTGGCGGGAATCCTATTAAAACGAATGAAAATAAAGATGCCGTTGCAAGTCGATGCAACGATAAGTTATGCAAAATGTGAGGGACAATTGAAAAACTGTGAAGTGTTGAAGGTAGCACGGACAGACACTACATTTTCATCCCCCTACAATACCTATCAACGACTTGGGTGGCCACCCACGCCAATAGCAAATCCTGGACAAGCAGCCATCAAGGCCGCACTCACTCCGAAAGATACCCCTTACCTTTATTATCTTTCCGCGAAAACAGGAGAAACCTACTTTTCTAAGACACTTGAGGAACACAATATAAAACGAACACTATATTTATAAAAAGGGCGACCTAAATAATTATTAAAAACCATGCATATTAAACCAAAAATATTTACTTCATACACGGGGCCGAAGTTCGCACAGCCGAATCTTATTGAGATTCAGAGAAATTCGTTTGATTGGTTCGTAGAGAAAGGGTTGCGCGAGTTGTTCGACGAAATCTCTCCGATTCGCGACCATACTGGCAAGGAACTCGAACTTAATTTTATGGATTATAAGTTCGATGCGCCAAAATATACCGAAGAGCAAGCAAAAGAAAAAGATCTTACTTTTGAAGCGGCACTTCGCGTCAATTTGAAGTTGACGAACAAAGTAACGAAAGAGACCAATGTGCAGGAAGTGTATCTCGGTGATTTTCCTACGATGACCACGCGCGGCACTTTTATTATTAGTGGCGTAGAACGTGTGGTGATTGCGCAGTTGGTACGTTCTCCTGGTGTGTATTTCACTGAAAATATCTATCGAGGAAAGAAATTATTTGGTGCAAAAGTTATTCCAAATCGCGGTGCATGGCTTGAATTTGAAACAGAACAGGATGGATTTATTGGGGTGCGTATTGACCGTAAGAGAAAAGCGCCTATCACGCAGTTATTGCGTATTTTTGGTATCACGACCGTGGAGGAAATGAAGAAGATTTTTGCAGACGTGGATACAGGAGAAGTGAAATTTATCGACGCAACTCTCAAGAAAGACGATAACGAGAATGCAGATGAATCATTTTTGAGCATTCATGCACGTCTTCGCCCAGGTGACCTCACCACTGTAGACAATGCAAAATCTCTTATTGAGGGAATGTTTTTCCGTTTTGATCGCTATGACTTAAGCCCCGTAGGACGCTTTAAGTTTAATCAGAGACTTCCTCATACGAAGAAGGAGGGTGGTATTTTAGATAAAAACGATCTCATCGCACTTCTTAAGGAAGTTATCCGAATGAACAATGATCAGACTGAACAGGCTGATGATATTGATCATTTGGGAAACCGCCGTGTACGCGCAGTAGGAGAACTCATTCAGTCACGTCTTCGTGTGGGGTTTGCGCGCTTGCGTCGTGGTGTACAAGATCGCATGTCGACGCTTGATCGAAGATTATTGCAGCCAGTACAACTCGTAAATTATAAATTATTGACGGCAGTGGTCCGCGATTTCTTCCAAGCTTCACAGCTCTCGCAATTCATGGATCAAGTGAATCCTTTGGCTGAGCTTGAACACAAACGCCGCCTTTCTGCGATGGGTCCTGGAGGACTAACACGAGAACGCGCCGGCTTTGAAGTGCGCGATGTGCACTCCTCATACTACGGACGTATTTGTCCGATTCAGACTCCTGAAGGTGCAAACATTGGTTTGGTAAGTTATCTCTCAAACTATGCACGGCTTAATGAATTTGGATTTATTGAAACTCCTTATTTCAAAGTAAAGAATGGCATCACCACTTCAACAGTGGTGTGGCTGGATGCAATTGAAGAGGAATCATATAACGTTGCACAGGCGGACGCTGCAATGGATGAGAAAGGATTTCTTTTGGACGAAGTGGTTGCTGCTCGTATTAAAGGACATCCTGGTACATGTCGCCGTGAGGATGTGAATGCAATTGACGTATCAGCAAATCAGTTCACCTCTGTGGCTACATCACTTATTCCTTTTCTTGAACATGATGATGCGAGTCGTGCGCTCATGGGTTCAAACATGCAACGCCAGGGAGTGCCATCTCTTGTGCCTGATGCGCCGCTTGTAGGCACAGGACAGGAAGATCGCGCCGCTCACGATTCAGAGCAGGTAGTACTTGCTGAAGAAGATGGAACCGTTGTAGAAGTTGATGCACACGCGATTGTGGTGAAAGGTGCATCTGGTAATAAGCGATATCCTATTTTGAAATTTAAGCGTTCGAACCAATCAACCTGTCTCTCACAGCGTCCTATTGTGAGTATGGGAGAAAAAGTAAAACGCAGTCAGGTGCTCGCTGATGGTCCCGCAACAGATCAGGGAGTGTTGAGTCTTGGACAA
>JBAYKY010000020.1:0-12779 GCA_041664385.1 Minisyncoccota bacterium
CTTTCACTTTCGCGTGTTTTCAGATATCATAGGGGTTGAAACAACGTATATGAAACTATCTATCGGCATCGTCGGACTCCCTAATGTAGGAAAATCGACCTTATTTAAAATCCTCACCAAGCAGGAGGTGCATATTGCGAACTATCCCTTCGCAACCATTGACCCCAATATTGGCATCGTTCCTGTTCCCGACGAGCGACTCGGAACACTTACCAAACTTTCGAACTCAAAAAAAACAGTACCTGCAGTCGTTGAATTCTACGACATCGCAGGACTCGTGAAAGGCGCAAGCGAAGGCGAGGGACTTGGTAATAAATTTTTGGCGAATATCCGCGAATGTAAAGCAATTGTGCAAGTACTTCGTTGTTTCCCATTAGGCGACATTATCCACGTAGAAGGCTCAACTGATCCAATTCGCGATATGGAGATTATCAAGATTGAGCTCATTATGAAGGATCTTGAAACGGTTACAAAACGCTTGGATAAGACGGAAAAAGACATGCGCACAGGCGACAAGAAAGCAATTCACGACGCAGGTGTCCTCAAAGCCGTAAAAGAAGATTTGGAAAAAGGAAATACTGCAAAACAACATGCGTTCGAAGAGGTAATCCGCGAACTTGAATTGCTTACTGCAAAAGAGCAGGTCTTCCTTTTGAACGGCGACCCCGAAGATGTACCAGAAGCACTTGCCAGAAAAATTACCGAAATGGGCGCAACCTATATCATTACTAATCTTGCCAATACGGAAAATATAAATAATCTCATTAAAAAGGCGTATGAGATTTTAAATCTCCTTAGCTTCTTTACTACAGGCGAAGACGAGACTCGAGCGTGGACTATTGAAAAGGGATGGAAGGCGCCTCAAGCGGCAGGTACCATTCATACCGACTTTGAACATAGGTTCATTCGTGCAGAAGTTGTCGCATATCCAAAACTCATAGAAGCGGGGGGGTGGGGTCAGGCAAAACAAAAAGGGTGGATGCGTTTAGAAGGAAAGGATTATATTGTGCAAGAAGGAGATGTGATGGTCATTCGTCACGGCTAAGTGTGGAAACTATAATTGAAGTTTCACTTCAATCCGCATATCATAAGAGTATTCACGCATATATGCGTACTTTCTATGTCTGATTATCAACTTCGACTTGAATACTATCAAGGACCGCTCGATAAACTCCTTGAACTCATTGAGGAGAAAAAACTCGAAATAACTACCATAAGCCTTGCCACGGTTACTGGTGATTTTTTGAATTACTTGGAGCAATTTAAAATTGCATTTTCATCTGGTGAAACAATAGATGAAACATCGCCTCTCTTTAATGCACCACCCGAACTTCTCGCAGATTTTCTTGTGGTTGCTTCACGCCTTCTTCTCATCAAATCAAAAGCACTTTTACCTTCGCTTGTCTTAAGCAACGAAGAGGAAACGGAGATAAAGGACCTTGAATATCGTCTAAAACTTTATCGAGAACTCAAAAAGACGCAGGAGCATGTTCGTATACTCTGGAGTGAACAACCTCAAATATACACACGTGAATTTCTTGTTTCCACCGAACCTTTGTTTTATCCGCCCTCAGGCATCACTCCAGAAATACTTTTTACTTCAGTATTAAAAATCGTAGGAGACTTAGAACAACTCTTTAAACCAAATGCGGTGGTCAAAAATCAGATTATTAATCTTCGTCAGAAAATTCAGGAAGTAATCACACACCTTTCTTCAACACCGATTAATTTTAGTGAACTTCACGCAGGCAAAGGGAAAGGGGAACTCGTAGTTCTTTTCCTTGCAGTACTTCACCTCATTAAACAACAACTTGTGAATGTTGAACAAGGAGGACATTTTGAAAAAATTATGATTGCGAAAAACGAACCCACAGAATACAATAAATCATCAGTATGACCATTTTTGCACGAATTGAAGCACTCTTATTTTATTATGGAGAACCAATCGCAATCAAAAAACTTGCATCGCTTTTAGGAATATCCGAAGAAGAATGTGCACAAGCCTTAAATGATTGGGAAAAAACACTCGCAGAAAATGGAGAGCGAGGATTACTTCTCTTACGAAAAGGAGAAAGTATACAGCTCGCTACAAAACCTGAATTAAAATCACTCGGAGAAGCGATTGTAAAAGATGAATTTCGAGAACAACTTACCCCCGCCTCTATTGAAGTGCTTTCGCTCGTGGCCTATCTCGGCCCCATGCCCCGTGCAACGATTGATTATATCCGTGGCGTCAATTCAAGCTTTACGCTACGAAGTCTCGTCATGCGCGGACTTATAGAGCGTGGCGACGAAAAAGGAAATTCTTTTCATTATCGAATCACCGAAGAATTTTTGAAACATATGGGTATTGCTTCAATACAGACGCTTCCAGAATACGAAAAATACCGAACTATTCTTCGCGAATTTGAAGCACAGATAATGCAACCTACGCCCACCACAGAAACAGTTGCAACTCCTCACGAAGCTACAGAAACCACTTCCACGATAGAAAATCACGAACCAAATTCACCCGAAGCGTAAGCCCTATGTCACCACGAATACAAGCATTCATCGCTGCATTTCTTGCGCTCACCGCTATTACTATCACGGTTCTTGAACATGGAGTACAAGGAAACGGAACTATCCGCGCTGAACAACTCGCAACGCAAGACTCCACCACAGGGGCAGTATCTGCCGCAAACCAAAAAGGAGATGAGCAAAAAGTACCAAAACGAAAATGGGACGTACTTGACCCTAAAGTAAATGCGGAAGCGGTGGCAATTCAATCGCTTGATTCCAATTTTCCATTTTTTAATTATCAAACATACAAAACGTGGCCAATGGCATCACTCACAAAATTGTTAACTGCCATTGTGGTTGCGGAAGAAATAGGAATGAAGAAAAAAATCCCAGTATCACAAACCGCTATTGATACCGAAGGAACTGCGGGTGATTTTAAAAGTGGGGAAGTGTACACCGCAGAGGATCTTGTAAAAATTATGCTCCTTACTTCATCAAATGATGCGGCAGCTGCATTTGAAGAATATGGAGGAGGAAAAGAACAATTTATTCATCTTCTCAACACGAAAGCGGAAAAACTTGGAATGACTCAAACAATTGTGCATGATGCCTCCGGCCTCTCTGATCTTAACCAGTCATCAGCAAGCGATCTTATTCGTCTCGCACGATACCTTGTAGAAAAACATCCTGACATTATTAGCTGGACACGCCTTCAAAGCTTTCTTGTACAACCGATAAACAGCGGGGAGGTGCATACTATTTCCAATATTAACGCTCTTGTCGTTGAAAAAAATTACCTTGGTGGAAAAACAGGAACATCACCCGAGGCACGTGAGAATCTTCTCGCATTCTTTTCATTCGGCAATGAGCGCGTGGTCTTTATTATTCTTGGAAGTACCAACAGAGCAGAGGAGTCTAAAAGTCTTTTGAATTGGGTTGCAAACGCGTATATATTTAATTAATACCATGATTGTATTTGAAGCTATTCGCATCCTTATCCTTTTTGCATTCGCATTCGTAACCGCACTTATCGTGACTCCTTTTGTGGTGCACCTTCTGCAACGGCTCAATATTAAGAAAACCAATATTCGCGATGAGACAAGTGCACCCATCTTCTATCAATTTCACAAAAAGAAATCAGATACTCCGACAATGGGGGGTATTATTATCTGGGGAACAGTAATTGGGCTCGCACTCCTTTTTCTCATTCTGCAAAAGTTTTTTGGTGGTTTCGCAAATTATTTCAATTTTGTAAATCGTGCAGAAACATATCTCCCTCTTGCGGCGCTCTTTTTTGCAGCTATTGTAGGACTTCTTGATGACGTATTTGGCATCATGGGAAAGGGGCCACACGGCGGTGGATTAAGTGTGAGTCATAAACTTATTCTCTACACCATTCTTTCTGCAGTGGGTGCGTGGTGGTTTTATTTCCGCCTTGGTTGGGATGTTCTGTATGTTCCTTTTTACGGAAATATTTCGATGGGGTGGTGGTATATTCCTTTTTTTATGTTCATCCTTATCGCGTCTGCCTTTTCAACGAACGAGACTGATGGGCTCGACGGACTCGCAGGGGGAACACTTTTCTTTGCATTTGGCGCACTCGCAGTTATCTCTTTTGCCACCAATCGCTTTGATCTTGCTGCTATGAATTCAGTAATTCTTGGTGCACTTCTTGCGTTCCTCTGGTTTAATATTTATCCCGCGCGCTTTTTTATGGGTGACACAGGATCAATGTCGCTTGGTATTACACTTGGGGTTATGGTGATGCTTACCAACACTGCCTTTTTTCTTCCTTTCTTTGGTTCAATTCTCATTATCGAATCTCTTTCCGTTATTATCCAAACCATAAGCAAAAAAGTGAGGAAAAAAAAGGTTTTCCTTTCCACTCCTATCCATCATCATTTTGAGGCGCTTGGATGGCCAGAAAGTCAGATTACTATGCGCTTTTGGATTGTGACTATTGTAACTACCATATTTGGTCTTGCACTCTTCTTCCTCGCCCGTTTTATTTAACGATTTCCTCATCTCAAAAGGCGGTGAATAATGTACAATGAGAAGAAATGACTACGCTTATTAAAAATGCGCTTGTCTATGATGGCAGCGGCACACCTCCTGTCAAAAAAGATATCCTTGTGAGAGATTCGTTTATTGTAAAAATAGATTCTATCTCCCGAGGTCATGCTGATGAGGTTGTTGATGCTGCGGGAGCTATGGTAACACCGGGCTTTATTGACGTTACTACGCACTCCGATCATCATATGTCGCTCTTTTACGAACCATATCAGGAGGATTTTGTTCGGCAGGGTATTACTACCATCATCGGCGGAAATTGTGGGGTCTCGCTTGCGCCACTTCTCAATGGATCGCTTATTTCGTTACGCGAGTGGGGAAGTGAGTTTCGAGAAAATATAGGATGGCATTCTGTTCATGAATTTCTTACACTCCTCACAAAGAAAGGTGTTGGTATTAATTTCGGCACGCTAGTAGGACACACCACCATTCGTCGCGCACTTACCAAAAATAAATTTAGAGACCTTACTGAAAGTGAAATATCAGCATTCAAAAAAATTCTCTCTGTCTCACTAAAAGAGGGGGCATTTGGACTTTCAACTGGGCTTGAGCATACCCATGCGAAAAAAACTCCCTTCAATGAATTAAAGGAGCTTCTTACTATTCTGGCAAAGCACGGCGGCGTCTATGCAACGCATCTCCGCGATTCAAAAGAAAATCTTATTGATGCGGTACGAGAAACACTTTCTCTTTCCGCAGAAACGGGGTGTAATGTTGAAATAAGTCATCTTCAACCACTCAAGGCATACACTGCGCTTTATCGAGAAGCCGCGGAACTTATTGAACACGAGTCATCAAAGCAACATATCCATTTTGATGTCCATCCGTTTGAAACCGCACCATTTCTTATTTATGAATTGCTTCCCGAATGGTTTCATGAAGAATATCTCGAAACGATGCGAGAGCACCTTCATTTGAAGGTGCTTCAGGAACGTCTTTTCGAACACTTTAAAAAACTCCCTGCACGCGATTACATCATAACCCACGTACCAGATTCCTCTCTTAAATTCCTCGAGGGAATTTCGATACGTGAATTTGCACTCCGCAATGAAAAGAAATTTGAAGAAGCACTTCTTGCACTTATGGATATGACCGCGCTTCGCGCAACCGTTTCCGCAAAAGTAGTAGATGAGGAGTTACTTCTACTTTTTCTTGCACATCCTAATTCGATTATTTCATCAAACGCTGCAAGTTTTGGGAAAAAAGAATTCAAAACAACCCAAAGCACATCCACATTTCCATCGTTTCTTTCACTTGTTTCAGAGAAAAAAATAATGAGCATTGAAAAAGCAATTCAAAAAATAAGCTCTCTTCCTGCTCAAAAATACAGTATTGAAAAAAGGGGACTTATTAAAGAGGGATACTATGCTGACCTTGTTATTCTTTCAAAAGACAAACCAAGAGATGTGTTTATAAACGGCGTTCGCGTGCTTCGTGATGAAGTGTATATACCCACACTTGCAGGAATGGTACTCCATAGTAAACCCTAACGAATGAAGAAGCTCGCGCATCCAAAACGAAGTTCTGCTCCCGATTTTATATTTATTGCCTTCCTTGCGGTTCTTGTGGTTTTTGGTCTTGTTATGCTTACAAGCGCTTCCTCAGACCTCGCGAAGCGCGACTTTAATGATAGTACCTACTATCTTGTCCATCAGCTAGAGAATGGCCTCTCGCTTGGTCTTATTGGTTTTTTTATAGGATATTTCGTGTATTATCGTATGTGGGAAAAGTATTCGCTCATACTTCTTGCGGGTGCTATCATCCTTCTCCTCGCCGTATTTACACCACTCGGGCTTACTGAAAAAGGAGGTAATCGATGGATTAATCTACAATTTTTTTCATTTCAACCAGGAGAATTTTTGAAACTCGCATTTTTTACTTATCTTGCTGCATGGATTAGTAGGGGACAAGAACGAGGAAAAAGTTTCTGGGGTGGTCTTTTTCCTTTTGCAATACTTCTTGGAATAGTGGGGGTTCTCCTTATCCTCCAACCTGCAACTACTACCGCGGGACTTATTTTCCTTACCTCGCTCATTATTTATTTCACTTCTGGAGCAAGAATAAAATTCATTGCAGTACTTCTCCTTGTTGCGAGTATTGGTCTTGTAGGATTAATTTCTCTTAAAGACGGGTATCGTGGGGATCGATTAAGAACATTTATCAATCAGCAAAGCGATCTCCAAGGAAAAGGATATCAAGTCGACCAAGCAAAAACCGCAATTGGATCTGGGGGGTTATGGGGTGTAGGATTTGGGAAATCAACTACGAAGCTCCATTATCTTCCTGAGCCAATAGGAGATTCTATCTTCGCAGTTATTGCCGAAGAACTTGGATTCGTGGGTGCAATTACCTTTCTTCTTTTCTTTCTTGCATTTATATGGCGCGGACTAAAAATTGCTCGTGCCGCGCCGGATATGTTTAGTAGGCTTCTCGTCACAAGCTTCATCTCCGTTATCGGATTGCAGGCATTTGTAAATATTGCAGCCATCTCTGGTATCATTCCTATGACAGGCGTTCCTCTGCCATTCATAAGCTATGGAGGAACCGCACTCGCAGTCTTTTTGACCATGGGGGGTATCATTGCTAACATATCGAAGTATCGACATTAAACAAAAAATATTATGCCTATTCGTATTGGATTTGCAGGAGGAGGAAGTGGGGGACATCTGTATCCTCTCCTTGCGGTTGCTGATGCACTTCGAAAAGAGATGCCTCACGACCTAGAACTTTTATACTTTGGACCACACCACATACTCGCAGAAGATTTTGAAGCACGCGAAATACGTTCGTATGCGATTGCATCGAGTAAATTCCGACGTTATTTTGATATCGCAAATATAATTGATATTCCAAAATTCTTCTGGAGTATTTTTCAAGCACTCGTGAAACTTTACATTACGATACCTGATGCTATTTTTTCAAAAGGTGGCCCGGGGGCACTTGCAGTAGTTCTTGTGGCCCGCTGGTATAGAATCCCGGTCGTCATTCATGAATCCGATGCAGTGCCAGGACTTACCAATCGTATTTCCGCATCATTTGCACAAAAAATACTCGTTTCTTTTAAAAATGCGGAACAATTCTTTTCGAAAGGAAGGGTAACAATGGTGGGAAACCCAGTACGTGAGGGACTCGGAAGTGGTTATGGTGATTCCAAAATACTCAAAGAGCAAATGCAATTCGACTCTACAAAGCCACTACTTTTAGTACTCGGCGGATCACAAGGATCACAACGAATGAATAGTTTTATACTTGATAATCTCGAGGAACTTATTAAAGAAATTCAAATTCTTCATCAAGTAGGGGTTGCGAATTATGAAAATGCATACATCTTGTCTCAATCTGCAATAAAAAATATTGGAGAAACATTCGCGTCTCATTACCGACTTACTCCTTATTTTGCAAATGACCAGATGCGAGAAGCCCTAAGTGCTGCGGATATTGTTATGTCCCGCGCAGGATCGGGCGCCATCTTTGAAATTGCTGCTTCAGGAAAACCAGCAATACTCATACCGCTCAGTGATTCAGCGGGGGATCACCAACGCGCGAATGCATATGAATATACGGAGTCTGGTGCGGGAATAACTATTGAAGAAACTAATTTCACATTAAACCTCGTTCTCTCTCAAATTCGAAGTATCTTAAAAAATGAGGAAATGCGTCAAAAAATGCATCAAGCCGCACTCAATTTCTATCGTCCAACTGCAGCAGCGGATATCGCCACAGAAGTCATCCAAGTAGCAAAAAAGGTGACGAAACCAGCATTTTAGGGTATAATAGCCTCATGAACGTTCGAGTGCGTTTTGCGCCGTCTCCCACTGGCTTTTTGCATTTCGGGGGAGTACGAACCGCCCTTTTCAACTGGCTTTTTGCCCGTCACGAAGGCGGAAAATTTTTATTGCGCATTGAGGATACCGACAAGGAACGTTCTGAAAAACGTTTCGAAGATGACATCATAAAGGGCCTCGAGTGGCTTGGAATTACTTGGGACGAACCAATCGTACGTCAGAGTGACCGCATTTCTGTGTATGAAACGCAATTAAAAAAACTCATTAATGAACGAAGGGCATATTATTGTTTCTGTACTCCTGAAGAAATTGAAGAAGAATACCAAGCACAGCTCGTACAAGGACTTATTCCTAAATATGGTGGAAGATGCCGAACCATTCCCCATGAAGAGGCAGAGAAACGTGCACATACCTCTCCGCATGTAATTCGATTCCGCATGACGGAGAAAATTGTTTCTTTTACCGATATGATTCGTGGAAAAGTGGAATTTAATACCAAATTATTTGGAGATGTCATCATTGCGAAAGGACTTCGTGAACCACTGTATAATTTTGCGGTAGTAATTGATGACGCGGAGATGAAAATCTCGCACGTTATTCGGGGCGAAGAACATCTTTCGAATACACCGAAGCAGATTATATTTTCGGAAGCGCTTGGTCTTCCTGTTCCTACCTTTGCTCATTTGCCTCTCATCCTCGGGCACGACAAAAAGAAACTTTCAAAACGTTTTCTTACCACCTCGCTCGACGATTATCAAACACAAGGATATCTTCCAAGTGCAATCATAAATTTTCTTGCGCTCCTTGGGTGGCACCCCTCGGAAGATCGCGAAGTACTCACCCTTGGTGAATTAGTAAGCGAATTTACCATTAAGCGTGTTCAAAAAGCAGGGGCAATTTATAATCCTGAGAAGCTTGAGTGGCTCAATGCCATGCATATCCGTGCTATGGACACGAGCACACTCATGGAACATCTTGTCCCTTTTACTCCTGCGCCATGGAGAGAAAATGCAAAATTATTTGAACAAGCGGTCATTCTCACAAAAGAGCGGCTTAAAAATCTTTCTGAGTTCCAAGCAACGGCACATTTCTTTTTTGAACTTCCGGATTATCCTCAATCTCTTCTTGTGTGGAAAGGATCTACACGTGAAGCCGCACGAGAAAATCTAAATGCGATACAAGAACTCCTTCAGAATGCGGATACTAAAAAAGAATCAAAGAGCGAGATAGAGATGCACATCATGAAACTTGCTGAAAAGCGGGGAAGAGGAGAAATTCTCTGGCCCTTGCGTGTATCTCTGTCTGGAAAAGAGGCTTCACCAGGCCCTCTTGAACTTTTGAACGCGCTCGGGTGCGATGAAGCAATGCTACGTATTGCTCACGCAATTCAAAAATTAAATCTTTAAGGAATACCTATGAAACGCCCTTATGCATACATAACTTTGCTTTCTCTTGCGTTTTTTGTGTACGCCTTATCTTCACAGGCAGCACCAGAGACTATTTCGCAAATCATTGCACAAGCTGCAAATGGAGGTCCTGTAAGTGATCTCCAAAAAAATATCGAGGAAAAAAGTAGCGAGCTTCAAAAAATTCAAACACAGCGAGACGCGCTTGAAAAAACACTCAAAGAGGTGAGTCAGTCAGGCAATTCGTTAAAAAAAGATATCCAGATTTATAACACTAACATCAATCATCTTGATCTTTCCATTAAGGCAAATTCAGTAACTATTGAAAAATTGGGATTAGAAATTAACTCCTTAGGAAGTGAGCTTGGAACAATGGATGACCGCATTTTCAAGCAAAAAGATGCTATCCGCGATTTATTAAGCAAACTACAACAACATGAACAGGATAGTCTTTTTTCACGTATTATGAGAAGTGAAACCTTAAGTGAAAGCGTCGCTGAGGCCCAAAATATTACGACACTCAACGGTGCGCTCAATGATAATATTAAACAACTACGAGATCTCCAAAACGAGTATTCAACAAAGATTGAACTTACCAAACAAAAGAAAATAAACAGAGAAGTTCAAAAAAATAATCTCGTTAATCTCCAACAAATAACTCAAGAGCAAAAAACTGAAAAGCAACGTCTTTTTGATCAGACAAAAGAACAAGAACTTTTCTATCAACAACAACTTGATGAACTAGATAAAAAACAGGAAGAAATTAATGCGGTCATCGAAAAAATTGAATATCAACTTCGCTCAACATTTGATCCAACATTATTACCACTCAAGCGTCCTGGGGTTATTGATTTTCCCGTTGACGATCTCTATATCACACAATGCTTTGGGCAAACAAAAGCAGCAATGACACTTTACCGAACAAAAACGCACAATGGCGTCGATTTCGGAAGTCCGGTAGGCACACCCGTCCTTGCGGTAGAACAAGGGAAAATTATTAAAGTTGGTAACAATGATCGTGGCACTTCACGATGGAATAAATATCAATACGGAAAATATATTGTAATTCAGCACGGTAATAATCTTGCCACTCTTTATGGACATCTCTCCAAACAAATCGTGAAAGAAGGCGACACTGTGAATAAGGGCGACATCATTGGTTATTCGGGCAATACGGGCTATTCAAAAGGTCCGCATCTACACCTTACCGTATTCTGGGCTCCAAGTATCCAATATAAGGCAGTCGCTCCTGCAGCAGGCCTTGTACCAATTGGCATTACACTTGATCCTACTGATTACCTCCCATCTCTTTTCCAAGTTCCTAAAGCAAAAGATGCGGGATGCAAAGTGTAACACTATGAAACAAATCCTACTTTTCCTATTATTCATTACCACAACGCTCAGTCCACTTAGTGCGTTTGCGGAGCTCAATTTAACGACTTCAAATATCACTAATATGCTTCCTGGGCCAGCAACCGACGTATTCAAGCTCCTAGAGGGCCTAAAAACGGATATAGAGGCTAAAATGGGCCTTATAACGCCTAAAATCAACCTATCTGGGGGGGACATAACAAACATGATTCAAAGAGGATCAGGCCAATCAATACCTGATATATTAAATAGTGGAAAAAATATAGTTCAAGAAAAAATTTCTTATTTTAATTCTCAATCATTTATTTCTACTGCAACCGAATTTGTAAGAGAAATGCTCACGTGGCTTATCGAGACAGTGCGGAAAGTGATTGGATATTTCTAGCATTGATTAGATATAGTAATGTCGCAAAAGGTATATTGTGCGACAGGTGAGAGAGAAAAGAAATGCGAGGGAAACTCTTGTCCCCTCGCATGAATAGCTCTACCCTTCGGCAATGGCCGGATACAACGGTAATGCGCGCGCTCCACGATCGTGCTCTCCCTTTTCTATTACTTCCGCTCGAAAAAGAGACCAATGAGTAGGCACGACTCCAAACTTCTCCTTTGTCTGAGTTTTTAAGGAATCGACTTTCTCTTTGGCGGCATCATCGCTTTTAGCTTCAAATACCGAATACACTATGCTATCTATCTCCCCGATTGGAAGATCTGTCGCAAAGAATATATACATAAAACATCTCCTTCCTTTACTTATGTGATAATTACTGGCCATACTATACCTTTTTTAATATTTTTTTGCAAGTATGCGAACTAAAAAAATCCCCGTTCGCCAATTTAGCGAAACGGGGAAAAATGTGATTTATACCAAATACTGATGTGCATAACGAGTCATTGCTCGTTGGTTTGCATTCCACAATAATTTGAATTTTCTTTTTGTGTAATGAATCAATTGATCATTCACAGGAATCAGAAGGTTTTCATAGAGCTCTTCCCGAAATGTTTGTGCTTTTTTACACGCATCATCGAAACTCTTCGCTCTAATAAATTCTCGTGCAATGCCATCTGATGCAAATTTCTTAAACTGAGTCTTTCGAGATTTCCTTTTTGTTGTATCCGATTGTGCAACATCGCATACAAAACAATATACCATAAGTCGAGCCATACATATTCCTTTCTCAATGTTTTGAACTAAGCGCATAATACTATGAAAATACACTATCGTCAATGATGTGCATGCTCTCCCCTCCTGGTATCATAAGAGAAACAATTTCTAGGAATTTTTTTATTTATGGACGATTTTAAAACAACAGACGAATTTAGAGAAGGATGCGGTTACACCATTGAAGGAGTTTGGTTCCCGAGGGTCACGCGTATCGTAGAAATTAAAGCAAAACCCGCACTGTATCGTTTCTATGGAAAGATGTCGAGTTTTGCCGAAGGAGAGCGAATTAAAACACGCTCAGCAACAGAAGGCACACTTATTCATGAAACGGTAGAAAGTATGTTGCTTGGAAAGCCGACCTCTATCCCCGCTTCTATTGAACCCTCCATTCGTGCATTCAAAGAATTTGTTGAAATAAATAATATCGAGGTTAACCCCGACTATGTGGAGCAACGCCTTGTAAATTATACCCATCGCTATGCA
>JBAYKY010000021.1:0-12380 GCA_041664385.1 Minisyncoccota bacterium
CACGAATACGTTTTCGAATCTCCTCAAGAATTTCTTGATTTTCTTTGAGGTAGATAAAACCGCGTGAAATGATATCGGGATTTTTTACAATTTTTCCTGTCTGTTTACTCATGGTTGTGATAATCACCACCATACCTTCTTGAGAGAGGGTAATACGATCACGAAGCACTACTTCGCCTACGTCACCGACGCCCAAGCCATCTACCATCACATAATCTGCGGGCACACGCTCATCAGATTCATAAATAGTATCAGGATAGAGTTCAAGCACGTGGCCATTGTCGGTTAAAACCGTATCTTCTGGTTTAAGACCAAGCGCTTCTTGCGCGAGCTTTGCATTTCTCCAACGCATAAAGTAATAACCGTGGATAGGAAGGAAATGTTTTGGTCTGATAAGTTCCATGACTGCGCGCAATTCTCCCTGTGGTGCATGACCAGATGAGTGAATGTCGAGCATTTTGTGATGGAAGATAATCGCACCTTGGCGCGCAAAACTATCTCTCAAATTTTGTACGCTTCTTTCGTTTCCTGGCACGATTGAGGAAGAAAGCACTATTGTGTCTCCTTTCTTAATTTGTACATTACGGTTTTCACCGTTCGCAATACGCATAAAGCTCCCTTTTGGTTCGCCTTGTGCGCCCGTGCAAAGAATGAGTATTTTGTCGTCTTTGTGGCGACCAATTTCTTCAATTGGGATAATAGTATCTTTTCTGAAATTGAGATATCCAAGATTTTGTGCAATTTGAATATTCGTTTTCATGGAAAGACCGCTAATTGCAACCTTCCTTCCAATCTTTTCTGAAATCTTTACGATTTCACCAAGACGATCAAGAAGAGAAGCAAAGGTACCCACAAGAATTCTTCCTTCTGCGGCACGAAAGAGTTTTTCAAGCTCCGCCTCTACTACACGCTCTGAGAGTGAGAATCCTGGCGTTTCTGCACCTGTAGAATCCATCATGAGGGTATGAATACCCTCATCGCCGACGCGCTTCCATACATCCATATTGCGCGGCTTTCCGTTCTCATCGTAATCGAATTTGAATTCTCCTGGATGAACCACATTGCCGATAGGAGTGCGGAAAATAATGCCGACACCTTCAGGAATGTTGTGAATCACATCGAAGAATGTTGCTGAGAAGTAGCGTCCAAATTGATATGTTTCGCCACCTTTAATAATTTGAAAGTGTGGTTTTGGTGAATTTGGAAAATCTTCTTGGCGCTTCATGATCACCTCTCGCGAGAGGGGTGTGGTGTAAATTGGCGGATTGCCGAGTTTATCAAGCACATACGGAATACCACCAATGTGATCGTAGTGTCCGTGTGTAATGATAATTGCTTTGATATTTTTCTTTTTCTTTTCAAGATAAGAAACGTTCGGGATGATGTAATCAATACCCGGGGTTTCCATTTCAGGAAATTGAAGACCAATATCAATCACAATAATCTCGTCCTTATATTCAAGGAGCATGCAATTACGTCCAATTTCTTCAAGTCCACCAAGCGCAATGAAGCGCAATGGTTCCTCGCCTGGACGATGCGGTGCGCGTTGAGGTTCGGGTGTAGCTGCATGTGTAGTATGCGGACGTGCACTCGATGCCCCACGCGTACTTCTTCGTGGATGAGCGGGACGTTGTGATGATGGATGTTCTTGTGCGACCTTTGACTGAGGGGTTCGCGTAAATCGCGTAACCATACTGTGTAGAGTTTTCACCTTACCTTCCTCAATTTCCTTTACACCGAAATGGAGAAACTGATTGAGGGGATACTGTCGAAAACTGATTCATTTATAAAAGCAAAACTAAAATACTTTTCTTTGCTTCTGATTACCACCGCCTTTGGCGGGGCACTGAATTTTTCATCCAATTGCCTTGCACTTGGGAAAAATTCGTGTGGGCAGGGCGGGACTTGAACCCGCAAGCTCTTGCGAGCACAGCGACCTGAACGCTGCGTGTCTGCCATTTCACCACCTGCCCGGGATTAATTAATAATTTATTTTTGAATACTAAGAACTAAACCGGATATACCTTCTTCGCCAAAATTTCTTCGAGATACCAGAGAGGAGGGGAACACGCTAGAAAAAAGGAGTAAGAACGTTGTAGTTATACTATCCGCAAATCTCTTATTTGTCAATAACCTCGCTTTTGAGCACTCGCGCTTTTGTTACATACCACGATTGTACTTCACGGAATCTATCCGAAGGAGCGGTGATAAAACCAGGAGCAAAACCTCCAAGATTCGTAGTGTGAGTATAGAAATATGGCGTTGAAAAGAGGAATACTGCAGGGGCATCATTCGTGATAAGCGTGTTGAGGCGTCTTAATCCATCTTGTTCTGTGGTGACATTACTTTTTTGTCGTACCGTTTCAATGAAACGATCTACTTCTGTATTTTGATAAAGGGAAAGATTAAGGCCAGGGTAGAAGCGTTGAGAGGAGTGCCAGAAAGGAAAAAGATCGCCTGGATTTTCATAAATATTACCAAAAAGGAGAAGGTCATAATTTCTCGTCTTTATTGCGTCGCTTGTTAAGACATCAATACTGAGAGGAAAAATGGTTACCTCTTTAATTCCTGCAGCGAGCCAATCCTCTTTGATAAGTTCCGCAGTTTTCTCAAGAAAAGGAATCTCTGGTATTACAAGATTGAGTACAATATCTTTTGTTTTGAGTGATGCAATCGTGCGTGCTGCTGTTTCTGGATCGTATGCAATTCCTTGTGAGGAGCTTGTAGTAGCTTCGGGAGTATTTCCAAATGAAGCAAGTTCAGAAAAGATAGGAGAGTTTATTGCGCGCGCATTTCCACGAAACACCTCTTTAATGATTTTTTCTTTATCGATTGCCATCGCAAGTGCCACACGAAGATTCTTATCCTTGAGAATCGGGTTATTTACCGCGTTCATAAAAATCGCATAGTAGCGCGGCATAGATACTGCTTCCGAGATAGTTCGAGGAAGACTCCCAATCTCAGTGCTTATCGGAAGCGTATTTCCAAATCCTTGTACGCGGCGAAGTTTTAAATCTTTTGCTAGTTCTTCGAGGGTGGTATAGAAGCGAAATGAGAAGTGTTCTATATATGCAGGAGTACCCGCAAAGAAAGGGTTTGTAACGAGATTATATTCGGTAATAAAACCATCTTTACGTTTTGAAAAACCTTCAAATTTGTAAGGGCCATTACCAACTGGTTCTAAGGTGTAACTTGAGAGATTTATATTTTCGACTGGAATCGCACCAAAAATATGCTTTGGAATAATGCGCGTACGTTTCAAGTTCTCTATAAAAAAGACGTAAGGTGTAGGAAGCGAGAAATTAACCTGAAGTTGGCTCACGCGCTCCACACTTACTCCTTGCCAATCTTTTGCAAAAGGAGAACGTGCTGCAGGATTTTGAATAGTTTGAATGGTAAAAAGAAGATCATCAGTCGTGAGAGGTTTCCCATCATCCCACATAAGGTTTTGTTTAAGTTTGACCGTATACTCGCGTCCATCCTCAGAGCTTTTTGTATCAGAAAGAAGATCAAATATATTTGAAAAAAGGAGGGCGCTCAAGTCCTGGTCGGTCTGATTGTCCGAAAGGATAGGATTTATCATAATCGGCTGACCAATGACACCTTCCGCGTATGCGCCACCGCGTACGGGCACATAGACACTCTTTTCTTGAATAGTAAGCGCGCTTATTGCAATAAGCGTAATAAGAAAAAGAGATGAGGAAACCGAAAGAAGAAACCGCTCACGTGAAGAAAATGCTTTAAGAATCAGTTTAAGGCTTTGCATAGAGGTTCCCACATCACTCTTCTTTAATAAGAAGAATTATCGTGGTGTAGTAAGACTAAGAACTGCGAGAATCGCAAAAAGTGCTGCGGCGCCAATGGTGCCATAATATACAAACTTTTCCACACCACGTCGTGTTTGGAATGAAGAATCTCCGCCGCCGCTTCCAAAAAGACCTCCTGTGCCTGAGGAACGTTCTTGAACAATAATAAGAGCGATGAGTACGAGTGAGACCACAATTTGTGCGATAGCGAGCATAAGATTAATTATTTTTATAGATTTGTCTTCCCGCAACTGCGAGTACTATATTGACCGCAGTTACGATGAGCGTCCCATACGCCAAAGGGACATACCCTTGGATTGTAAGGGGAGCAGAGAAAAAGTCAAGAATAGAAAGCGTAATAGCATTAATTACGAGCGAGAAGAGACCGAAGGTAAGAAGAATAAGTGGACCCAAGAAAAGTTTTAAGACAGGTTTGATAAGAGTATTGATTCCTGTGAGAATCGCGGCAGTAATAATGATTGCGGTAACATTGCCTTGTAGAGAAAATCCGACGACAAAATATGCCGCGACAACAAGCGCTACTGCATTTGAAAAAATATGAAAGGCTACTTTTGAAATTAATCGAAGCATACGTTTAGTATACTCTCTTTTTATCGAAGCTGGTCCAAGAGACTTTGTCCTGTCATGTCCTCAGGTTTTTGAATGTGCATAAGCTCAAGAATGGTGGGTGCTATATCAGAAAGGAGACCAATAGTAGTAAGTTTTGGCGCCTTAAGAAGTGGTGTTTTTTTCTTATATTCTTTTCCTATGAGGTAGATAGGGACAGGACTTGTATCGTGGCGCGTCTCTGGCTCTCCTGTTTTATTATCAAGAAGCACTTCGGCGTTGCCGTGATCCGAGGTAATAAGAAGGATATGATTTCCATCTAATACTGCAGAAATAAGTTTCGCGAGTTCTCGGTCAATCGTCTGAATTGCTTCAATGGTTGCGTTGTAGTTTCCAGTATGCGCAATGATATCGGCATTTGCATAATTCACCACAATAAAATCGAAAGTGTTCTCATGAAGTGCAATAATGGCACGCTCAGTAAGTTCGGCAGCTCTCATTTCAGGCTTTCCTTCAGGATGGGGGAGATCAAGTGAGGGGATAAGTACGCGATATTCATTCGGAAACGCCTGCTCGCGGAGCCCATTAAAAAAGTAGGTTACATGGGCATATTTTTGTGTTTCTGCGAGGCGTAATTGCATCTTCCCATTATCCGCAAGCACCTTTCCAAGAGGATGTTCAACTGTTTCATTGGGGAAGGCCACGTGTGCAGGAAATGCGTCGTGATATTGCGTCATCGTCGCAATATAGAGATTTTCAAAATGGGTAACAGGGAATTTATCGAAGGCAGGGTCAAGAAACGCTTGTGTGATTTGACGCATACTATCTTCGCGGAAATTGAAAAAAATAATCGAATCATTTGAATGAATGGGGTGTGCGGTACTCACTACTGAAGGATCAATAAATTCGTCATTCATACCGCGTGCATACGTGCGTGCAGCAACTTCTTCAAATTTTTGTGGAGGAATATTTTCTCGAGTAAGAAGCGTGTATGCTTTTGCGGTACGGTCCCAATGTTCGTCGCGATTCATCGCAAAATAGCGGCCTACAACGCTTACCATTTCGCCCACACCAAATTCCTCAATCATTTTCTGTACGTGATGAAGAAGCTCACCCGCAGATTCGGGGGGGCTGTCGCGTCCGTCGGTAATGAGATGAAGGTAGAGTTTGGTACAATGTTCTTTCGCCGCCATTTGAATGAGTGCAGAGAGATGTGGAAGGGAGGCGTGTACATTTCCTTTAGTAAGAAGTCCTACAAGATGTACTGCTCCTTCTTTTTCTTGTGCGTGCAAGAAAGCACCTTTTAATGCAGTATTAGTAAAAAAATCTCCTGACTCAATATTAAGAGAGATTTTTGGAAAGTGTTGGTATATGATTTTTCCTGAACCAATGGTAAGGTGCCCTACTTCACTATTGCCCTCTTCTTCCCAAGGAAGACCAATCATAATACCTGAGGCATGAAGCGCTCCCGCAGGGAAGTTTCGTTCAATCTCATCAATTGTTTTTGGATGAGTAATGTAAATAGGATTTGATTCATCGGGTTGACCGATGCCCCAACCATCAAGAATTGCGAGTACTATCGTTTGTTTCATCCTGTTAGAGTTTTTATAGATTTATTATTTTTCTTATCGACAGTCTACTATTTTTTATAATCCCCATTAACTCCATTTGTAAAACTTTAACGGGATTCATATCAATACTTCTATTATATGGGAAGTAATTTGTTTTCGCATCACCCATTCTTATTTTATTGGTTGAGAACTTGCTCCTGAGTTTTAAACCTTTTATACTGAGAGGGCATAAAGTCGATGCAATACAATCGAACAATAACAGTAAATTATTATGAACATCAGCCCCGTAATCGCAGGGGGTTTGGTGGTTTTGGCACTTGCGGGAGGGTATCTCATTCGTGTCTGGATCGCAAAGCGCTCCAAGGCATCTATAGAACAACTGGTACACGCAGAGCTCGAATCCGCCAAATCTGAGGCGAAAGTCATCGTCGTAGAAGCAAAGGAGAAGGCAGCTTCTCTCATTAGTGAAGCACAGAAAGAAGAGCGAGATCGCAAGGGAGAGTTGCGGCGTATTGAAGAGCGTCTTCAAAAGAAAGAGGACTCTCTCGATACTGATAGGAGAAACGCAGAAGCGGAAGTGAAGCGCACGCGTGATGAAATGACGCGAGTGCAAGCACTTGAAGTTGAGGTAAAAAATGAGCACGAAAAAGCGCTTAAAGAGCTTGAGCGTGTCGCCGGACTTACTCGTGAGGATGCGCGCACAGCCGTGATGAAGGAATTTGAGGACTCCCATCGCAATGAGCTCGCCGTGCTTATGGCGCGCTTAGAGCATGAGAAGCACAGTGAGATAGAAGCAAAGACTTCGGAAATTATTACTACTGCAATTCAGCGCTATGCGCGTGAGAGTATTAATGATGTGACTACGAGTATGGTGCCACTGCCGAACGAAGAGATAAAAGGAAAGATTATTGGCCGTGAAGGACGCAATATCCGCACCTTCGAACGTCTCACTGGCGTTGAGGTGATTATTGATGAGACGCCAGATAATTTGATTGTGTCTTCGTTTGATCCTATGCGCCGTGAGCTTGCAAAAATGGCACTTGAGAAGCTTATTAAAGACGGTAGAATTCAACCCGCAAAGATTGAAGAGAAAGTTGAAGAAGCTCGCCGTGAACTTGATGAGCGTATTCGAAAGATTGGTGAGGAGGCAGCCTTCGAAGTGGGAGTACTCGACCTTCCTAAAGAGATTATTCCCGTGCTTGGCCGCCTTAATTTCCGCACAAGTTATGGACAGAATGTGCTTCAGCACTCTATTGAAATGACGCATATCGCCGCAGCGATTGCCGCAGAACTTCATTTGAATGTGGCGGTGACGAAGAAGGCGTCACTTCTTCATGACATTGGAAAGGCGATTGATTATGAAGTAGAAGGAACTCATGTAGAGATTGGAAGGAAGCTTCTTAAAAAATACAACGTGGAAGACGCGGTTATCAAAGGAATGGAGGCACACCACGAGGAATATCCATTTTCAACGCCCGAATCGTACATTGTGGCAGCAGCAGATGCTATTTCTGCAGCTCGCCCCGGCGCACGCCGCGATACTCTTGAAAAGTATTTGAAGAGACTCGAGGACATTGAGCGCGTAGTAAAGACCTTTGAAGGAATCAAGCAGGCATACGCAATTGCTGCAGGAAGGGAAGTGCGTGTATTCGTGGTCCCTGAGAAAATCGATGATTTTGGCGCCTTCCAGATTGCAAAACAGATTGCGGCGAAGCTTAAATCAGAGGTGCAGTTTCCTGGTGAGATTAAAGTAACGGTAATTCGTGAAGTAAAATCGGTGGAATATGCCCGCTAATATGGTCTATTTGCCAAATTTTGGAAAATAGTTCGTAATAAATCAATAAAATTGAGGCGGCTATTCAAGGAAGGGAAATCTGATATAATAAACACGAAAAGAAAAGGTCGAGTTGCAATCAGCAAAAGACATTATATTAATTTATGAAAAAAGATGGACTTATAGAAGCAGTAATGACTGGAGCAGGAATTGAAACCAAGAAGCAAGCACAGGCAGCGGTTGAAGCAATATTTGATACAATCGTAAAGACTTTGGGTCGTGGCGAAGAAGTGGCATACACTGGATTCGGCACTTTCAAAGTTGTGAAGCGTGCTGCACGTATGGGTGTAAACCCAAAGACGGGTGAGAAGATCCAGATCAAAGCATCTACGAAGCCAAAATTCAGAGCTGGAAAGCTTTTGAAGGAGGCAGTAATGTAAGTTTTTAAGAGATCTCTTAATAACTCAGCTCGAAAAGAAAGAGCACAAAAGACAAATAAAAACTCCCCTAACGGGGAGTTTTTATTTCCTTACGAGGTGTAAGGATTACTTAAGCAATTTCCTCACCAAATTGCTCATTTCAATAAAGACTTTGTAGGTATCTTTGATTTTACTCAAAGACCCAGTTACAAGGTCTCGTATTGACGCAGGAGGAAGAGGGGAACTCTCATCATTCGCATCGGTGCTTGAAGAAATATAAGAAGAAGATGTTGCGGTATTAGTTTCTAACAAATCTGATTTTGTTCCTTTCTTTTCTTGAAAAATAAGTTCTTCTGTCGAGGTACTTATACTTTCTGTCGAGGTCGTTTCTTTTATGACTACGGGAGTTATATAACGATCCTCAAATAATGTTTTCGCTTCCTGATTCAATGATTCGCTTTCCGCGATAAGGAAGTCCGCATTTTTTAAAAGTTTTCTTGCGCTTTCAATATTTTTTACCTTTGCTTTCTCAAGCTTTTTAATATCCTCGTCAATTTTCTGCCATCGTGTTTTTGTGGTTTGAATCGTTTTGTCCTCTTGTGCAGTGAGGAAATAATCTCGAATCTGGTTCACTGCAGGAAGATAGCTCGTGTCGCGCCAGTCTTTGAATCTTTTTGCTGTTTCTTTTACGTCAGTAATGGTGAATGTCTTTTCATTGTTCTCAATGTCTTTTTTGATTCCCGCAGCATATTCTGCGTCTTTCTTCATTTCTTCTGCAATAACATCGCGCCAGAGAGTTGTGTTTTTCTCGAGGTCCTCAAGGGAAAGGAGTTTTACTCGTGTATCTTTTGCTTCTGTAATGGAAAGATCGATCACTTTTTTGAGAGTTTCGATACGAAGCCCTAATTCCATTGGTTGTTTTTCATCCTTCGCGGTAACGAGATTATCAAGTTTATCTTTTACATTTTCCAATGCCTTTTGTACACCCTCTGATTGTGCAAAGACAACGTGCGTGTTTGGAAACACGAGTGTACTAAGAAGGGCAAGAGTGATAAGAAAAGGAAGTTTTTTCATATTATTGGAGTACGGTTTCAAGGAGCGAATCTATTTGCGTGCTACTTGTTTCAGTGAATGCGGCGCTTTGTTCCTCGGTTTGAAGAAGTTCTTTGTTAAGGTGCTGTGTTTTTGTATCGGTTACTTCTGTAATTGCTGACGCAACTGCTTGGTTCATTGATTGCTCATAGGTTATTTCTTTCAGTTGAATATTAATAGGAAGATTTCCATATTCACTTGCAAGCGTATTCATATTTAATGAAGCAGAGAATGCAGGTCGAGGAAACATCATAGGCACAATAAATGAAACGCCCACAAGAAGTGCGGTAAGTGCTGCGCCTGACCACGCCCACATAGGAATTGCGAATGCAGGTATTCGTGGGGTTATTGAAAAAGCTGGTTTCGAACCTGCAAAAATCTCGTTGCGTGCGCGCAATACAAATCCGCGATCGGGTTCGATGTACTTAAGCTTCTTTAGTTGTTCTATTGTGGCGTTCTTCATTGGTGTCTATTAATGTTTTTAGCTGTTTGAGGGCTCTGTGTTGAATGACTCGTATAGCTCCTTCCGTTTTTCCTAGTGACTCCGCAATCTCTTTATTGGAAAGATCACTTACGAATTTCATAATGACGACGTTTTGTTGATCGGGTTCGAGTTTTGCAATCGCGGTCCTTACTCGTGCAATATCGAAGTTGTCATCTATTCGTCCCTCCTCATTCATTGATTCTGAAAAATATTCTTCGGGAACCAAATCGATACTTATATTTCCTTTCCACGTTCGATAATAATCAATGACGGCGTTCGAGGCGATACGGTATAACCAGCTCGAGAAGGGGAATCCTTTGAATTCAAATCCTTTTAGACTTTGCCATGCGCTTACAAATACCTTTTGGGTAATGTCCTCCGCATCCTCCTTTCTCCCAATTTTTAAGAAAACAAATCGGTAAATGGAGGGGAGATAAGTATCGTAAAGTTTCCCAAACGAAATATCGTCTCCCTGCTTAGCTTTTTGAATGAGCAATTCTTCTTCTTTCATAGATAGAACGAATGAAATATCAATTTGTTTCGCTTCACGCCTATAGAAAAGGCACGTCTCGTGTGTTACATGTAACGCGCTGTAACACCCAGTCTATTTAGGACTTTATCCTATCAGAGCGTATTTTGAAAGTCGAGCGGTTCTAAAAGATGCGTTTGCTTGCTAAACGGGTATATTTTCTTATATGTGATTAGCTTTCTCGAGCAGAACAGATATTTTTTGATATTTAATTTTTTAACAAAAATCTCCATAACTGGAGATTTTCTTTGAGCGGGTAAGCCTGCCTGCCGGTGGGCAGGGGGAAGCGAACGCGCTACACTAGTAAAACTAGTTTCGCTTTTAAAAACCCTCGGTTTTTAATATTTTCCGACACAGGAAACCGGGCGCGGTTTCCTGACCCACTCCGCTGTTCGATTCCTCTTATTATTCGTGAGTTATAAATAAAAAACGACCTTGCGGTTGCCTTTTATTTACAATGAGCGGGTAAGGGGAATCGAACCCCTGGCGCCAGTTTGGAAAACTGGGGTATTACCACTATACGATACCCGCGCTTCTAGAAAGAAGAATACTAAACAGTGTGCTTGTGTGCAAGTAGAAGCTCATCATTGAAGAATTAAGTTCTTTTCGTTATGATGGGGTGGTACATATATGAAGGAAAAGCATGCGCGAATTATGTGGTCAGTTATTGTGGCGGTCCTTGTGATTGCCGGCTTTTTCTATTCCTTACGAGGGGGACAAAACACCACAGGGGCGGTGAATCTTCCTCAGGATTTTGTTATTGCACGTCAGAATGCTGCAGGAGTGAGTCAGCACATCGTTGATCTTACAAGTGCAACACGCGATAAGATAAATGCCGCAAATGTTTCGGAACTTGCAGGCGATAACAAAAAGACGCAGCAATTTATAGATGAAGCGCGCATAATTAATAATGAAGCGTATCAGAACGCGTCAAATCTTGCCGAGTTTTTAAAGAATCTTGCGGGGTCGCTTACTACCTTACAATCGACCGCAAGTCAGCGTATCGCCTATCAGGCAATTGCAACCGAACTTTCTTTGGTATCCGAATTCATCGTGTACACACAAAATCTGAACTCATTTCTTGACGCACTTTCTGCGGCGGGGGAAGGTAATACGCCCGTACGGAAAACTGCAATTGAGGCCACACTAAAGAAGACAAATAGTAGTGCGCACACTATTAATGATCTCAATAAAGAGTTTCTTGATCGTATGGCAAGTTTCGACAAATCACTCTAAAAAAATTCCCCGCGATGAGCGGGGGTTTTGTTATTTCCTTTTTGTTTTTGGTTCGTTTTGTTCTTGGCACGACGCACAATGATTTGTCCACGGTAAGGCCTCTAAACGGTCAGAGGCGATACGTTCTTTGCATGAGGCGCACATTCCTTGATAGGTTCCCATATGAATACGTCGTTCTGCGTCGCGGAGATTTCTAAGCAATCTTCTTTCATTCGAAAGTTGAATAGTGGAGCATTCGAGAGCCTGTGTTTCACTCGCTACTTCTGCGGGTGATGAAGTAAAAAAATTAGGCCGTTCAGCATCCTCATCAAGTTTCATCGATTCGAGCGTTTCCACAGTTTCGGCAATTCGCGCAGATATAATGAGGTGCAACTTTCCTATTTCTTTTTGGGAAAGTCTTTTAAAGCTTCTTTTCCTTCGTGGAGCAGCACTTTTCATGTGGTTCCCTTTCGTAAGTGACAGGTATTATATTGTGAAATAGCAGTATCTTTTTTTACCATAGAATATAGCACTGTGTCAATCACATTTTTTAATGAAACAAAAATACCCCTCAGGGGTATTTTATCTAGTCGGGCCGCCGGGAATCGAACCCGGTCTATCTGTTCCCAAAACAGACGTACTACCGGTATACTACGGCCCGAGTGAAGTAGAGTCGTATAATTTTATTATGCGATTTCTACGTAACGATGGGACGCAAGCAGTCTTCTACTTACGGCCCGAAATGAAATATTCTCATTTCATTCTGATACTTAGGGCGAAAGTCTTCGCTTAATGCCCATATACCTAGAACCTTTAAATTACTTCATTTTTGATTTAGAATCAAATTTGATATCTATTACCCCTCGTAGCTTAATGGATAAAGCAGGACTCTTCTAAGGTCTTGATGGGGGTTCGATTCCCTC
>JBAYKY010000022.1:0-11717 GCA_041664385.1 Minisyncoccota bacterium
ACAATGGCAGCGAGTGTAGGACTGAAGCTTTCATAAGCTGCAATTACTATTTTCTCTGCCTCGTCGAAAGGAATAAGAGTGTCGTCTGAAAACGGCATAGGTGCATTACGATCGCTCCATCGAAGTATTTTTTGCCCCAAGTGTGCCGCCTTTAGTCGATAGTACCTCTTGGTAAGAGGTCCCGCAGTTTTAAGAACGGCAGTGTGAAGTGCTTCAACAACTGCATCTGATACGCGATTTGATTTATTTCGCGCGCTCATCGGATTCTCATACTTACGTTCTTTTACTTCAACCGCGAGAGAACCGGTAACCATATAGAGATTTTGTGCCGAATACTTTACAAATGCTCCTTTGAGGCCATTACTGATTACAGACAAAGCTTCCGCGCGTTCTGTGGCATCTTTTGATTCCGAAAGAAGGTGAGTCATCTCAGTGAGTGTTTTCTTTTCATTGCGAAACTCAAATGAAAGATCAGCCTCAACTTCATCAAAAAATTCATTCCATGCCCCTTCGCTGAATGCGGCTCGCTTGGTAAGAGCGGATTCCACGGGTTCACTCAAATTATGTGGTTTGAAAATGCGCACATATTCAATCCAGGGACGATGTTTCTTTACGAGTGCGTTCTTTTCGTACCATATCGCCAATTCCTCATCTTTCAATTCAACAAGTTCGAGATCAAAGAAAGTGAGGTATTCACCGTTGATTTCATTCATCATACGTTCCACTTCGGCTACCTTTTTCTTTACGATAGAGTCTGTGACATCCGTACTTTGTTTGAGGAAGAGGTAAAGACCAATTTTGCTCTCAAGCATCGTTAAATCAAGATAACCAGCAATCGCATTTCCGAGTGATTGAGGAAGCGCTCCTTTGTAGGAAGTACGAAAATCTGCAGCCATAACGCTGAGGGTTTTCACATCCGCATCTATCTGGGGGTCATCTATCCCAGAATAGAGGGAACTCAAGTCCCATCTCACATTTTCCGCACCAGTTGTCTTATTTTTCTCTTTATTTTCTTGCATAAGTTTCTCCTTGTTATTGTGTTGTTAAGACAGAGGCATATGTTGCCCGCTGGGGAACAAAATACCACTTTCATCTTATAATGTATAGTAGTTCTGTTTTGACTTTACTTCAGTATCCTATGCCGCTTCATTTCTATCAAGCGTGAGAAATATAGGTATTTTTTTGTTGCCTCTTAGAATGGCGGGTGGTATACATAAAGCAGTTCTTCTAATCTCAATAATCTCCTGAAAGGAGAGTGGCTATGAAAAGCCTTAATGCGTTACCTCGAATTATCCAAGGCGGTATGGGAGTAAATATCTCAAGTCCGCATTTGGCTCGTACTGTGTCATTACTTGGCGAACGCGGCACTATTTCTGGTGTTGCCTTGGAACGACTCATTACTCGTATGTTACAAGTGGGCGACCCGGGCGGCGACATTCAACGTGCTCTTTCTCACTTCCCATTTCCGGAAGTTGCGAAAAAAATCGTTGATATGTATTTCGTTCCCGGTGGTATCCCCAAAGGAAGCCAATTCAAAGCAACCCCGGTCTTCACTATCAATCCGTCTCATCTTCTTATCTCACTTACCGTCTGCGCGAACTTCGCATTTGTGTGGCTTGCAAAGGAAAACAATCCGAATCCAATCAGTGTGAACTTTTTGGAAAAGATTGCGATGCCTCATGTGTATGCCGCAACAGGTGCCATCATGGCGGGAGTAGATTTCGTGACGATGGGCGCGGGTATTCCGCTTCAGATTCCCAAGCTTTTGGATGATATCGTAGCGGGTAGGGAAGTAAGTTATCGAGTACCGGTTGAAGGAAAGAATATCACAAGTCATGTGATGACTTTCGATCCCGCAAAGTTCTTTGGTGGTACATTGCCTCCAATGAAACGGCCTGGCTTTATTCCTATCATTGCATCCAATTTGCTCGCAAATATTTTTATGAAGAAATTGCCGGCAGGAAGTGTGCAAGGATTCGTTGTTGAAGAATGGACTGCGGGAGGGCATAACGCTCCTCCGCGAAAACCAATCTTTAATGATGAGGGAAAAATTCAACCAATCTACGGAGAAAAAGACGTAGTGAATTATCCTGACCTTGCGTCACTTGGTGTTCCTTTCTGGATTGGCGGCTCATACGCATCACCCGAGAAGCTCAAATGGGCGCTTTCAGTTGGTGCGGCAGGCATTCAAGCGGGTTCTATTTTTGCGCTTTGTGAAGAATCCAATATGGACCCTGTAATTCGCGCGAGAATTCGCAAACATGGATTCGAAGGCAAGTTGGTGGTGAGAACCGATATGCAAATCTCGCCGACCGGATTTCCTTTCAAAGTAGTAGAGCTTGAAGGCACTATATCCGAACCCGCAGTCTATGAAGCGCGTACGCGCATCTGTGACCAAGGCGAGCTTGTAGTGCTCTATGAGCGACCTGATGGAAAGATTGGCTACCGGTGTCCAAGCGAACCTTTCGATAAGTTTGTAAGGAAGGGCGGCAAGTTGGAGGAGACGATTGGGAGAGGTTGCCTCTGCAATGGTCTTATTACGACCGCCGGCTTGGGCGACATAGAAGAAGCGGCAGTGGTCACCTTGGGCGACGATGTGAGCTTTCTCCCGTCCTTGATGACAAATGCCGAAGGTTCTTATTCTGCAGCAGATGCGATTAAATATCTGTTAGGTTAGTAATACAAATCCGCCACGAAATGTGGCGGTTTTTTAATACTAGGAAAATTGATAAAAATTACATACAATGATACAAATATTTGAATTATGGAAACTCACAAAACAAAACTTCCCCCAGAAATTGTTTCATTAATACACCATATAGAATTGAATCAAGCAGGATGGTGGGAGGAAGCTCTCAAAAAATTTATTCTTGCATCTTTACTAATTCTTGATACCCCAGCTACAGAAGAAGATATACTAATTTTTTTTAGTTCAGAATTTAATATCGAACTTCCAAAAAATAAAATAAATGACCAGCTTAAAATTCTCTCTAGTGGAACCCTGATATTTATTGAATCGACCAGAAAATACAAACTTTCCGAGGATTATAAGAAAAAAATAAAAGAGGAGGTTCAAATTTCTATAACAGAAGACAAAAAAGCCGAAGAATGTTTTAAAGAGATACTACTTAAAAACTGCATTGATTTAGATGCTACTCTTGTTTGGAGTTCATTCAATGAGAAATTATTATTACCATTTATTAAAGACGCTGGAGCGAGTGTATACTCAACTGTTACAGAAAATCAAAATATTGGCATAGAAAATGTTGAAGAATTTTTATCTAATTATCCAATAGACGCACGTCTCGGTCTTCGAAAAGCAATTAGAGAATTTCTAAATTTGGGAAATGAAATAGTTCGAAATTATGTTCTTCGATATTTGAATGCCTTCTTTTTTGTGGAAGCGAGCGGAATCAAAGAAGATAATCTCAACAAGATTAATTCAATAATTAAATCGAAACCGAACTTAGTTATTTTTCTCGATACAAATTTTATTTTTTCGCTGCTTGGACTCCGCGATGTTGAGGCGAATGCAGCGGGTGACTCATTCTTTTCATTGGTAAAAAGCATATCTGACCGAGTTAGTGTTAAACTTTATGTCCTAAATACAACCTTTGATGAAACAAAACACGCACTCTCCTTAATTTCCGAACGTCTTGGAGAATTGCATCTTTCGCCAAATTTAGCAGGCGCGGCAATTGATTTGAATTTAGGTGATTTTACAAATAAACTCGCAATCGAATCCCAAAAAGCTGGCAAACCAATTAGTCCAAGGGCTTATTTAGCTCCTTATCAAAGCAATTTACTCACAATTCTTCGTGGTAAAGGAATTGAGTTACATAATCCTAATTTAAAGGAAATAGAGGAGAGTGAAGAAGTGCTAAAAGATATTAAAGATGCGATGCGTTTTGATAGAGGAATAATGCATCCAAAAAAATCTGATCAATGGATTAATGATATTGTTTTGTGGCACTTTGTAAAAAAAATGAGACCTCACATTATTGAGTCGCCGTTAGATGCTAAAAATTGGATTCTAACAATAGATCATAGGTTCCTATCATTTGATTCTAGAAAACAGAGAATGCAAAAAGATCCCTATCCTATTTGTTTACTTCCTATTTCTTTTATAAAATTACTCCAGTTTTGGGTTCCTCGTAATCCGCAAATTGAAGATGCCTTATTTCGAAATGTAAGACTACCAATGTTATTTCCAAGTTTTGACCCAAGAAGTGAAAGTGCAGCTTTAAAGATATTAGAAACACTAAGCAGATATGAACATGTTCAGGATTTACCAAAAGAGACTGTTACTGCTCTGTTGATGAACACAGCATTGCAACAAAATCTTTTTGACGAGAGAGATGAGATTAAACGAACTGAATATATACGCGAAGCTTTAGTTGATGAACACGCAAGAGTTGCAAAACGATTGGGTGAAGAACGGCAGAAAAGAAAAATTGCAGAAATAGATGCAAGAGAAAGTAAGGCGGAAATAAAAAATCAAAAAGAAAATGTTGCGCGAGAAAAATTGTGTCGAGAAGAAATGGAAAGTGATTTAAAGGGGCAATTAGATGGCATCAAGAGAACGATGGGCGAGAAACAATTATTAGAAACCCAGAAAAAGATTGTTTCCGATTTTTACAAAAATAATATAGTTGTACCCATATCGTTAGGTTTTTTTATAGTATTATTTTTTGCCTTTCTTATAAAGTCATTTGGCGGAAATCTATGGTTATGCCCAATAGGTGCATTAGTTTTTATTCCTATCGTAATGAAGATTAAAAAGATAGGAGAGAATAATCCACTCATTAATATAAGATCATGGTTTATCTCATTTACCAAATTCTTTTCTTGGATTGTTGGTATCATTTCTCTTGTGGGTGTTGCTCTTCTGGGTGAAATAGTCAGATACTGGTTCAATCAAATTTTCCCTTAATTAAAAAACATTAATAGCGATAGGCAGATAAATGTCTATATTTGCATTTGGTATAATAATCGTATGAAAAAGCCATTAATTATCGCAATAGTGGTGATTGTTATTGCGATTGCAGTTTGGTTCGTCCTCGCAAAAAGGCCGGAGGTATTGGACGGAATAAAATCGAATTTTGGAGGTAATAAGACAACTGACAATGCTGTCGAAGCAAGTACTGACGCAGGATTAGGCGGGCAGCTATTTGATTCAGTAAAAGCGAATCCCGCAGACAGTATTCCTAATACGAATCCGATTCAAGCGGATTTGAATCCGTACAAGGGTGGATATACCAATCCTTTTTAATACTATGAAAAAATATCAATCATTACTTCTTAGTGGTCTCATACTTATAAGTTCTGCGTGGGCAGCACTCGTAATTGCGCAGACAAATGCTCCCGTGCCTTTAACTCAGATACCGGATGAAATTCGAATAGCCGCAAATGAGTCGTGGTCTATGAATGTGCAGTCAGTAGATTCCTTGAGATTGGCGGCGCGTATTGAGTACGACAAGCCAGCGGGTAGCAATCCAACATTTGAAGTGTATGTAAATGATGTGCCGGTGACCTCAGCACTTCAGAATAAGAGCAATAGCTTTACCTATAAAGATGGGCGGACATTTTCTTATCAATCAGGAAATGCGTGGATGCTTTTCTATAACCCAGATTTTTCTTCAAATAACACAAGTGCAGGAGGAGGATATCAGGTAGTGACGGATCCTGGACGGGCCTATCTCTATAAGTGGGACATCTCGTCATTGGTCAAGGGTGCACCAAGTATGAAGTTGCGTATCGTAAATAATGGAAAGGCAGTAGGAAAGCCAATCATCGTTCACATTTTGAGCAAATATCCTATTCCTGAATTAGGAAATTGTACGAGCGAGAGCGCGTGTCGCGCCTATTGTAGTGATGCAAATAATTATGCAGCATGTTCAGATTATGGCGCAAAGAACAATATCATTTCCAAGGAAGATGCCGCACGCGCAAAAGAATATGCGGATGTGCTGAAAGGCGAAGGTCCTGGCGCATGTAAGGATGAGAAGTCGTGCCGAAATTATTGTGAGGGAGTTGCTCATTTGGATGAGTGCTTAAGCTTCGCAGAGAAACATAATTTTGTAAGTGGTGACCAACTCGCGGAAGCAAAGAAGGTATCAAATGCCTTAAAGCAAGGTGCTACCTTGCCGGGCAGCTGTACCGATAAGGCCTCGTGTGATTCATATTGTAAGGTTGCGGGGCACGTTGAGGAATGTTTAGGTTTTGCGAAAAAAGCAGGCTTTCTCTCAGATAAGGAAATTGCAGACGCAGAAAAAGTTCTTCCATTCTTAAAGAGCGGAGAGACACCAGGCGCCTGTACTACGAAGGCGGACTGTGAAAAATATTGCGCTGATACGAATCACAGTGTTGAATGCATCAATTTTGCAGAAAAGGCGGGATTTGCGACGAAAGAAGAAGCAGATATGGTACGTGCAACAGGGGGCAAGGGTCCAGGTAGTTGCACTTCCAAAGATTTGTGCGAAAAGTATTGTAATGTAAAAGAAAACCAGAAAGAGTGTTTCACGTTCGCACAAAAATATAATCTTATTCCTGCGGATAAACTAAAGGAGATGCAAGACGGCATGGGTCGTTTGCGTTCAGGTATTGATCAGATGCCCGCTGAGGCTATTGCGTGTCTTAAGGATAATTTAGGAACAAGTATCGTAGGCGATATTCAGAGCGGCAATTTCACGCCGGGACCTCAGACAGGGGAGATAATCAAGGGATGTTTCGATAAGATTTTGCCGCAGCTTCAAGAGAAGCTTCAGCAAGGTCTTACTCAAGCCACTCCCGCAACACTTACTTGTCTGAAGAGCGGTATGGGTGAGGGAGAATTTGCAAAAGTGCAAAGCGGTGAGGCGCCAACTCCTGAGAATGGTGATGTATTTAGAAAATGTTTTGAGACGATGAAAGTAGAAGGGCTTAGCAAATTAAAGAGTGGATTGGAAAAGATGCCGCCCGAGATAAAGTCTTGCATCACTGATAAACTTGGTGCGGACAAAGTGCAGAAGATACAAAGCGGTGAGAATGTGGACTTGGGTGCAGAAACTGGTTCAATCATTCAGGAATGTGTGAGGGCAGGCCAGGGTGCTTTAGAACAGAAGATGCAGGAAGGCCTAAAGAACGCTCCTCCCGAGATGCAGAGTTGTATCAAAGATAAACTTGGAAATATTGGTGAAAAAATGCAAAGTGGTGAATTGAGCGGTGAGGCAGATGTGCAAAAACTTATTCAAGAATGTGTTTCAAGTTTTAAGCCGCAAGGAGTCCCTTCAGGAATGGGAATACCATCCGGAATGGGCTTGCCAGGAACTGAAGGAAACGGAGCGCCAGATCCAGAAGTGCTGAAGAAGATGCAGGAACAATATAAGAATATGATGCCTAGTGGAATTCCAGATGGAATCCCTGGAGGCATTCCATCTGGTGGACCAGTACCCGCTCCGTCAGCTGAAGGATTTACTCCTACACCGGAGATTTGTGCCTCATTTGCCGCAGTGCCATCTTGCTCATACGTACCAGCTTCAGCGAAAGATATTTGCGAGAAATGTAAGGGCAACTAACAAAAATATATTTTTCTCTGTAGTTCCAAACTGACTCGCCAATGGCGAGTCAGTAAGGTTTTATACTCTCGCGTTTTTCTGTTAGGATGGCCTGGATGAATGAGAAGGCTGTTTGGGACGTAATAGTGGTGGGAGGTGGTCCTGCAGGTATGATGGCGGCAGGAAGGGCATCAGAACGAGGTGCAAACGTCCTTTTGATTGAGAAAAACGAGACTTTAGGTAAGAAACTCCTCATTACAGGAGGAGGAAGGTGCAATGTAATGAACGCCGAAACAAATATGCGGAAGCTTCTTGAGAAATTCAAAGATTCCGCAAAGTTTTTATTTTCTGCTTTTTCACAGTGGTCCGTAGTAGAAACGTTAGATTTTTTTCACACGCGAGGAATGGAGACAAAAGTGGAACCGGGGTTGCGTGTATTTCCTGTATCAAATTCATCACAATCGGTATTGAGTGTTCTTGTAGGATATATGAAGAAAAATAGAGTGAGCGTCCGTTCCAATTCTGAAGTTTCAGAAATCATGCATAAGGGTAAAGTAGTCACAGGGGTAAAATTGAAAAATAAAGAAATAATAGAAGGGAAGTCAGTTATTCTTGCAACAGGAGGAACGTCACGACCAGAAACGGGTTCGACAGGTGATGGATATAAATGGCTCAAAAAACTTGGGCATACGATTATTACACCCGAAGCATCGCTCGTGCCAATCGCAATAAAAGATATGTGGGTAAAAAGACTTGCGGGAGTAAGTCTTGATGACGTAAAAATAACCACATTTCAAAATGACAAGAAACAGGGAGTGGCAAAAGGAAAAATTCTCTTTACTCACGTGGGATTGAGTGGTCCCACCATTTTAAATATGAGTAAGGATGTGGGTGAATTATTGAAATATGGAAGTGTAATGCTTGTGCTTGATCTTTTACCGAAAGAGGATTACAGCACACTGAATATAAAACTGCAGGAATTGTTTAAAGAGCACGACAAAAAGAAATTTCGTAATGCCCTTGTGAATTTACTTCCTTCTGCCATCGTGCCAATTATTGTAGAGCTTTCTCACATCAATCCAGAGATTCAATGCAATAGCATTATTCGGGAGGAACGCCTGAGACTCGTGAATATTTTGAAAGGGATTCCTATGCAGGTAACAAAACTTCTTGGTGTTGAAAAGGCAGTGGTTACAAGTGGCGGGGTAATTTTGGAGGAGGTGGATTTCAAGACGATGCGCTCGCGCCTTTATCCTAATCTTTATCTTGTAGGTGATATCTTGAATATTGATAGGCCCTCGGGCGGTTATTCATTGCAACTCTGCTGGACTACCGGTTTCGTCGCAGGAACAGCAGCTTCAGAGAAATAGAGCTATACTTCAGGTATGGATGAACCAATAATTTCCTCTACGGATAAGCCGAAGTTTCCTATGAGGATAAATCAATATCTTGCGCTCAAAAAGAAGTCCACACGAAGAGCAATGGATGAGCTTATCAAAAAGAAAAAAGTGCTTATTAATAATAGACTTGCAGTGCTTGGCGACAGAGTAAAAGAAGAAGATGAAGTAAAAGTCCTTTTTCACGAAACTAAAGTAGTTGACTAATAAGAATGAAAAAAATAAATACATTCCTGCTCGCTGCATTACTATGCTTCTTTTTTGTAATTGGAAACAACGCAAATGCAGCAAGCTTCACATTTTCCCGAAACCTTACAATTGGCTCTCGTGGCAATGATGTGCTCGCACTCCAACAGTTTTTGATTGTAAGTGGACTTCTCAATATCACTATCCCTACAAACTATTTCGGTCTCGCGACAAAAACCGCACTTACAAAGTGGCAGGCATCAGTTGGTATTGCTCCAACGACTGGCACATTAGGCCCACTTTCCAGGGGCAAACTGAACATAGTTATACAACAACCAATGGTTGATACCCCATCTGTACCAGCAACAATAAGCACAACGAGTGCAGCAGCAAATCCTGTAATTGCAAAAACTAATAACGGTTTGCCTATACGCATCGCAATCCCAAAAATTAATGTAGATGCAAAATTTCAATATAATGGTCTTGCATCAGACGGAACAATGGAAATACCAAACAACGTAATTGATGTGGGATGGTTTACAGGGAGTGTGCATCCTGGTGAAAAAGGCGTTGCTATTGTCACGGGGCATGTTGCTCAGATACGTGGGGGAGTGTTAACAAAACCTGGCGTATTTAAAAATCTGAGCGAGTTGCGTGCAGGAGATAGGTTGTATGTGACAAACGATAAAAAAGAAACCATTACGTTCGTGGTTCGGGAAAGCCATCTCTATGATCCAGCAGCAGATGCGACAAGTGTATTTACTTCAGGAGATAACGGCTCACACCTCAACCTTATTACGTGCGAAGGTACGTGGAATTCGGTAAAGCAAAGTTATAGTCAACGATTAGTAATATTCACAGACGCACTACAATAACTTTTTTAATTTTGTAGTACACTATTTTTCTTTTTTGTCGTGATCTTGCTTCCCGTAATGCTTTCCATCGGTGCAATCGCACTCCTCAAGAGGCTTCCCGTGTTTCGGACAAATCTTCGTCTGGCATACTCCAGGTTTATCCGAAACTCCGCCACAACCTCCCGTACAAATATAATGCTTCATACTATAATTCTACTCTTTCACAATGCTTAAAGTGGTGTTTTTTTGTATAGTTATCTGCTGTGATCAATTTTGTCGCCCTCTATTGTCATTCCAACAGCTCGGGAAAGACGTCTATATTCTTCTTTCAATTCCTCATATTTCTCAGGAGAAATATTCGTTTCTCTCTTTAAAGTGTTAAGTGTTGCAACAATTGGGTTAAGCGCAACCTTTGCCTGTTCTCGTAGGGGATTGCGCTGACCTTCTTTGGATGCTAAATCAGTAATTGAAAGAAGTTCTTCCAAAGAATAAGTCGTTTCAAATGAAGTAATAAACTCCTCAAATTCTTCGATTTCTGGTCCGCATTCACGCAAATTTTCCGGAGAAATTTTTACTTCTGGATGATCTGCCATCCATTGAGCATATCTTTCTTCTTGTTGTTTTTGCTCTTCTGAAGCTCGGTCGATATGCATCTCATTCATAAAGCAATACTATCATACATATGATGTTATATATTATATTGACAAATGGCACATCGGATGTTATTATTAAAACAGTTAATTTTAGCTCACAAATTTGGAAAGGAAAGTGTCATGGCTGGCAGAGAAAACTTAAGAGCATTATTACCTTGCATTAATTGCGGTAAGGGGATTGAAACCAATGTTTTTGAACTTCCCTTACCAAAGGAAGTAGTAAAAACAGTATGTTATTGGACAAATAAGGATTCAACTGGAGAATTGGTTACGTGTCCTCATTGTGGATGTCGTCAAGAAATAGTACTTCAAGCGACAGTGAGAAAAAGATGAAAAAGAAAATTTTTTAAGCCCCAGCAAATGGGGCTTTTATTTAACCAAGAAATATTGACAGTTTATTGTGTAAAACGTATTATGCAGTTAGTTTTTTAAATCATATTTTCTATATTCAAGAAAGGATTGGTACATATGAGACGCGGAATGAGTCCAGAATTCATTATAGATGAAGGTGTGTTTATTGGAATTAATCTTGGTGCGGATTTTTGTGCTGAGCATGAGCAGGGAATTGCGGGGATAAGATCTACTCTCGGTATTCCTACTGACACTATGCTTCCTGAAAATCAAGGAATTAAAGGACGGACAATCACGAAATTCAATCCCGCATCATTTTTCTTCGAAAAAGGAAAAACACATTCCTGCCTTACCTTTGACCAGTTTGGAACTCCACGTGGGTGGAAGGGTCGTGAATTAGATCCAAAAACAAGTGTTCTTTCGACTGCGTGGAGCGAAGGGGACTTTGGAATAGTTGTTGAAAACACACACGCTGAATATCTCAAGGATCTTTTTGAAGCGTTCAAACGTCTCGATGTTGCTATCGGTCTTGGGATGGGTGGTCCGTTTCAAAACGGCGGTCTTAATATTATCATTGCCTCGCGATTTCCAAAGGAAACAAATGAAATAGTGAAGGCAGCTGATGAGGATCATCGACAAATGCTTCTTGCTGCAAAAGCAACGGGTATCGAAGATGAATTGAAGAAGGCCGGCATTGGATATTTTGCATTAAGTCCACGCTGGAAGGATGAGACAAAAAAA
>JBAYKY010000023.1:0-11217 GCA_041664385.1 Minisyncoccota bacterium
CCTATCGTCTAGTGGCTAGGACAATGCCCTCTCACGGCATAAACAGGGGTTCAATTCCCCTTGGGGCTACTAATAAAAATATCCGTTTCGACGGATATTTTTGTTAGCCAAGGGGAATTGAACCAGTGGAGGGGGTCGGGGAACCGCGCTCGGTTCCCTGTGTCGGAAAATATTAAAAACCGAGGGTTTTTAAAAGCGGAACCAGTCTTACTGGTGGAGCGCGTGAAATTCCCCTTGGGGCTACAAGGTACAAAAACGCCAAACGGCATTTTTGAATTTTAAATAATCAATTTTCAATTTCTAAATAGAAGAGGGAGGAGAGTATAGAGATACTACAGTTAACTGTAGTACTGAAGATATTAGTGAGAGGTGAGAGAAATTCCCTAAAATTAAGTGAATTGCGATTCATGATGTTTTTCTGTATCTTGAATAGAGAAGAGTTATGTTTAACGAACTTATTGCACAAATCACTCCTTTCATTCAACACTATGGAGCGTGGGGTGTTTTTATAATTTCAATAATCGAGGAGATTATTGCTCCTATTCCTTCAACTTTTTCACTTCTTGCAGCTGGTTTTTTTCTTCTTCCTTCTGGTGGTCCGTTTGGAAGCGTAATATTGCAATGTATTACATATATCGTAATACCTGGAGGTCTTGGGTTGGCAATTGGTTCTCTTTTCGTATATGCACTCGCATATCTCGGGGGTGAGCCTGTTATTAAACGATGGGGGAAGTGGTTTGGTATTTCATGGGGTGATGTAGAAAAAATAAATAAACGTTTTACGGGTCGTTATACGGACGAGATTTTACTCTTTGGACTTCGGGCAATTCCTGTTTTTCCTAATGTTCTAGTATCTGCGGTCTGCGGAGTGTTGCGATACCCAATTAAGAATTTTTTTGTGGTAACTTTTATTGGGAGTGGCGTAAGAGCGTTTCTTATGGGCATCTTAGGATGGTCATTAGGTGAGGCATTCGTCGTATACGCGGGTGAAATATCTGATTTTGGAGAGTACGCACTTTATGCAATTTTAGGTCTTATTGTTGCTTCTTTTATATATTTTTTCATTCGAAAAATGTATAAAAAACATAAGGTTTTAAGCGGGTAATTTGGTTGTAATGTGTCTTGTTTTGAGGTGTAAAAAATGATATACTTGGAGGGTAAAGAACGGCACAAATAACGGGGTTTTATAATGCCGTTTTCTTTTTGAAATTATGGCTGAAAAAGAGAAAAAACAAGCATCTTCATATAGCGCAAAAGATATTCAAGTCCTTGAGGGCTTAGATCCTGTTCGAAAGCGCCCAGGTATGTATATCGGTACCACGGGGCCAGAGGGTCTTCATCATCTCGTGTGGGAAATTGTAAACAACTCAATTGACGAGGCGATGGCAGGATCCGCCAATTATATTAAGGTAGAGCTTCTTAAAAAAGATGGAGTTCGTATCACTGATAATGGCCGTGGTATTCCTGTTGATATTCATCCAAAGACAAAAAAATCCGCGCTTGAAACAGCACTTTGCACACTTCATGCAGGAGGAAAATTTACTGAAGGGTCATACAAAGTATCTGGCGGTCTCCACGGTGTGGGTGTGTCAGTAGTAAATGCGCTTTCTACAAATATGAAAGCGGAAGTATGGCGTGATGGTGGCTCCTTTATGCAGGAATATAAAATTGGCGTTCCTCAGTACAATGTAAAAAAAGTAGGGAAAGCTGACAATACAGGAACACGCATTACGTTTTATGCAGATCCTACCATTTTTGCAAAGATTGAATATGATCTTAAGAAGATTTTAGATTATCTAAGAAATCAGGCATACCTCACCAAAGGGGTTCGCATTGATATTGTTGATGAGCGTGAAGAAATACCGAGTTATTACGGATTTTATTTTGAAGGGGGATTAGTTTCATTTCTCACGCATCTCTTAGGTACGCGAGCACCAGTGCACGCAAATCTTTTTTATGCGCACAAAGAAGTGGACGGCATTGATGTGGAAACCGCATTTGCGTATACACAAGATGTAGAGAGTGAAGAGTTAAGTTTTGCAAATAATATTTATACACCAGATGGTGGCACCCATCTTACAGGCTTGCGTTCCGCACTTACCCGCACGCTTAATGACTATGCCCGACGTGAAGAATATTTAAAGGAGTCTGATGAAAACCTTACTGGAGATGATGTGCGAGAGGGTCTTGTAGCCGCAGTTTCTGTAAAGATTCGTGAACCTCAATTTGAGGGACAAACAAAAGCGCGTCTTGGAAATGTTGAGGCACGCTCAGCAGTAGAGTCCGCAGTATCAGAGAGCCTCAAAGAATTTTTGGAGCGCTATTCAGGTGATGCGCGAAAAATTATCGAAAAAAATCTTCTTGCAGCAAAAGCAAGAAAAGCAGCAAAAGCAGCAAAAGATACGGTGTTGCGTAAGGGCGCATTTGAGGGATTAACACTTCCTGGAAAACTTGCGGATTGTAGCTCGCGAAAAGCAGAGGAATCAGAGGTCTTTATCGTTGAGGGAGATTCTGCAGGCGGTTCTTGTAAGCAAGGACGCGATAGGCGCACTCAGGCAGTTTTGCCACTCAAAGGAAAAATTTTGAATGTGGAGAAAGCGCGCATTGATAAGATGCTTTTGAACAAAGAAATTCGTTCTCTTGTAGTTGCGCTCGGTACGGCGATTTCAGATCAGTTTGATATCACGAAACTTCGTTATCACAAGATTATTCTTATGACTGATGCCGATGTTGATGGTGCACACATCAGAACTTTGCTCCTTACACTTTTTTATCGATATTTCCCCAAAATTGTAGATGGTGGATTTCTCTATATCGCACAACCACCTCTCTTCCGCGTGCAAAAAGGGAAAGACGTGCAATATGTGTATAATGAAGCGGCACTTGAAACCATTATGAAGCAGGGGAAGGAAGGATTAAACATTCAGCGCTATAAGGGTCTTGGTGAAATGAATCCTGAACAGCTTTGGGAAACAACCTTAAATCCTCAAACAAGAGCATTAAAGCAGGTAATGGTTGATGATGCGGTACAAGCTGATAAAATGTTCGATGTACTGATGGGAGAGGCAGTGGAACCTCGCAAGAACTTCATTCAGGCACACGCGGCAACGGTAAAGAATCTTGATGTCTAACAATTGATTTAATTGATGTCGAATGGTATAGTACTCACGTTTAATATATGACCACTACAATAGAAAAAATGAAGGTGTTTTGGCAGGAGTCTCGACAGGAATTGAGACGTGTGAATTGGCCAACCCAACAGGAAACAATCCGCTATACGTTGTTCGTGGTTGTATTCTCGGTCTCAGTTTCTCTTTATTTAGGAATTCTTGATTTTGCATTTGTGCAGGCACTTGAAAAACTTATTTTGAAATAATTATGGAGGAAAATAAAAAAAAGGACACAAAAAATATTTCCTCTCTCGAACGCCGTTGGTATGCAGTACATACCTATTCAGGATATGAAGATGCTGTTTCACGCTATTTAAAACAGCGCGTAGACTCAATGTTTATGAGCGACAAGATATTCGGCATCGTCGTTCCGAAAGAGGTAAAAATTAAAGTGAAAAGTGGAAAGAGATACACCATAGAAGAAAAAATTTATCCTGGGTATGTGCTTGTAGAAATGGTACTTGATCATGATTCATGGTCCGTGGTACGCAATACACCTCGCGTAACTGGATTCGTTGGTTCGGACAGTACAACCCCAACGCCGCTTTCCGAGGAAGAAGTGAAGGCGCTACTCTCAAAGATGGGAGGAGAAGAGACGAAATATGTGGTAGATATCAAAGCGGGTGATATTGTAAAAATTACCGATGGACCGTTTAAAGAACAAGAAGGAAAGGTTGCGGAAGTTGATGAGGAACACGGAAAGATAAAAGTATTGGTGCCAATATTCGGGCGCGATACACTTTTAGAACTCGACTCATTGCAAGTACAGAAGATTTAAGGTATAAAAGAGACCTATGGCAAAAGCGATTAAAACAGTATTAAAACTCCAGATTGAAGCGGCAAAGGCAAATCCTGCGCCTCCTATTGGTCCTGCACTCGGACAACACGGTGTGAACATTGCGCAGTTTTGCCAGCAATTTAATGCGGCGACAAAAGATATGGTAGGGGATATTATTCCTGCAGAAATTACCATTTATGAAGACAGAACGTTCGACTTTAAACTCAAAACTTCACCCGCTTCCGCGCTTTTGAGGAAAGCAGCAGGAGTTGCAAAAGGTTCTGCAACACCACAGAGCGTAAAAGTAGGAAAGGTAACTCGTGCACAACTTCGTGACATTGCGGAAAAGAAGATGATTGATTTGAACGCAAACGATGTGGAAGCAGCAATGAAAATCATCGCGGGAAGTGCAAAGAATATGGGTATTGAAATAATAGACTAACTTAGTCAATTGACGGTAAATAAAACAACTGAGATACTATTCTCAGTTGTTTTATTTTTACACAAAGGAAGGAGCATTATATGGAAAACAAGAGTAACAAAACCGAAGAACAAGGGAAATTCATTCTTGTGGAAGGAATTTCTGGTTCTGGAAAAACATTGCAGGCAGTGAAATATCTTGCGCCGTTTTTGAAGCAGCTGGGCTATGAGGTGATGGAAAGTAGAGAGCCAACAGTGCTTAATCCTTTCGGACGCGTTATTCGCGCAATCATCGAAGGGAAAGAGATTTCTGAGAAGCTTCTCCAAGATCTTGAAGTGCAAGTTATGCTTTTGCATGCTCGTGTGCAAATGTCTTTGCTCCGTTCATTATCCAAAAGGTATAAAAGACTTACTACCTTTTCGTACATGATAGGAGAAATCATGGAGAAGATTAAAGGAAAGAAAACACTCACCGAATTAGAGCGACAACTTCTTTTTCTTGTAGATCGTCTCTATGACATTGAAGGATTAATTAAGCCGGCGCTCAAGGAGAAAAAGATTGTGGTTGTCGATCGGTATGACCTCAGTAATTATGCGTATGGTTCTGCGTGCGGCGTGCCGCTCGAAGAATTATATGAGTGGCATGAGGCCATTCTTCAAGACGATTATCTTGTTCCAGATTTAGCCTTTTTCATTGCGGTAAGTCCTGAGGTGGCCACAAAGCGACTCCTAAGTTCGGGAAAAACCATTGACCGCTACGAGACACTTGAAACACTTCGCAAGGTTGATGAGCAATATAACCGAGCTATTGCACTTCGTACGCAGAAAAGTGTCGAAGAAACAATGAAGGACGAAACAAAGAAGATCGCAGTTACGCGCATTATTCATGGAGAAGGCTCTCCGGAGGATGTGTTTGAGGAAATCAAGCGAGAGTTGGTGCTCTATGGATTAGTTCCAAAACAGAATAAAAAGTAATAATAACCCCCGCTAATAGCGGGGGATTTTTATTGGTACACAACAAGATAATTACACATTCGCATGCTATTGGTTGAGCTCCCGCATATACGTCGGATCTCTACCAATCGGCATTATACCTCGGTAATTATTTCTTTCAGTACTTTCAAAAGAACATCATATTTTGATACCTCAGTAGTATCAATGACAATATCGAATGCGGAAGGATCAAGATGATCTGCAATATGAGGATACAATTTTCGATAGTGTGCTCGTTCAGCATCAATGCGTCCAGAAATAATTTTCCATAATGCATCATCTGATATTGCACGACATTTCTCATTTCTTCTTCTTTCACGTGCAATGCTTTCTTTTTGAGATACCGTAAAGAAAAGTTTTATTTTCTTTTTTTCTGACGCAAGGAAAGGGGCAATTCTTCCTTCAACGATAATATTATTCTCATTACGTAGGCGCTCTTCTTGGCGCCTATCTACTTCTTGTTCGGTAGCAGCATCGACAGTTGGATAGAATTCATCAATCGTCATATGCCGTTCTGCAGCCATTTCACGAAATATACCCCCTGTGTAATAGCGCTTATAACCGATGAGTTTTCCGAGTATATCCGCAGTGGTACTTTTCCCAGAATTGGGAAGGCCACTTATTGTAATAGTTGCCATATCATGTTCTCCTTCTGATTTTTCAATGTACAAAACTTGTTGTAGTATAGGGATATACGCATAAAAACTCAAATGTATATTCCTACTATTGGTCTCGAAATTCATATGAATGTAAAAACGCGCACGAAGATGTTTTGTGCGTGTCCGAATAATTTTGAGGAGAATCAGCCGAACATCAATACATGTCCTATCTGCTTGGGACATCCTGGCACGCTTCCAGTGCCAAATGAGGAGGCAATTCGCGCGGCAATACGTCTTGGTCTTGCGCTCGGAGGAACTATTGCCACACATTCTCATTTTGATAGGAAAAGTTATTTCTATCCCGATCTTCCGAAAGGTTACCAGATTTCTCAATATGATGAGCCATTTGTGACGAATGGAATATTAAAAGATATTCGCATTAAGCGCATTCATCTTGAGGAAGATGCAGGACGACTCTTGCATGAGTTACCAGGGGAAACAGGAAAAGATAAAGAGGCAACGTATGTAGATTACAATCGTGCGAGCACGCCACTTCTTGAGCTTGTGACAGAACCTGATGTGAAGAATGCAGAAGAGGCAGTGGCATTTGCAAAAGAGCTCCAACTTATCTTGCGCTATCTTGGCGTATCTGATGCAGATATGGAAAAGGGACATATGCGCGTGGAAGCGAATATTTCTATTAGCAACAAGACAGGAGAGTTAGGTACTAAAGTTGAAGTAAAAAATATTAATTCATTTCGTGCAGTGCATGATGCAATCGAATTTGAATTAGTACGCCAAGAAGAGTGTTTAAAGCGCGGCGAGGCGATAGTGCAAGAAACGCGTGGGTGGAACGATGCAAAGCATACGACCGAGAGTCAGCGTTCAAAGGAGTCGGCGCATGACTATCGCTATTTTCCTGAACCTGACATTCCTCCGATTGATTTAGGAGAATGGGATATTGAGACTATGAGGAAAGAGCTTCCCGAGCTTCCTGAGGCGAAGCGGCAGCGATTTATCGCGTTATTTGGCATGACGAGTGAACAGGCGGACATTCTTGTGGAAAATAAAGAAAGTGCTCAATTCTTTGAAGAATCTGCATCTGAATTTGCCTCACAAGTAAGTCAGCCAAATTACCAGCTTCTTATCAATTATTTTACGAGCGATGTGCGAGGGCTTATGAACACAAAGAATCTTTCGCTCACAAGCTTGAATATTAGTCCAGAACATTTTGCACATCTTGTTGCATTAGTGCAGGAGGGGAAGGTTTTGAGTCGCCTTGCAAAGAACTTATTGGTGCAGATGCACGAGACAGGAGAGGATCCTGAGACGATTATGGAAAAGACGGGCACGCGCACCGTAGATAATACAGAAGAGCTTTCACATCTCGCGGACGAAATTATTGCAAAAAATCCAAAGGCAGTAGAAGACTTTAAGAAAGGGAACGCCAATTCTGTGCAGTTTCTTGTGGGGCAGGGAATGGCAAAGACCCGTGGTCAGGCAAGTCCCGACAAGCTTCGTGAGATATTTCAGAATAAACTAAAGTAATATCACTCTCCTTCCCACCCTTCGGAACCAGAATATTTTTCTGTTGAAAAATTTCTTTTCGCTCGGCCGCCTTCGCGGTCTGCGCGATATTCCTCAGGATAGGAAGAAGAGTGTAAATAAAGTAAATATTTCTGCTATTATAAGAAATCTTTTACAAGTCTCATCGCTTCCGAAGGTTTTGAAATCCAATGAATGCGGGGGTCGGGGCGGAACCAGATCATTTGGCGCTTTGCATAATCAAGAATCTGATTTGTAAGTTCTCGCATAAATGTCTCCTTATCAATCTTCTTTTGGAGGAAGAGGGCAGAGTAGCGATATTCGAGACCGAATGATTCAAGCTTCTTCCACGAAACTCCTTTGGTGTGGAGTCTTTTTATCTCAGTGAGCATTCCCATATTGATTCGCTTCTCTAGTCGAGTACGTACAAGCCGTTTTAATTGCTCTTTATCTTTTGCAATACCAATAAAGAGGGTTGGGTAGGGAAGTGGATTTTTTTTGAGCTTTGGCACCTTACCAAGAGTGTCGATTATTTCGAGTGCACGGATAAGGCGGCGAGGATTTTTTGAATCAATTATTGCGGCACGCTCCGGGTCTTTCTTTTTTAAGAGGTTAAAAAGCTCAGTAACTGATTTTTTTTCTAATATACGGCGAAGTTTTATATTTGGTTTTACTTCGGGAATTACGAGACCATCTACAAGAGCGCGAATATAAAAGCCAGTACCACCACATATAATGGGCAGTTTTTTATTTCGAAGAATGGTATGAATTGCGGCGCGTCCAAGTCGTGCATAATGTGAAGCAGTGAAGGTACGTCTTGGATCGGCAACATCAAGGAGATGATGGGGAATACCTTTCATTTCTTCCTTGGTTATCTTCCCTGAGCCAAGATTCATTCCTTTATATACTTGGCGTGAATCTGCGGAAATCACCTCCCCGTGGAAGCGTTTTGCAAGAGAGACGGCAAGCGTGCTTTTGCCACTTGCGGTAGGGCCTACAATTACGAGTATATGAGAAGTCTTAGGCTGCATTGGGGTAGAATAGCAAAAATGGAGCTAGTTGACAAATATAGTGCATTCTGGTATACTTCTAACAGTAATTATTTTCCACTAATCTTTCACAAATATTGGAGGCAGTATGAAAAAAGGACTTGTTTGGGGATTGATTGCAATGGCACTCGGAATCCCTGTAGTTACTGCAATTGTTGTGGTGAAAAAGAAACGAGATAGATTTGAAACCATTTCTCAGGTTTCGATCCTTTCGAATGATTATGATGATGTGCCGCTCGGTATTGGTGCATAACATAATAAAACGTCCCGCGTTGCGGGACATTTTTATTAGAGAAAAATCTTATGAAGCGCGTTCCTTTATCTGCTTCTCAACATTTTCCAAGAAGGTGGCGAAGGGAATTGTTTCTGTCTCCTTCTTTCCACGGGTGCGTACATTCACCGCATTCGCTTCAATTTCCTTGTCACCCACGACAAGGATAAGAGGAATTTTCATGGTTTCTGCTGCGCGGATACGTTTTCCAAGGGTATCAACTGCACGTGCAACTTCTACGCGGACAAAGCTCTTACGAAGCTCTTGTTCTAATTTTTTTGCATATGCTTCGTGTGCTTCACCTACGGGAACAATTTTAACTTGCACTGGAGAGAGCCAGAGTGGGAAGTTGCCACCATAATGTTCGATAAGGAAGCCCACCATGCGTTCGTGGGTAGAAAGCGGTGCTCGATGGATACAAAGTGGCGTTGCTTCTTTTCCTTCGGCGGTTGTATAGGTGAGTCCAAAACGGCGAGGCACTGCAAAATCAACTTGATTTGTCGCAAGAGTAAATTCGCGTCCAATCGCACTCCATACCTGAATGTCGATTTTTGGACCATAGAACGCAGCCTCATTCGCTACTTCCACGAAAGGTACCTTTGATTCAACAAGTACGCGGCGCACCATATCCTCAGTTTTCTTCCAGAGTTCTGGTTCATTTACGAATTTTTCCCCAAGGCGTTTTGGATCGTGGGTTGAGAAGCGCATCGTGTATTTCTCAATACCAAACAACTTAAAGTATTCAAGATAGAGATTATTAACCTGACGGAATTCTTCATCAAACTGTTCTTCCGTACAGTACATATGCGCATCATTCATCTGAAGGGAACGCACACGCATAAGACCGAAGAGCTCACCTGATTTTTCGTGGCGATAGCAGGTGCCATATTCTGCAAGGCGAAGTGGTAAGTCGCGATAGCTTCTTGGTTCTGCCGCAAATATCTTGTGATGGTGCGGGCAATTCATTGCCTTCAAATAATATTTTCCTCCCTCATATTCCATCGGAGGGTACATCACATCCTCATAATAGGGGAGATGACCACTCTTTTTATACATTGATTCTTTTGCAAGATGAGGCGTGCGCACGCGCACATAGCCATATTCAAACTCCTTCTCTTTTGCGAGTTTTTCAAGTTCTTCGATAATAACCGTGCCGTGAGGAAGCCAGAGAGGAAGTCCAGGTCCTACATCTTCATCAAAAGCGAAAATACTAAGATCCTTGCCAAGTTTTCGGTGGTCGCGTTTTTCAGCTTCTATCATCTGTTCTTTATATGCTTTTAATTCCTCAGGCGTATTGAACGCGAGTCCATAGATGCGAGTAAGCATGGTGTTCTTCTCATCGCCGCGCCAATAGGCGCCTGCAAGACGTGAGAGCTCAAATGAGCGTGGGTTAATCGTATCGGGGTGTTCTACGTGACCGCCACGACAAAGGTCAATAAAATTGCCTGATTGATAAAGTGAAATTGCCTCATTTTTTGCCTCAAGGTCAGTAATGAGTTCTATCTTGTATTCATTCCCCTCGAACATCTTTTTTGCATCTTTTGCACTCGTTTCTTTCTTATCAAAACTCTTCCAGGTAGGAAGTAACTCGCGCATTTTTGCTTCTATCTTTGGAAGGTCTTCGAGTACGGGTGTGTATTTTGGAGCGAATTCAAAATCGTAATAAAAACCGTTATCAATGGTTGGTCCAATAGTACGTTTTGCACCTGGATAAAGCTCCTCGACAGCGGCGGCGAGAAGGTGAGCAAGTGAGTGACGAATATTATTTAAATCTTGAGGCATGAACCAATTATATGCTAAAAATTTAATTTTTGAATAGTCTCGTGTATTTTCTTGACAGTTTTCAATAAAGTTGTAGAGTAATGCTAGTTATTTTTATTCACATAGATGAAAGGATTCTCGAATGAAAGAAACAAAAAGGTCACTATCTTCGCTTGTCGAGCGCATTTCCGCACAAGAAGAGTTTTGGAGGAAATTATTGAAAAAAGATGTTGATGTACGGAGTGGGCTTCATTATCCCCGTATATTTAATAATCCCAAACCAGAAGAAGTAAGTGTAATTCTTATTATCCCGAGAATTGATTCTCTTCTTCAAATTCTTCTTCAAAAATGTGAGGAAGTTGTAGGAGTTAATTCATATCTCGAAGCGCGTGATATTGCGGAACTTACACACACTGAAGGACCGACCACAAATTATATTCTTTGGCATTCCGGATTGGAGAAGCCAGACTACTTCAGTATATCTGCATCAGAATCCAGATATATGGCAACAAAAACGCCAGGACGAAGAACGATGAATCTCACTGAACGACTTGCGTTCGGATTGCAATTTTTTGACGAACACGAGGCATGGCCCGACACTAACACAGAAACGCTCTGTGCCCCGAGTGAG
>JBAYKY010000024.1:0-11020 GCA_041664385.1 Minisyncoccota bacterium
GCCTTATCCACGCCGCCAGCGTTCATCCTGGACCAGGATCAAATCCTCAAATAAGAAGTGAACACAGAAAGATGTCTACGCACATGAAGACGGATGCATTCCGTTTTCATGCGCGTATCGTTCCTTGCAGCTTCCGCTTCAATTGGGACAACTAAAAAAATCCTTAATCTTTTTCTTATTTATTGAATCGCACATTCAATGCTATTTAACTTTCAAAGTGCGCGTTCCAAAAGAAAATATAGACTTCTGAAAAGCTTGTTCATTATAGGGACGAGTAAACAAATGTCAAGAGTGTTTTTTATGTATCTTGAGACTTGCCATCTTAGGGATTCTATGTACAATAAGGTGGTTATTACTACTATATATGAAAAAAGAAATTCATCCCGTATACAACCCAAAAACAACTGTCACCTGCGCCTGTGGCAATTCATTTGTGATTGGTTCAACGGTAAAATCTATTGAGGTTGAAATCTGCTCAAAATGCCATCCTTTTTATACCGGCAAGCAGATGCTTGTGGATACCGCAGGTCGCGTAGAACGCTTTAAAGCAAGAAAGGCAAAAGCAGTAGAACCCGTAGCAAAGAAGGTACGTGTAAAGAAACCAAAAGTAATTGGAAAAAAGACAGCGTCAGCAAAGTAAGTGCAGAAAATTAACCAGGAATAACTAATCGAGAAAATGGAATTAAAAGCAACAACACGTAAAATATTTGGAAAAAAAGTAAAACTTTTGCGCCAAGCAGGACTTCTTCCTGCGGAGCTCTTTGGAAGCGGCGTTCCGAATGAACACTTAAGTGTTTCCAAAAAAGAATTTATAAAAGTATACCGTGAAGCAGGAGAACACGAACTCGTTACTATTGATATTGAGGGAGGAAAAAAAATTCCCGTACTTATTACCGATGCAGTACGCAATGCACTCAGCAATGAATTTTTCTCAGTTGATTTTCATGCAGTAAAAATGGATGAAAAAATAAGAGTAAAAATTCCTCTTGTCTTCGAAGGAGAGGCACCTGCAATAAAGAATGGATTCCCCGTTATTAAGGTTGTGGATGAAATAGAAATCGAGACATTTCCTGGAAAAATGCCTCATTCATTCACGGTAAATCTCGCAGTACTTGATGAGCTCGGAAAAAGTATCCATATGAGCGATATCAAAATACCGAAGGATGTAAGAGTATTCCTTACTGACGAAACAGTAATTGCAACTGTGGGAGAAAAGGCAAAAGCAGAAGAAGTAGTAGCTCCTGTTGTCCCCGCACCAGTTGCCACACCAGAGGTGGAAGCAACACCAACTGAAAAGAAATAGAATTTACAAAAATCTCCCGCTCCTTGCGGGAGATTTTCTTTTATTCATATAGATTTTAGGGCAGCTCCCAGTGTATAATAAGATTATATGCGCTTTGTTTTTTCGAAAAAAAGTGTCGTTTTTCTATCGGCTACACTTCTCGCCACTTTTTTTGTATATCCTTTTAATCCCTCTCATTATGTCTCTGCGGCAACAACAACTATAGAATCTTCTACAACAAGCACTCCTCCACAAAAAAGTGATGCTGAGCTAAAACAAGAGCAACGAGCAGAACTTGAGAGTCAACTCGCGGACTATGAAAATCAAATAGATGCGCTTGGAAAAACTATAGGACAATATCAAAAACAAGGGTCGTCATTAAATGGTGAAATTAAATTATTGAACGCACAGATTGCGCAAATCAATCTCAAGGTAAAGGGAGTTACTCTCACTCTCACAAAGTTGAACCAAGAAATTAATGAAACACAACGCAGTATTAATGTTTCCGAAAATAAAATTGATGTAAACAAAGAGGCACTCTCGGGCGCTATTCGCAGCGTTGAAGAAACAGATAGAAAAAATCTTGTCTCCATTCTTTTTGCCCAAGCAAATCTCTCTGATTTCTTTGGAAGTATTAATGACATCATGCTCATTCAAGATGGTATTCGGACAAAGCTTGATGAAATTACAAAGCAAAAACAAGAACTGCTCGCCACAAAAGAAGAGCTCGCACAAAAGAAAGAAGATCAAGAAAATATTCGCGCACTCCAACTTGCTCAGAAAAAAAATCAAGAAGTAGTTCAGTCACAAAAATCGACTCTTTTAAAAGTGACAAAAGGCAAAGAAGCAGAATATCAAAAAATTCTTAAGAAAACACAAGAAAGCGCCGCACAAATTAGAAGCCGTATCTTCGAGCTTTTGGGTGGTGGTGAGCTTACCTTCGAAAAGGCATACAACTATGCGCGACTTGCAGAAGGTGCCTCAGGTGTGCGCGCGGCACTTATTCTCGCAATTTTAAGTCGCGAATCACTTCTTGGAAAAAATGTAGGACAGTGTAGTTATACAACTGCGATGCATCCAACCCGCGACATTCCTTATTTTCTTACTCTCTTAAGTCGATTGGGTATTGATCCTTCATCCACCGCCGCGAAGGTCTCGTGTGCAAATTCCCATGGTGCATATGGCGGTGCAATGGGCCCCGCACAATTTATTCCTTCCACATGGAAATTGTATGAAGCAAAAATTGCGAGCGTCACCAAAACAAATCCACCAAACCCTTGGAATAACTCTGATGCATTCGTAGCCACTGGCGTTTATATCCGCGATCTTATGGATTCAAAATCGTGCATTGATTACGGAAATCAAATACCAAATCAAGCTCAAATGCTTCGTGAGCGTTGTGCGGCTGCAAAATACTACGCAGGAGGTAATTGGTACACCTATCGCTTCTGGTATGGAGAACCAGTAGTGACCAAAGCAAATTCATTTGAAAAAGATATTGCAGTATTAAAAGGATAAATAATAAAATACTCCCGCATAATGCGGGAGTATTTTATTGCGGTTTGTTCTCTGCGGCTAATTTTGCAAATGTCTCAAAAATCTTATCCATCTCACCATCCATAATTCCTTCAAGATTTCCCCACTTTTTCCCAATACGATGGTCGGTGACGCGATCATCAGGATAGTTATAAGTACGAATCTTTTCCGAACGATCTCCTGAACCAATTTGAGCTTTACGAATATCGCCCACCGATCCTACTGCGCTCGCCTGCTGCATTTCAAAAAGCTTTGCGCGTAATATTTCCATAGCTTTATCGCGATTCGCATGTTGCGAACGTTCCACGCGACACGAAACCACGATTCCCGTAGGTTTATGCAAAAGACGTACCGCAGTCTCCACCTTATTTACGTTCTGTCCACCAGGACCTCCCGCTCTTGAAAAAGTAACTTCGAGGTCGCTTTCTTTTAACTCCACTGCTTTTGATTCTACTATTGGCAAGATAGCAACCGAAGCGGTAGAAGTATGAATTCTTCCCTGACGCTCCGTCACGGGCACGCGCTGTACGCGATGTACTCCCGATTCTTGTTTAAACGTATCATAGACCCCGTGTCCTTTTATTTCGGCTACCATTGTCTTATACCCTTTTGCGCCACTTTCGCTTGCATCCAAGATTGAAAAATTCCAATTACGCTTTGCGGCATAACGCTGATACATATGTGCCAAATCACCCGCAAAAAGAGAGGCTTCATCGCCACCTGTTCCTGCACGAATTTCTAAGAGAATTTTATTGATATCTTTCGTTTCCATAGCAACCTTATTAAACCTCAAAACAAAAAACCTCGCAAATAACAAAATAGAATAAATAAAAATCCCGTATCGCTTATTAGCGAAACGGGACATAGTATGATTTATTCTTTCTTACTCAACTTGATGCCACTCTCCACTCTCATCAGTGAAATAACCGCCTCCGAGTTTCACATACTCCGACGCTACCGCACTCTTTGACTGGTTTGCGGGCACTTTCTCATTGAGAAGTACGAAATGGTACGTTTTTCCCGACTCAACACTTTCAATAAGTCCATCGGTTAGTGTTATTTTCTCAGAAACAAGGCCCACTTCTTTACCATTCTTATCAAGAAGGCGAAATTTGAAGAGCACCATCTGCATATTAATAAAATTAGACCCCCGGATCGATGCAGTTTTGTATGTTACCGTTCCGGCAATTTTCACCCTGTTATAGAGGGGATTTTCTCCTGCCGATTTCTCAAAGGTTACTTTTTTAGAAATTTCAACAGAACCAGTTGCTAAACTACCCACTCCAAGGTTTACCGCAGCAGCAACTCCTTGTATAGCCAACATGCAGCCGCCCAAAGAAATACCAATAAACAAACTGCACACCACAAATACGATTACCGACATCTTTTTCATACAACCTCCTTAAATAATGAGAGAAAAAATAATAAAACTATTTTTTAATAACTGGTTATAGTATTACACAAAAAATGAATGATGTCAAATTATTTCTTTTGCTGCAAAATAATAAAAATCCCGCGATTTGCGGGACTATTTTTTCTGCTCTTCTCTTTTCAAGAGATTGAGGTCAATCTCTTTGTCTGAAGGAAAAGCCGTCCATCGACTTGGGTATAATTTCTGTAATGTTTCCGTTCTGACTACGATACTTCCATCAATAAAAACGAGAAATGTGTCTGATTGTTCTCGAATATTCTCCGGATGCATAAGACGCCCGTTTTTAAATTCTTCAGCAAAACTCATACGAATACTCCTTAGTAAAAATAAATAATCTAACCACACAATACGCTGAGTTACACTATCTGTCAAAAAAATAATACAATTACAAAAAATGAACTCTCCTATTTTATTCGAGAAAAAAGTCTTACCTTTTCCTCTACCACACGCTCAATTTCTGCAATAACTGCAGGCATCATCTTGTATGGCGCAATCTCCTCAGGATGTTCTTTTAAAACTTCCTCAAGCTCTTTGCGCCATATATAACGAAGTTCTGTTGAAATATGAATAATCGAAACTCCCGCATCAATTGCGGCAAGAAAATCTGCATTTGAGTTCCCTGACCCTCCATGGAGTACGAGTGGAATTGAAACCGCTTCCTTAATGGCACGGATCCGTTCAATATTAAGAGCGGGATCGGGCATGTGAGCAAACATTCCATGAATATTCCCCACTGCAGGCGCAAGCATATCAATCCCTGTGGCTTTAACAAAACGTTTTGCTTCTTCTGGTTTCGTAAGATCTTCAAGATTAATCGCGGCTCCTTTTGGAATCTCTTTTCTAATTTCCGATGCACTTCCAATATATCCTAATTCAGCCTCAATAATAATTGAGGGATCGATTGCTCTAATAATCGAAACTGCCTCTTTGGTTTGTTGAGTATTCTCCTCAAGTGATAATTTCCCCCCATCAAAAAGAATCGCATCAAAACCTGCCTCAGCTGCTTCGCGAACCTTATCTAAAGAATGGGTATGATCAGCATTCAAAAAAAGGTGAAATCCACTCTCCTTTGCATGCTCATCATTGTAGCTTCGAATGAAATCAACCACATGATGAACCCCAAGATATTCGCGCTCCCCTTCCGAAACACCGATAATTATTGGCACATTAAGCCGCGCTCCGACATGCGAAATTGCCTTCAATTGCTCTAAATTACCAATATTGAAATGCCCTATGGCAATTTTCCTTCTTTCTGCATCTTTAATTACATCCCTTAAATTCATAATTCTATTTTACCTTTTTATATTTCAAAATATCCTCGAATGAGGTGTTTCTTAGAATATTCTTCGAGTTCTTTGCGGCTGAAATATTGCATAAAAACCTCGTTCCAAAGCGCTTCTTGATGATGATACAAAAACCGTACATCCTCATGCCTTTTTACAAGACTCATTACGGTGTCCACAAGATCGAAACTTACTAGAATATCATTCCCCATTTCATCCTTAAAATAATCGCCAACCCAATCAAGATCACGCCAAAACTTTAAATCATTTCCTGTGCCACTAAAAAGATTTCCCGATGTCTCAAGATCTTCTTCTGCTTTCTCCCAATGAATCGCTTCTGGATTGATATGAGGAACAGAAAGACGCCAATCATTTTCATCATCTTTCGTAAGATAGCGCTGAATAACAAGCCACCGAGATGTCTCCCCGCCTGCAAAAAGTTTCTGGTCATCAATAGTATCACCACGAAGAAGCGAAATAAGATGCTCAGGAAATGTCTTGGGATTCTTTGCAATTTCACGAAACATATCTGAATAAAAAGGAATTTCATGCGTGTAGTGATAAATGAGCGTCATCATACGAAGAAGCTCTCCAGAGATACCAAGGGATACAGGAATCACAAAAAGAATGCCGAATTCCTTTAAATGGCTCACATTGTGCCATTTCTTCATTACGAAAATCTTTGCATATTTACTCCACTTTGGAGAAAGTGCGCGAACCTCGACTTCTCGCTCCTCAAAATCATTAGGGGTAAGCTTCTCATAATGAGTGAAAAATGCCTTGTTAAGCCACTCATTTCCCTCAACGAAACGTAGCGCGGCAAGAATTTCTACAATATCTTCCTTCGCAAGCATCTCTGCCACTGTGGCATACCCAAGATAGGCCATCACTTTTTTTGGCGGCTCATTCGTAAGCAATTCTATTGCCTTCTCTTTTTTAAGAAAAAAGCCTTTGGGAATTTTAGCAACTTTTTTAACCGCTTCCACTGCGAGAACGAAATCCGCATTAGTAGTACATTTAGTCGTTCCTATGCCCGCACATAATTTCACATCACTTGCCTCAACTTTTACGATAAGCGCGTCGAAGACTTCCTTAGCATGTACATCTCCTGAAAGTTCAAGACGTTCAAGACGATCTTTAATACGTACTTCATTCTCGTACATCATTCGTTCAAAGACTCCAGTTTTTCCTGTTGCAGCAGAAAAACGTTTCTCAATTGTGAGAATATAATCTTTATCAACCCTAAGAATCTTTGCAATTTTTTCCTGTGCGGTCATCATAGGCCTCAGTTGTTGTTCTCTTTAGCGGGATTCGTCCCGTTAGAAAATTGAAAAATATCTCTTTTAACTAAAGTCATAATAACGATATTAACCTACTATTGACCAAAAATCATATTTGATAATCTTCTAACGGGATTCGATATCAAGATCAAGAAACTGCCATCGTTTATTTTTAAAATCGTTTTCGGAAAGAATTCCTTCTTGAGCACCCACATGTTCCACCACCGATGTCGCATTTGCCGCCGCAAGACGCAATGCAAAACAAATATCATTCGAGCGTATAAAACCAACTACAAATCCGGATCCAAATGCATCACCTGCACCCGTACGATCCACACATGCAATCTCCCTAAATGTGCCAGAACGATATACATGCGTGCCGTCCGAAACAATAGCGCCATGTGGACCGTCCGTCATAATAGTAATTCCTTGAACTAATTGATCGAGTTTGCGAAAAACACCCTTCTCATTCTTATATGGCATATCAACAAGAGTGGCCGCTTCCTCACGATTCATAATCACGATATCAGACTGTGCAATAAGTCCTTTTACGTCGGCGGACGATTTCTCAAGATAATAGCGCGAAGGATTAAACGCAATTTGTGTTCCCTGCTTTTTAAGTAATGAGAAAATTTCTTTTATGAGAGAAGGTTGAATATCACCTGGTGCAATATATGCCCATTTTGCCTTCAATTTTGAAAGAGGAACATCTTTTTTAGTAAGAGGACTTCCACGATACACAAGCACCGTTCGCTCTCCTCCTGGAGCTAAAAGTATTGTTGAATAATCCGTCTCCCCTGTATGCGTTTCGTTTATAATAGTAATTTTCTCCTCCTTTAATCCTTGCACAATTTCCTTCCCTACTTCGTCATTGCCCACTTTTGCAAGCATTGCAGTTTTAAATCCCTGTCGCGCAAAAGTAACTGCGGCATTCGCCGCATCCCCTCCCGTAGACCGAACCAATTTATCCATTTTAAGCTTTGAACCAAGCGCAAAACACTCTGCCTCGCCGGTAGTAAATCCAATCTGGGCCAAGTGTTTTGGGTCACGGAGTACTTTAAAAAGTGAGCTTGTAAGGAATACATCCTGTGTCGCGGTTCCTATAGTGAGTATGTCAAACATGTATAATGGGCTATTTTTCTCATTATACTCTACTTTTGCCCTACTTCACAGTCGTGATGAAATAAGCTAAAAACTACTTCCGTTTTATTGCTGTGTGAACCGCGCGAATAATATCATTCACTCCCATACCATATTTCTCAATAAGTTCTGCGGGTTTTCCTGATTCTCCAAATACCCCTCGCATTCCCACAAACTCTTGTGGAATAGGATATTGAGAAACGAGAAGTTCCGCAATTGCACTCCCCATACCGCCCGCAATCTGATGCTCTTCTGCACTCACAAGAGCGCCGGTCCGTTTTGCAACCGCAAGAAGGGTTGCTTCATCAAGTGGTTTAATTGTGTGATTATTCACTACCATCACCTCAATATCTTCTTCCTCAAGTTTTTTTGCCGCAAGAAGAGCGCTATAGACGAGTGTCCCACATGCGACAATTGCGACTACTGGTTTTTTAGAATCCCAAAGTATTTCTGCTTTTCCTGGAATAAAAGGTGATTTTTCAGTGGTGACGATTGGTGTTTTTTCGCGTGCAAATCGTATATACACTGGACCCCATATTTTTGCTGCAGCAATCGTTGCCTTTTTTGCTTCAATAGCATCACACGGCACAATCACTTTCATATTTGCCATAACGCGCATAGTTGCAATATCCTCAACCGCTTGATGTGTCGCACCATCAGGCCCCACTGAAATGCCTGCGTGATGTCCTGCAATCTTCACATTCGCATCATTATACGAAATAGTGGTACGAATCTGCTCCCAGTTTCTTCCAGGAGAAAAAGTGGCATACGAAGAAATGAAGGGAATCTTTCCCGATACACCAAGACCTGCGGCAATGGTAGCCATATTTTGTTCTGCCACACCTACTTCAAAAAATCGTTCAGGAAATTTCTTTGAAAATTCTTCCGTGCGCGTTGATTCTTTAAGATCCGCGCAGAGCACCACCACATTTTCGTTATGCTCTCCCGCAACTAAAAGCCCCTCGCCATACCCATCACGAATTGGTTTCTGCTCCACATCTGCATCAAACACATTTTTATTTACTTTTGCAGTTATATTACTCATGTTCGCTCTTTATTCGCCCCCCGAGTGATCGCAATTCAGCAAGCGCCTTTTTTGCTTCCTCTTTATTCGGCGGCTTCCCATGCCATAAATAATTGCGCTCCATAAAACTCACACCCTTCCCTGGAATTGTATGTGCAATGATAAGTGTCGGTTTTTCATAAATCGCCTGAGCCTCAAACACTGCATCTACAAAATCACTAATATTGTGACCATCAATCTCAAGCACATGCCATCGAAATGCCTCATATTTTGCACGAATTGACTCGAGCGGCATCACATCCTCGGTGAAGCCATCTATCTGAATATTATTACGATCCATCACCGTAATGAGATTTGAAAGACGGTGCTTCCCCGCAAACATAACTGCCTCCCATATATTACCTTCCTCCTGTTCGCCATCGGACATAAGGCAGTAAACATAATTTTTCTTATTATCTAATTTTGCGGCAAGCGCCATGCCGATTGCTTGTGAAAGTCCTGAACCTAATGGTCCTGAGGTTGTCTCAAGCCCCGGAAGAGAACCGCGGTGAGGATGCCCCTGAAGACGTGAGTTTATCTTTCGTAGTGTTCGTAATTCATCAACGGGGAAATATCCTGCAAATGCCATAGCGACATACAACACAGGACAAATATGTCCATTCGAAAGCACAAGTCTGTCGCGTTCAGCCCAATCTGGCTTCTTGGGGTTATGTTTCAATACATGAAAATAGAGTGCAGTAACAATATCCGCCATACCAAGCGGCCCCGCAGAATGTCCAGAACCCGCCTCAAGAAGAGTTTGGATTATAAATTCGCGAACGCGATTTGCGGTTTCTTCTAGTTGCTTTAGTTTTTTCTCGTGAAGCGCTTCCATTTTATTTAGTATACCACCCTTTCTTAAGAAATTTGTTGCAACGTCGTATATGCCTGTGCCGGATTGTCGCTTTTAAAAATATACGATGCTACGGAGATACGTGTTGCACCCGCATCTGCAACTTGTTGTGCGATTATAGGATTTACTCCTCCATCAATTTCAATTATTACACCGGGAATTTTTTCTCGTAACATTTTTATTTTCGATATAATTGTCACATCAAATTCCTGACCAGAAAGTCCAGGCGAGACTGCGAGAAGTTGAAATGAAGAAACAATATCCTTATAAGGGAACAACGTCTCTATCTTTGTCTCAGGATTTATAGAAAGCACAAGTTCGGCACCAAACCTTTTGCAGAGAGCCAACATATCTAAAAACACACTTTCCTTTTTATTTTTAAAAGACTCCGCGTGCACAATAATTCGCTTTGTGCCTACCTTAAGCCACTCTTCCACTACATCTTCGGGGTTAGTAACCATAAGATGAACTTCGAGTTTTGCCGGTGCATGTAAAAATGTTTCAGGATGATTCCACGTATGCGAATTCGCAAAGACGCCATCGCTTACATCAATATGCAACCACTCACATGAAAAACTTCGCGCAATTTCAAAGCGCATTTTCACACACTCTTCTTTCTCACAATTGATAGCAGGAATTACTTCCATGCTATGCGGGGTCCTCACCATGCAAGGGCCTCATGCGTTCCATTTCGACTTGAGCAATACTTTCGATTCGTTTCCGATGACGAGGTTCCTGTGAAAATGGCGTCTGAATCCACGTAAGGACTATTTTCTTCGCCTGTTCTTCATTGAGATAATTCGCACCAAGACACAATACATTTGTATCATCATCATTTCTACTATCGAATGCCTGATCAGAAGTAAGTGCGAGTGCCGCACGTACATTAGGATGTTTATTTGCCACAATATCCATACCAACCCCAGAACCACAAATAAGAATCCCCCGATTATGGTCATAATCAACACTTACGCGTTCTGCAACGCGTTTTCCGAAATCTACATAATTATCGGCCTCATCATACTTCTCATTTCCTACATCCACGACAGGATAACCACCATATTTTAATAAGCTGCTTAAAAATTCTTTCAGTTTAAATCCACGATGATCTGCGCCGATGTAAATAACCATTCCTTTTATTATAGCGGAAC
>JBAYKY010000025.1:0-10588 GCA_041664385.1 Minisyncoccota bacterium
AAATTGTTCGCCACGGATATCATACGCCATTCGATATTTATCATCCCCCGTTCCATACTCATTAAATTCTACGGTAATACCAGGAACCTCCCAATTGCGCTTCTCGAGTTCCAACACAATTTGTTGGCACACATAATCAAACGGATACTGAGTTGAAATCGGATAGAGAAATTGTATTCCATTGCTCTTTGCTTGTTGCTGTAATTGCTCGTCAGACGGTTTTAAAAATCGTCCTTCTTTCGCGCGCCATCCGGCACGTTTTTTTCGCAGTTTTCCCAAAAGTACTTCCATGCCTCTTTCCGGCCATTCCGATTCTTTCCAAACTGATGGATCAAGCGAGAACGTCACCGAACCCGTAAGTCCTTCAGCAGTCGCAACAGCATAAGGGCCATGCTTTCCTGTAGGGACAACTATTTCGTGCACAATTGCTTTGAGCGTGTTCATACACCACCTCTTTTTGTTAATGAACGTCTGTTGCGCACTCCGCAACGGAGATACCTGATATATTCAGGAATGACTATAAATTACATATTTAAATGCATTATGTCAACAAAAATTGACATTTCTAAATACCTGTCTCTTACACATATATTGTGCTCAAAATTAATTGGTAACTACAACACTTCCCTTCATTGGTGGATGAATACCACAATGATAATTTACAGTACCTACAGTATTAAAAGTAAAACTAAATGATTGTCCTGGAGAAAGAGACTCCGAACTAAAAAGATTGCCAGAATCGGACACGATAGTATGTGGAGCAACGTCATTGTTAGTCCACGTCACTTTTGTGCCAACCTTTACTGACACGGTCGATGGGTTGAAAGAAAAGTTCTTTATATCAACCACAACACCAGTTACCTCAGAAGCTTGAGATGGTGATTCTTTTATGTCTGACTTATTATTCGCCACAAAATAATATCCTAACCCCACCACTGCCAGCACAATGAAAATTACAATTATTTTTTTCATATTTATTTAGTAAGCATTAATCTTTTCACTTATCCTACTTATTATACAACTACCACAAATTAAATCTTATAAAATTTAATAAATATAAGAGCGAGAACAACAAAAACCGCAAGACCTAGCAGTATCGCCTTATCAGAACCTATTTTCGGTGCAAAATAATAGATGACGAGCATATAAGGGAGCCACGAAACAATAGTTCCCAAGAGTACAAATAAAGCGTGTTTCGAAACCGCTTCAGCTCCAGAAAGTTTCCCAATAAAGAGATAGGAAAGCCACGTAAAGATTGGAAAGAGAGCCGCAAGACGAGAAAGTAAAGGAAAACCACTCGCTTCAAAATAGGTAATGAGAGCAGTAAGAGCCCCTCCAACTAAGAACGCAAAAATATATTCCATTGTCTCATTCTAACAAACATCATCTATAATTCTGGTGAAAATAAATAGGTTGCGGGTATTGGTATTTGCTCTTGTGATGTGCCAAAAGTTATCGCTATTTCCTCATGAGCTGTTAATTCAATGGTTCGTGGATTTCCACTAAACAATTCTCCGTTTACATATATCTTCAGCGTTGAGGTGGCATCAGCAACATATCCTCCAATAGCATTTTGATCAAAACGAACACCCCAGACATCAAAGAATTGGCCAAGGGTAAATTTTTGAATTAGAGGTGACTCCACATGAATGACGTTCGTTGTGTCATGAACATGGATTGGCGAAATGAAGCCCGCAGATTCATTTACACCGATGCCGCTTGGAACTGCGATAGGTCTCCCGTGAATAAAAATATCAAGGTGTTGATGGGTGTGAAGTGCTGTTCCTTCCGCGGTAAGAGCGGGAAGAGATATCGTGGTTAGCCGCTCGCGCAAATGATCAACACCCGCATTCCATGGAGCATCGGTAGTCTGTAAGCCCGCTAAGGTGCCTATCTGCACATCTCCCATAGTGGACCCCTGAGATGTGGCCTGATTTTGGATAACAATAATGCCTAACGCCACAACAAAAAGTCCCGCAATTACAATTGCATAATTCTTAAGCCCACGATTCCTTTTTCTTGAAAAATCTCGCATGGTAACAAAATCATTATAAGACATGACCATGAAATATAATAATGTAAGATAGGCAGATCTGCTTATTAGATGTATGCTTAATTTAGATATTTAAACCATCTTTAGAAAGGATAGGGGAATAATGGAAAATGAAACGTCGCACTTAAAGCCTGGCTGGCTAAAGAGACAACTTAGGGAAGCCTCAAGAACTGTAAAAAAACTGCCACCTTGGCTGCGAAATATGGGGAATGGTGATAACCTCCCCCAACAGAGCATGCACACTATTAATACGCCCCGAGAAAAAAGTAATTGCAATTAAATCCTTTCGTCTCAATTTTTTTGAACCAACTCTTAAGTTGGTTCTTTTATTTTCGTGTTTTAAATAAAATAATGTCAAAATCTGCGTGAAATAAAAATCCGAGCATCGCTCGGATTATATCTTCTTTTTTTGCAATTTAAGCTCCTCATGCCTACATAGAGAAGCTAAATAGCTCCAGGTCATCATAGCCGCTTGAAATCCATCCATACCTCGTCCGTCTTTTATTATTTTTTTCACCACAGAATTACTACTTTTTGGCGATGGACCTCCCTCAAAAATGAGCCTCAATTCATTTACCTTGAGACGACTCCTTTTCACGTGAGGTTTTACATAGTCCCGCCAGAGCGCATGAGATATTGGATCAATCTTTTTCATTTCACGGAGACTTATTCCTTTATCCATATTTTCACCTTTCTATCTAGTGTATAAAAAAACTGCCCTCACTATAAGATTTTGGGATATCGAAGTCAACTTTTATTTCCCAAATAGGGCGACGTTGAAGCAATTTTAACGAAAAACTCTACACAACCCACCACTCTCTCCATTCCAAAGATAACCCTCATATTTATTAAGCGTGGGCACCTTAAATGCCAAAGGAAATTCGGGGCGAGAAAAAACTACAATAGTTTTATATTTCTTAACAATTATTTTGTTCTTCTCCTTACATCTATCAATATCTCCAGAAATTACCACTTTTTGAAATTGAGAGCAGTTATCAAAAACGGCACCACTAAATGTTTCTATATTTTTTACTAAAACAACTCGCTCTTTAAGATCTTTGATTTTTGACACCACTTCAAAAAAAAGTTTCTCGTCTCCACTTTTTAAAAGTATAGCTTGCGCCTCCTTGTTTGCTTCGAGCTGATTAATCGATTCAATATAAGCAACTTTAGATTCCATTCCTTTAATTTGCCCTAAAAAATTATCCTTAGCAGAAGAATAGGCGGTAAAAGAGAGAATTTTCGATCCACTCAAAAAAAGATCAGCCATCATACTAATAGTAAAATGCGAACCGCCAGTTTTTGGAGCATAACTAATAAGGCAAGGTAAATCATTTTCATCAAATGAATATTTTTTACCATTTAATAAAATAGTATCGGGCATAGCTAACTTCGTTCTAATATTCAAATCGGGTTAAAATCAACCCATTCTCTTTTCTCGTGCTTCAAAGAATTTTGGTTGATCTATTTTAGTTTTTTCAAAATCAGTTGGTATAACGGATTTTATGGTTTTCATTTCAAAATCAATATCAAAAACCATATCTTTTAATTCCCACTTCCTCATGATGCCAACCGCATCGTATCGTTCCTTTAACTTCTCGGTCATTTTTTGTGCTTGTTCTTGTATAGAATTAATCTCATCAGAAGAATATCCCCTTTCCTTAAGAGAGCTCATCTCTTTTTCAAATCCTTTAATGCCCTCTGCCTTTTCGGTCAGAAACAAAAACTTACCATCTAATTCAACTTTCCCAATTGGTTTAACGCAGGGAAGATTGAATTCGTGAGCAAGCTCCATAATATGATATTCATAGAAAGCATCTCCTGAATGCCGCACCTCCGATTTTGTTATATTTACTCTTTTTGCGATGACACTCACCTCTTCATTTTGAGAATTTCTCCACACAGGAAATTCTTTTACTGCGGTTGGATCTTCTGATATCTCGCCCGATTCCTTATATTTTATCTCCCCTGATTTTACATTCTTTCCTTCTCTCTCAAAATATTCAAAAGGAGCCGTCTTAAAATTGTCGGGAACAAATAGACTAAATTCGGGTTTTATTTCAATCTGTATTTTTGGCTCTTCCTGAGCCATAGAAAAAGACTCTATTCTCATACACCAAATTATAAAACCGAGCAAAAAGAATGTCTATTAAAGTTCCAATCCCGTACGGATAAAAATCAAAAACCCATCCAAAAAAACCAAGTGCCCATAAGGAATATGATGCCACCCCAAAGCACTTGTCTCCCTTTAAACATTTGAGCTTTTTTATTGACACAATCAGGAAATCCGATTTTTTCAATTCCTTTTAATAAGGTAATCCAACCTAAAATCGTGATAGAGACTCGCCAGTCAGCCACCCAAACATTATGCGCAACTACAGTAACTAAACCCAACAAAAAAGTAATATAACCCGTAGATATAGTGATAGTTTTGTCTTCTGTGTATTCTATAATTCTACCCAACAACTTTGCGCCAATGGACATTGTGCCAAGAATCATAAAAAGACTTCCCCAAAATCTTGCTAAAAATATTGAGATTTCCATACTTTAATTATATATTTTCATGTCTAGTCTTTGTTAAAATTTTTTAAATTCACAAAGAAAGTAGTCCCCACTCCTTCTTTTGAGTCAAACCAAACCTTTCCGCCAAGTTTATCTACTAATGACTTAAGAAGATAGAGCCCCAAACCAGTCCCTGTTGGCTCTTTTTCTTTTATATTATCGGCACGAAAGAGCTTTGTGAAAATTCGACTCTTTGCTTCATTAGGAATTCCATATCCACTATCTTTCACGAAAATTGAAATTTCAGCGCCAATCCTTTCTATTGCTATCTCAACGGTTCCTTTTTCTGGCGTGTATTTTATTGCATTTGTAAGTAGGTTCTGCAAAATAATTCTTGCGGTCTTCGTCCCAATAGCAAGATGAAGGACGTTGCTTCCATATTTCTTAACAATATTTATTTTTTTATAAGAAATTTGATTTGCAAGCTCACTTAATAGTGAATTGGCAATCTGTACTAAATCCACATCCCCCTTTTCAACAATAAATCCACTTCCCTCTATTTTTGTAATATCTAAAAATCCGCCAATAAGCTCTTCCATATTTTTACTACTTTCGTGAATTCCTTCAAGAACTGTTTTTTGGTCTTGATTCAACAATCCCTGATCTCCACTAAGAAGCATTTCCGAATTCCAAGAAATTGCGGTGATTGGGGTTCTTAGTTGGTGAGAAGCAAGGGAGATAAACTCGTCTTTTGCCTTATCTAACTCTCTTTCCTTTGTTACATCTCTTTCAATACCGACAAAATAAATTACATTCCTATTGCTATCCAGAACTGGAGAAACACCGATGACCGCATTATATTTAGTCCCATTCTTTTTTATATTAGTAATCTCACCAACAAATTCCTTCTTGTCGATTTTTATTGTCTTCCAGAAATTCTCATAATATTCGTGGTTCATCGGTACTTTCCAAAGTGAGGCGGCTTTTTTCCCTATTGCCTCCTCAGCCCTATATCCAGTTATTTTTTCTACCGCTTTATTGCCATAAATCACTATTCCTTCCGGGTCCGTAATCACAATCTGATCAGATGCATTATCAACAGCCAATTTAAATTTTTGTAATTCACCTGAAAATTTTTCCGCTTTTTCTTGCTCTAAAAACGCTTGCTTTCTGTGCTTTTGTAAAAGCCACAAAAAACTAATCATCGCAAACAAAAAAGCAATTGAAATTGTGGCGTATATTACTGCTCTTTCATTCACTTCTGTAAGGTAGGATGGGTTAGTCCTTAGTTGCCAAGTCTTATCTGCAAAAACAATATCTTCCTGCACCGCCCCCCTATCTACTTCTAAATATTTTTGTGCCAGAGAATCCTTCACAAAATCGCCCTGTGGATTAACAATGCGCCCTCCATTATTATTTAAAATTACATCGGCGTCGAATGGGGCTATAAAATCACCCGTTCTAATATATGCGTCTTTCGTGTAGAGTAAATTACTTCCTGAAATCGGAGCGAGTAGGTTGGCCAAACGAACCACTACCACCGCCTCTCCCAAGTAGGTGCTACCTTTATATATTGGTGAATAAATAAGAAGACCAGGATATCCCTGCCTCAGCATAATCGGCTCAGTAACAACTGGGAGTTGTGTTGCTTTTGCTTTTATAATTGACGATAAACGATTAGGATATTGATTTAAATCCAAGCCAATAATTTTTGTGTTGTCCTCATTCATCGGATACACGAATTGAATCTTATTTGCGGCATCTATCCACTCGATGGTAATTGGCATCGCTATTGCTCCCGCAACAACGCTCTTTTCAAGTACGGAACTGAAAAAATTAAATTCCTCCTTAGTTACCTCCTGACTTGAGACAAAAAAAGCCCGAGTGCTTTCTACTGCAATTAATGCACTCTGAAATCTTCTACTAATCACGGATTTTATTCCAACAACTTCATTGTTATAAATATTACGAAGAGACCCGAGTTCCAATCTATATACCCAAAAGTTAAGAATACTAATTGCAACAAAAAGTAGTAATCCAGGAATAATGATGTAACTCCAATTACCTACTCTGCTCCCATTTTTGTACATATATTCATAGTATACATTACTGTATATTCACTTATCTGAATATTAGATATAAGGTTGGTAGAACTTATTTACATTCTATTCATTTATTCTCCAAGTAGAACAACGCTGAAGAAATGCCTCTCAAAGGACGTAAGCCGAAGAACCTAAACAATGAACTACGAGTGCTTTATTTTATTAATAGAATAATGAAGAATCAGGGCAAGAACAGACCAGTATAGTGCAAATACAATGGCAACAAATGGAGGTGGCGGGTCTTCTCTTAAAAAATTACCGGAAAAGAGCATGGGTCCTACCAAAACAAATTTGATAGGCAAAAGAATTTTATATCCAATACTCTTCCAGACTACAGATGATTCATTTCCTAAGAAAGACTCGGGTGGTTGTGGAAAGACCCGAGCATCTGTTCCAAAAAGTGCATTTGAAATAAACATGAAGGCAAATGCAAAAATAATGAAAACAATAACAAATCTTGTCCTTGAGATGCACATACGCTCGTAATTATACCCCTTTTTATATTTTGAAAGCTCTCCTGGGTAAGCGGACTTGCCCGGGAGCTGCGTTCGAAAATACAAATATGCCACAAGGCGCATTTACATTTCACTCACTTGCTCCCCTTACTGAATGACGTTAGAACCTGTTTGAGGGGGAAATGAATAACTGCTATTCCACGCCTTTCACTTTATCTAGGAAACGAAAATCTTCGGGTCCAACTTCCAATTTAGCAATCGGATTCACCGCCTTTTCAGATGTCCATTCCCCACTTGGTTCACCCACATCATTTTTTTCAGGATTGAATTGACTCCTATCAAAAATGTAGATTATTCCTCGTGTCCACGGCTCGGACGCTAAAACACTTTGGGGCATTTTAAATTCGTATCTTAGTTCTCCCGTCGCTGGATTATGATCCACTCCGCTTTCAATAAGACCGTGAATTTTATTTCTATCTTGAATGGCGTAGAAAATCGGAAAAACTGGGTCGGTAACGGCGTACACCGCCTTCTTATTCCCAGAGATTTTTGCTCTGTCATTAGCCTGTCGGGGCTCAAGAATTTCGATTTCTTTGCTCGAAGAGCCGTGCAATAGAACATTTTTCTCAGTAACAAGAAATTTAAGAAAATCCTCTTTAGGATAAGGTAATTCGTACCGAATTGTTGTTATTTTTCCTTTCTCATCCATCTGAGTTCTATCAAAAAGCTCACGAAAACTCTGAGCCTCTATTTGATCAGAAGATTTGGTTGGTGGGGTTTCGAAATTCATCTTATTCATTTAATCATCCATAGGTTCTAACGTCCAATGTGGATCTAACCAAAAACCGAGATATTCTCTCGGTTTTTAGATTAGCTCCCCGGGTAGGATTCGAACCTACGACCATCGCGTTAACAGCGCGCCGCTCTACCGCTGAGCTACCGGGGAATATGCTTTTATGAAGCTCCATTCTCAATGTCTTGGAATGGTCTTCTCCATTATAAGAAAAAACGGCTCGCTGTAAAGTCAGCGAACCGTTGTGTATGAATTGAGAATCACTATTAATTGCCGCACAAGAGATAACATTAGTTGTCGTTCCGAAAGACTAAGATCAACAGAAACAATAGGTACATTTGGATGTTGTTGTCTATGTTCTTCAACCCAATAAGGGCCGGTTACAGAGAGTGGCGTCACTATATACTGCGTTCCTACGCACACCACGTGAAAATCAACTCCCTTGATTACGTCATCATAACTCAATTTCCCCGTCTCCATAAAATCTCTAATTCTCTTCTTTTCCTTAAGATATGAGAGTATATCATGAACTTTCTTCTGACGTTCATCTCCTACTACACGTGAACGCGCTGATTGAAATGGAATTAAGTCTTGTATCCGCGTCACTATTCGCTTAAAACGCATGCGAATACCTCCTTTCCGAAAACTGCCTATAAAACAAATGACTATCTGCAAGCATAAAAGTATTTATACTTTCTTGCAAGGATGCCCGAAAATGGGTATAGTAAAAATCGCTATGCCCCTATAGCTCAATGGTAGAGCAGCTGCCTTTTAAGCAGTTGGTTCGAGGTTCAAATCCTCGTGGGGGCACAAAAACAAAGCACGGGATTTATCCCGTGTTTTGTTTTTACTCTAGGATTTGAACCGCCGGCCGCAGGCTCCGAAGAGGAGCCGAAGGTCTCGAGCTCAGTAGAGCGAGAGGCGAATCCTCGTGGGGGCACTAAGTAAAACGCCAAGAGGCGTTTTTAATTTTTAATAACCAATTTCTAATTTTCAAACGATATCAAAAGGATTTAAACCGAAGGCTTTTTATTTGTTCAAGAGCCAAGCAAAAAGTAGATTAGCGAGGAGCAAGCAAAAACCGCCTTTCGGCGGTTTTTAATTTAAAATTTTAAATTGTTAACTTAAAATTCCTTATTATGAGCACCCACCCGAGGAATCACCACACTGAAGGCAGGTAAGACACGTACCAGTACGCACCATCATACCACCACATTTTCTACATACCACATCGGCAACCACACTGCTTTTTGCTTTCTTCTGTGGTTCGTCAAATCCATTTCCTCCCGTTACTGCCGCATGCACTGCTACCGATGATTGAATGTCCTGTACTTCTTTTGCGGGTTGTTTCCCTTCCTCAAGAAGTTGAATCATACCGAATTCAGAAAGATCATCAGGAGTAAGAAAACGAAGAGCAAGATAACGGAAAATATAATCTACAATACTCGTCGCTATTCTAATATTTTGATTTTCAGTAAACCCTGCAGGCTCAAAACGGGTATAAATAAATTTGTGTGCAAGATCCTTCAATGGCACACCATACTGAAGAGCCATCGACACAGAAATTGCAAACGCATCAAGTAATCCAGAAAGAGTACTTCCCTGTTTCGACATTCTAATAAATATCTCGGAAAGTGCTCCGTCTTCATACTTACTATACGTGAGATATCCTTCATGTCCTGCGATTGAAAATTTATGCGTCTCGGAGGCGCGTGTTGCAGGAAGCCTTCTTCGAGTGATGTTGTCCGCCGCTTCGGGTTCTTTTTTCTTTTTTTGTGCAGCAGTACTTAATGGCTGCGTTGCTTTTGATCCATCGCGATATACTGCAAATGCTTTAATGCCATGTTTCCATGCCATCATATATGCTTCTGCAATTTCTTCCTTCGTTGTTTCGTGCTCCATATTAAACGTTTTTGAAATTGCGCCAGAAATAAACGGTTGCACTGCCGCTACCATCTTCACGTGGCCACGCCACGAGATTGAGCGTGTACCATTTGCAGATTTTACTGCGCAATCAAACACAGGAAGATGTTCGTTTTTCAAATGAGGTGCGCCTTCTATCGTGTTGTGTTCTGCAATCCACGCGGTAATATCTACTTGCTCACTCTTTGTATATCCAAGATTTTGAAGTGCTGGCTCTACACTTGCATTTACAATTTTCATCCATCCTCCTCCCACAAGCTGTTTCATTTTCACCAATGAGAAATCTGGTTCAATGCCTGTCGTATCACAATCCATCATAAATGAAATGGTGCCCGTAGGTGCGATCACGGTAGTTTGTGAATTACGGAATCCATTTTTCTCACCAAGTTTATATGCCTCCTCCCAAACTTCGCGCGCTGCCGCACCAAGATTTTTATCATTAAGAGAGAATGGATTAATGGTGTGCGATGCTGCGCCGTGCATACGAATTACATTGAGCATTGGCTCGCGATTGATTGCGTAGCCCTCAAATGCACCCACCTGCTTTGCAATGACTGAAGAGAAGCGATATGCCTCACCTGCCATCAGAGACGCAATGGCGCCTCCTAATGCCCTTCCCTCGTCAGAATCATATGGAAAACCCTTTGTCATAAGAAGTGCCCCAAGATTGGCAAATCCAAGGCCTAATTGCCTGAATTTATGGGCATTTTCACCAATCTTCTCTGTAGGATAGCTTGAGGCATCCACAATAATATCTTGC
>JBAYKY010000026.1:0-9399 GCA_041664385.1 Minisyncoccota bacterium
AATTATGTATACTTTTAGTGAGGTTCAAGGAGTTCGAAGGTCAGTACCGTAAGGGAAAAACCGTTCAGTTGTATAGCAATGTATAGTTGATAGATACCTTGAACCTCATAGAAAAAATCCCCTCCACGGGGATTTTTTCTATGCATTTTTTCCTCCATTTTTCTCCCCTTCTTTATTACTCGTTGTGAAAAAATAATTTCATTTAATCGATTACAAGAGGAACGAAATTAAATCCAAAATATTGACGCTTTGAAAATGAATTTGGTCCGATTTTATCGAGTACAATAATACTTTCGTTCACTGGCGCCACAATGCGACCGCCAATACGTACTTGTTCTTTCCATAGTGAAGGAATAGTTTCTGCTGCTGCGGCTGCAATAATTTTATCGAACGGTGCTCCCTCAGAAAATCCATGCACACCGTTTCCTTGAATTACTCGCACTACTCCATTTGAAACAAAATGATATTTTTCAATATTGGTTACTGCAAGATCGGAAAGTTCTTGAATTCTTTCTATAGTAAACACTTTCCCCGCCACCACCTTTTCATTATGTCCTGCGGTGCCTCCTACAATGTAGCCAAGAAGTGCCGCTTGCCAACCTGACCCCGCACCAATCTCAAGAATCTTCTCCCCCATTTTTGGCTCAAGAAGTTCTAACATAAATGCGACCGTAAGAGGTTGCGAGATGGTCTGACCGAATCCTATTAATAGCGGATGGTTATCATACGCTTCCGCTTTTTCATTTTCGGGAACGAAATCCTTTCTATCAATTACCTCAAATGCTTTCTTTATAAGGGGCGATTTTAAATACCCATTTTTTACAAGTTCTTTTATAAGAGGTCCATTCTTCATAGGTACGTGTATTATAAAGGCTCTCTATCACAATAAAAAGCCCCGTATTGTACGGGGCTCTCTTTTACTATGACTTATTTGCTACTGGAACTTGTTTAACATGAGAATCGGAACTTGCACCAATTGCTTTCTCAATACCCATTGAGAATCCGACGCCAGTTACCGAACCTACTGCACCGCCTACCGCATAAGGAATAAACAATTCATTTGTCCATTTCTTTACCTGCAATTCACGGAAGGTGAGGAACCATATTGAATTCGAGAATATCGATGCAATGATATGGTAGGTCATATTGTTCCTTTGTCGTGAACGACTCACTATCGAAAATGAAACTTGTTGAGCCGCAGAAAGTACTGCGAGAAATGCGAGGAATGTTCTTTGTTCCGAAAGAAGAACGATAGGAATCATAATGCACATAAGAATTATTATCGGCTTCCATGAAACAAGTTTGTACCAAGAAAGATTTGTAGATAAGTGAGCATCTGCGGTTGCACCAATCTTCTTTTCTATCCACGCGGAAACTTCCTGACCCGCGATTCCTCCTAACACAGAACCAAAGCTGTAAGGAATGAAAAGAGCAAAAGGCATACCACGCAAACTAAGTGATTGGAACAAGAGATACCACGCAAGACTCTTCACTATTGATGCAAAAATGTGATACGTGGTATTCGAAGTATTCCGCGACCGTCGCAATAATGAAAAGGTCACATTATCACCAAATGCTAAACTCGCAACTACAAGCGTGGTCATCATATTGTCGGAATAAATTCCCACAATAATTCCCAATACGGTAAGAAATCCCAAAAGGAGCTTCTGTGCGAGAATTGACTGAGGTGTCCGCTCTTTCTTGGACATATCGGTAGTGATACCAAAATATTCCTCTACCCTCTGAGAAGCTTTCGCTCCAGTGAAACTCCCGTATACAGTAGCTACCGTGTAGGGAATGAAAAGGGCCAAGGTCATATTATCCGTAACCAATTGCTTCAGTACCATATAGAACACGAGATTACTGAGAAGTGTCGTAAACGCATGATAGAGAATACTATCTCGCACTGCGGAACGACTTACCATTGAGTAGCTTGCATTTGAGAAATAAGCCAGCACCATCAAAATTAATGTTGCGGTCATATCTTTTGCAATGAACACAGAGATAAAACCTGTCACTGCAAGACACGCGAGAATTACTGTTTCCCAAAACGATTTTGGGGTACTCATAACAAAGTTCCTTTCTTATTTATGATTTAAATTTCTATCTCTACGATGCTCCAAATTGGTATTGCTGTCAATAAAAAACTCCCGACATTTCGTCGGGAGTCATATTGCTATGCTGCTTGGAGACTGTAAGGGTCTCGAAATACCGAGGACCAATCAATCTTCCAAGGTGATTTGAAGTACTCTCGCAGGAACGAGTTAGGAAACGGGATGACACGCACGGGTCCATACTCAGGTCCTTTTGCAGGAATACCTACTACCATTCCTCCTGCATTATTCTTGCGGAACCCAAGCATATCACCGAACGCATCTCCATCAGTACTCGAAGCGCATGCAAGCATGAACTTATTGCGGCTGAATGACGCGCCGTAAAAGTGCATATGACCTGACAACTGGAACCAACTTCTTCCACTGAAGATACGAGAATAATCTCCCCGCTCTCCAAGGTTCTCGGTCATTCCTTGCATCCTATCTCCATTCTTGCCGGAACTTGCGGTCGGCTTGTGACGAACTGCCATGCCCCATTCATATCCGCCAGGCACTGACAATAATCCGTACCCTACTGAGAAATTACCCCAGCGAGGTGCGCGTACAAGTCGGCGCAATGTTTCTTCATTCATACCAAGAGATCTGTCTGCCAAGAGATACCCGATGAGTAAACGCTGATACATAACACCTTCCGCGAGTTCCTCTTCGGTCGTATGACTTACATGATCTCCGCTTACCCAGCTGATGACACCAATGTCGCGAGAATCATACCCGCTTCCATACCGTGCTTCCTCAATACCTTTGATTCTAAGACCAGCTTTTGCACTGCTCTTTAAGATCTCGGAAAACAATCGAGTGCGCGGTAATAAAGACGTGTCGAGATACTCACTAAATTGATTCGTCATCCAATCCTCTCCACGAAAACGGGATTGCGAAAGATGTTCTAATCCGTAACTCTGAATCATCTCTCTCAACTTTTCTGGATCGGTTGTGCGTTTTGCATTCTGCAACATCTTTTTTACTTCGCTTTCCTCTTGAGAATACGATTTTGAAAGATGGTGAATCGTCTGCTGTGTGGGAAAATGATGTCCTTGCAAATTATCCGCAAGATTCACATAGAAATGTATCGGCATCATTTTTCCTGCGTCAGTGAAATTCCGTGTAAGAAGTTCAGAAAATGCAACTTCAAGCGGAATAGGCAATCCAGTTTTCGCATCGTACACCCATTCTTTCGAGCGAAGGCCCGCGTGATTATCACTATCCACTATCCCGTAGATGTACTCCGAGATATTGTGCGATGTAATCGAACGCGAACGATGTACTCTATAGAACGGAATTGGAACAACTTCGGTAGTCCACACGCCGCCAACACATCTGAGACGAAACGCACCGGGTTCAAAATTGGGATCACGAACCAATCGTTCGATAGGCGATCCTTTTTTAATCATCTCGGGACGAGCACCTCGGATATATTCGCGATCAATTGCGACCGGCAATTGCCACGCGTGCGTGACTGCACGTTCGGCACCATTCATCTTTTCGATGACGCCCATGCGCGCATCCACATTATACGGCGCTGCCACCACGGCAAAATCAGGAAGCTTGTTATCAAGCGCGCGCTGACCACCAACCTTCATATACCCATCAAGACTGTTCGATACAGGACTATTTTCAGGCGATTGAATTATCTCAATCGTCTTATCCCCTACCTTACAGACCACCGAACCCTGACTCAGAAATTCTGAATTAGGAATTGCTCGCTTAAACCACTCAATGAGTATCGAACGAATAGAATCAACGAAACGCTTTCTATCTTCCGTATCAACATTCGACTGGATCATACGTTTTTCCTTATCCAGAAGTTCATTGATTTCCGTGCGAAGCTTCTTTGTTCCTTCATTTTCTACTCCTCCGCTCACCGAAAGCCTTGATTTGAGAACGGCTATCTTTATCTCCTTCTCTATCATGACTTCGTTTCGCATCACAGTAGTAATACGAAGAACTTCGAAATGTGCTGCCGCTTCGATGATCTCTTCTTCCTGAAGACCAAACGAGATATATACCTTACCTGAGAATATAGGCTTCCCGTCTTTTTGACGCGTTATCTTACTCCATCCCCCCATGGCGTTCAACATGCGCTCACGGAGTTTGACGAAGCTTACCTTATCAGGTGGATTCTTTTTTCGAATTTCCAATGCTTCTTTGCGATATGCATCGGGAAGCACAGAAGGATCGAAATCCAAACCGGAATACAACGCGCGATGCGTTGTCAAAAATCCCGTACTTTTCTTTGCATCAAGCCACAACAACGCTCCCGTGAGGAAGATGGCATCATTGCCATCACGCTCCGCATCGCGAAACATATTGCGTAGCACATTCTCATCAATGACCCGATTGTATTCGAGGCCAAGATGTGCGCCGTTGATGAAAAGCAAGTTGAAATTCTTGTCATCCCTTACCTTCACAGGAAACGGATTGTCGAGACGGTAACTTTGAAGCGCGATTGGTTTCTTTCCGCTGATTTCCCGATTCGTCACAAGACGCCCCACACCCGTACCGATTGCCGCATCAGATATCTTTTTCTTCACACTCAATCCATGGAGTTCCTTCGCTTTCTTATCAATGATATTTCGCGGAAGGACATCCAATTCTTTGTACAAGAGGTCGAGTGGTGCATCAAGCGATACGAAGCGTCGGATAAGCTTCATCCGTCGTTCTGACCAGATGAGTTCATACAGCTTTTGATACAAATGCGATTTTCGAAGAAAGATTTTGTCGCTTCCTTTGAATACCGTTTGGTTTACTTCTTTCAACAGTACATCGATTCCTTTTTTCAGAAATCCGGCATCGATCAACTCAATGACCTTTTCGGCTAAACCCGGAGTCGTCCAGATTTTGCTTTTTTGCTTTTGAGTACTCATAAGTACTTCTCCTTATATGAAGTTAGTAAAAATCTGACCTTATTATTCGTCTGAATGCAGATAATGTCAACAAAAAAGAGCTTCGAAAAGCCCTGGAATAATCGACATCGGTTACCTTTCTACTTCTGAAGTGCGGCCTGAATAATTCGATGAAGTAATTCATCAAATGAGATGCCTGTTGCAAGAGCTGCTTTTGGCAAAAGACTCTCTTCGGTGAGGCCTGGAATGGTATTAATCTCAAGCACAATCGCATTTCCATGCGAATCAATAATCATGTCCGTTCGCGAGAATCCTTTTGCTCCCACTATGGTATGTGCCGCAACCGCCGCACGTTGAATCTCTTTAGTAAGACTATCTGAGATATGTGCGGGCGTCTGCTCTTCTGATGCTCCTGGTGTGTACTTCGCATCATAGTCAAAAAAATGGCTCGTTTTAGGAATAATCTCGGTTGGTAAAAGTGGATAGGCAGTCCCAGACCATCCTTGATCTAATACACCACACGTCACCTCTCTTCCGCGAATCAATGCTTGTATGAGTGCCTCACGGGAAAAGGTAAATATTTTTCTCATTGCTTCTTCAAAACCTTCTCTATTTTTTACGATATATACTCCCACACTCGAACCATTATTATTTGGTTTTACTACAAAAGGAAATGTAAGATATTGGCGAAAAGGCATCATTGCTTTCACGGGGTCATCTTCCCAATCCTTTTTACTTACCAAAAAGGTAAGAGGGGTTGCGAGTCCATGTGTACGGAATAATTGTCCTGAGAGAAACTTATTCATCGCAAGTGCGCTCGAAAGCGCATTCGAACCAGTATAAGGAATACCTGCCGCATCAAGCATCGATTGTACGGTGCCATCCTCGCCATATGTTCCATGCATCGCAATGAATGCCACATCCGCAAGATCAAGGAGATCCTCTGGATGAACCGCCCACTTTCCCTTTTTATCAATGAGTACGGTATTTGCTTCGTAGTGCTCAGGATGAAGACCACTCGCAACTTTTCTTGCACTCTTTAAAGAAACCTCATGTTCGTGAGAAGGGCCTCCCATAAGAACTGCGACGCGTTTTCTTGGCTTCTTTGATTTTGATACCTTTGTCTTATTCACACTCTTAGTTTAGCAAATCAGGAACGTACTGCCAGTATTGAGTACTCTTGAATAAACCGTGGCACTGCATAATACTAAGAACAGAACTTTTTATTCATATAGAGAAAGGACGAGCCATGAAAAAATTGGATCTTGATATTTTTTTGGCAACTGCACGCGACCCTGAACAGCGGCACTACGAAATCCTTGCTATCTTAAAGGAATACAAAATGGAATTCGCCCACAGCAGGCTTTATCCTGCGCTTGCACATCTTGCTGAACTCCATGCAATACTTACCAAAATTCTCGAAAACAAAGGGAAATTTGATAAGGTAGCAAAACGTGAAATTGACCACATAGACATTGAAAAGAAACAAATTGTCTACAAACCTCTTCACGAAAATAGTTCCTTGAAAGAAGTGATTAGCTTCATTAACCGAGTATTCCCTGACCTTGAAAAGGTGATATCGGAAGGTGCAAAGATTTATGATTTTGCTGAAAGCTGCATCACTCTTAGCCCAGTGGGAATTGCATCAAATGATGAACGCAAAGGATATCTTATTGCGGCGGATACCTTCAGTGAATTGCTTCACGTACATCGTTTTTCCCTAGAGATATGGAATGACGCGAGCAAAAAAGTGCTCGTCATGGAAGAGATTCATAGTGCACCATGGAAAGAGCCCACTGAACAGCCCGAAACGATAAAAGCGGCGCTTGTCCAAAATTTTCCAGATCTCTCAAATCCTGCAACCTTTTTTTCAAAAGCGGAGTTTGGCTTTCCTTATGAAGAGACGGTCTTTCCTATTCTGCAGAGGAAACTACTTGCAACGCTTCATGTGCCATAATCACAAAGACCCCAAAATGGGGTCTTTTTATTTATGTAGTATCAATTCTACTCCAGACTTCTCAGCTGATTCACGAACAAGTTTCTTGAGTTTTTGCTCTCCCTCATCGGAATAAAAAGATTCTTCCAAAGAATGCTCATTATCTTTGGCAAATTGAAATATCTCACTTATCAATTTCGTGGCACAACTTTGACCCTGATATTTCTCGTCTACCGATACAAATTTTATCCAAAAATTCTTTTCCCTGCGCGGGTCTTCTTCTAACTCTGCCATACCTGCGATCTCTCCATTTATTTCTGCAATAGGGTAAAATTTATTATCTAATCTGTCTCCTAAAAAGCCACCTACCTCGCGAAGATTAAAATATTTAAATGCCCCTCCACTTTCTTTAGGAAGAAAACGGGAGTCTTGTGGTAGTGATTTTCCCTGATAGATTCTATCTAGTAATTCTTTAGCGGTTATCGTCTTGCAAGAAAACTCGGGAGTTTCTCTTTTTTCAATTTTCGGTAATTCCATAGTATTGATTTAGTTTAGCAGGATGATGAGACGAAATCGGTCTATTCCTCGGTTATGACACCGCCCTCTGATACGCGTAGCGTAATCCACTCATATTTTTCTCTTTCCACTGCACGCTCAATACTTTTCTGTAATTGTTTATCAACACCAGAACGATCCTTTTTATCTATTAAGAGAACGTTCTTAAGTTTGCCCGCCTTCATTCCATTAAATACGATGTAGTCAATCGGGTGGAAAATAACCTTGGCATCATCTGGATTTAACTTCAATGGATTAAAAACTTTATCAATCTTTCTCACAACTTTATTTGCCTCTTTTCTCCCAGCCTCATGTGCAGCATCTCGTAGTTTCTCCTCTTTTCTATTAAGCTTTTCTTGTGCCAAATCAATTTGGTATTGTTTATTTTCTATCTTTTGCAACCAATCGTATTCGGGCTTTTTGGTATATATACGACAATCGCTCAAGCGAAATATACTCCCTGAGTTTGGACAGGTTCCAAATATCTGTCTTTGAAGGTCAAGATATTCAATAATGTCTTTGTTAATCATATTAATATGTTCTGAATTCCACCTTCTTATTTTGCACGAGAGATTTTATTTCTTTCTGCCTGCTTTTTAGAGATGCGGCGCCAGACTTTATATCGGTAAAGATGATTTTGTTAACGGTCTTATTTTTGCTCAAGCCCTCGAAAATGACATAGTCAATTGGATCGAATAGCGACCTGCAATCGTTATGACTGAAACGAAAAGATTTCAACGATGGTGCCAGACGTTCAAGAATAAATCCAATATTTACTGATTTGGTGGTCAGTTGGGCGCGCTTGGTCATGTTACTTCTCACAACTTTTAATTTCGATTGTTGTTCCTTAAGTTCGTCCAGCATCATCTTCCTCTCTTTTTCTGCCGCAGATGTCAGATTATTCAAATAAAAAAGTCCCGCATTCTTGAGGTTGATTTCTTCGCCACACCCACAAGGACACTCGCAGTAAAATTTGCCAGTAACTAACAATTTTATTAACTTAGTCGCTTCTATTACTTGCCGTGATTTCATTTAAATTTTTTATATATATTGGGTGTATCGGTTTTGCTGGCTTGTTTCATCTGAGTCGCTCCTCAATGAGAAATATTGTTTGCCGAGGTACACCCTTTACTGCGGGTCGCATAGTATGCGACACTGCTATTTTCTAAGTTCATTCTATTCACTAAGAAAACAGGGAGCCCGCGGTTCGATTCCTTTCCTACATCATAACGCCAAAAAACCATCATGCAAGATGATGGTTTTCTGTCGTTGCGGGGGCACTAGGAATCGAACCCAGGTCAGTGGTTTTGGAGACCACTGTTCTACCATTGAACTATGCCCCCTCGTAAATCAAGTATAAAAGGTTTGAGCTCCGAAGCAAGCTCTAAAGAAAACAAAACATCCGAGCAAGGAAGCTCGGATGTAGTGAAATAAGGCGTTATTTCTTCGCTTCCTTGTGAATAGTTTGCTTCCTGCACCAGCCACAGAATTTCTTTAACTCAATTTTGCGCTCAACAACTTTCTTGTTTTTACGCGTAGTATAGTTGCCGTGTTTACACACCGCACACCTTAATCTGATTATTTTTTCTGATGCTTTTCCTTGTGCCATATCAAATATACCTTATACGAAATACTTCATTCTGTAAAGAATTCGTGAGCCGATGGTCAGGATTTCACTACTCGGTGCGAAACGCACCTGCGTTTTCAAACCCCTCGGTTTGAATAATTCCGCCAGCGGGGAAACTAGTTTCCCCGACCCCCTTCTGCGGTTCAATCCTTTATTTTTCTAATGTTCTAATCGATTACACGCCTCTCATCTGTAATGACGGTTAATCTATGAGCCGATGGTCGGGATTGAACCGACGACCTACTCCTTACCATGGAGTTGCTCTACCGCTGAGCTACATCGGCTTATTAAGATGCTTGTTTATTGTACGAAAAAACAAACAAAAGT
>JBAYKY010000027.1:0-9288 GCA_041664385.1 Minisyncoccota bacterium
CAACACGACTTGCACATATTTCATTTATTACCGAATCGCGATGCATATCCCATACTAGTGCTCGTTGCAATGCATTCCTCCATGGCTCGGCATACCTCTCTATATCTTTTTGCAATTTTCTATATGCGGCATGGAAATTAAATGCATTTGAATGCATTGGAAATTTGGCCTTTAGGAACATTGTTATATTCCCTTCTCTACACGGAATCGTAATGCAAAATTTCTCACGGTGTCCGGGTACAAGAACAGGCGTCATTGCAACAAACTCATGTTGAGTGTCAGCAATACCAGCAAGAATGGATTCCGAGCAATCCTCAAAAACACCTATACTTGCCCATGGAGCTTGGATAATTCTAAGCCGTTCCATATTTTCCTCATTTTAAAAGTTAATTTACTTCTTTTGTTATACCACCTCCCGTTGAGCAGGTCTACAAAACGCGGTATAGTGAGGTTATGTATGTAACCATCACCACCTTTCTTAGTGATTTAATCAAAGGAACTGAATTTACATTTGGCATAAAGGAAATACTCGACATTATTGTAGTCGCGTTTCTTGCGTATCTTTTCATCCTCCTTCTCAAGCGCACACATTCAGTTTTTATCTTCCTTGGTGTTCTTATTTTTGGTGCAATTTACTTTGCGGCACGCTTCTTTGACCTTTATCTTACTCGTCTCATCTTTCAAACAGTGTTTCCTTTCTTTGTTTTTATTCTTATTGTTATTTTTCAAAGAGAACTTCGTTATTTTTTTGAATGGCTTGCCACGTGGCGCATTCTCTCATTCTTAAAACAGAAGAATACCTTCTCAGAGGTGGCTCTCAATGATAGTGTCGCCGCTATTATGCGTCTCGCTGAAACAAAAATGGGTGCACTTATCGTATTTACAGGCCGCCAATCAATTGACCGTTTCTTAAGCGGTGGAGTGACTCTCGGAGGGCGTATCTCGGTTCCTCTCCTTCTTAGTATCTTTGATGACTCATCGCCTGGACATGACGGTGCTGTGATAATTAATAATAGTCGCATTGAAAAATTCGGTGCGCGACTCCCCCTTGCCGAGAAATTTGAATATGAAAACTTAGGAACTCGTCATTGCGCCGCACTTGGTCTTTCCGAACGCTCAGACGCCTTTATTGTGGTTGTTTCGGAAGAGCGAGGAACCATTTCCTACGCACACGGAGGAATACTTATTACGGTAAAAGAGCCCATCGAACTTAAAGAAGCACTTCAAGCATTTCTTCATGACGCAATGCCCTCGCAAACGAAAGGGAGATTCTACTCACTTTTTACCCGCAATATTCCCGAAAAAGCGGGGGCAATACTTTTTGCACTCGCCTTTTGGTTTGTCTTTGTAGTTCAATCAGAAGCAGGAATAGTAAATCGACAATTTGTAATACCACTTGAGTTTCGCTACGTACCGCAAGGGTATGTCATTGATAATGTGATACCAAAAACAGTTGCACTTACCCTTGCAGGAGAAAATCGTGAATTTAAATTATTAAAAGATGAGAATCTAAAAGTATTAATTGATGTAACCAATACTCTCCCTGGTGAAAAACGAGTAAGTATTTTGGAAGATGCGATAGAATATCCTTCCTCATTTCAGCTTGTCACCTTTTCACCAAAGTCTATTCGTTATATTCTTCGCAAAGAATAGTGCTTCCACTTACATACCGTGTGAATAGCGAATGGTAGGTAATTTATTGCCTACACACACATCACAATGTCCGCAATTAGTACGGGAATATTTTTCCCCGAAATACTGCAAAAGCATCATTCTCCTACAGCGGTCAGCCGTACAATACGTCACCATTGTTTCAAGTTGTTCTTCTGCAATACGGATTTGCACTGGGTCTGTTCGCTTACTAATAAAGTATTCGTGTTTTCGTTTATCTCCATAACTAAAAAAAAGAATACACTCTGCGGGTTTCCCATCCCGTCCCGCTCTCCCCGTTTCCTGATAATACCCTTCTATGTTTTTTGGAAGGTCATGATGAATAACAAAGCGCACATCGGATTTATCAATTCCCATACCAAATGCGATTGTTGCCACAATCACACGTGCGTCTCCGTTCATAAATGCTTCTTGATGTTTTGTACGTGTTTTCGTCGGAAGTCCCGCATGATATGGAAGTGCCGCAATACCATCTGACTGCAAATCCTCTGCAATGCGATCCACCGATGCGCGACTATGGCAATAAATAATACCCGATTGGTTCGGATGATTTTCAATATAATTTACTATTTCATAGTAGGCATCCATCTTTGGCCTAATACTATAATGCAAATTTTCACGATCAAAACTACCACAATAGGCACCATGCTCCTTAAATGAGAGTTGTCGTACAATGTCTTCACGCACTCTTCGTGTTGCGGTCGCCGTAAGCGCAATAATAGGAACCTTTGGAAAAAGGGTGCGAATAAGTGAGAGATTCCTATATTCAGGACGAAAATCATGCCCCCATTCTGAAATACAATGTGCTTCATCAACTGCAAGAAGTGATATTGAAAGCCTTCCTAAAAATTCCATAAATCCTTCTTTTAAAAGCCGCTCTGGTGCGACATATAGCAATTTTATTCCGCCTTTTTCTAGTCGCGCCTTAATCTCCCGTTCCTCTTTTACCCCAAGACTACTATTTAAATACACTGCGGGAATTGAGCTCTCCTTCAGTCCCGATACTTGGTCTTTCATAAGTGCAATAAGAGGAGAGACCACGAGTGTAATTCCAGGCAATTCAAGTGCAGGTAACTGATAGCACAACGACTTTCCTCCCCCCGTGGGTAAGAGTGCAAGTGTATCTATGCCACGCATAATATTTGCAATAATGTCCTCCTGGAGTGGAAGAAAAGCATTAAATCCAAAATGTTTGAGAAGTGCATTTTTCATAACTTGTTATGAGGCTCTTGCGTAATGGCGATAAAAAAGTTGTTTCGTTATTTGTGCAACAAAAAGATAAATAACAATAATAATGGCAATACCTAAATACATTACTGGCGTTGGCATTGCAAAAGAAAATAAACCTCCTAGTGCAAGCAACGGCAATGTCCATCCAAGAATCACCATAAATAGTGTATTCCCCATAAGAGCATGACTTGGAGAACTTTCTAAAAACGGAATTTTTCTTGTTCGAATTATATAGATGACAAATACCTGTGTTGCAAGCGATTCCATAAACCATCCTGTTTGAAATTGTGCCTCAGTTGATTTCAATACAAAAAATAAGAATGCAAAGGTAAGAAAATCAAATACCGAACTAAGGAGTCCAAATACTACCATATATCGCTTAATAAAGCCCATATTCCATCGAATTGGTTTCAAAATATCTTCACGATCTACCGCGTCAGTGGTCAAGGCAAACTGAGAAGTATCGTAGAGAAAGTTATTGAGAAGTATCTGTGTAGGAAGCATAGGAAGAAAAGGTAAAACAACTGATGCGGCAGTCATAGAAGCCATATTTCCAAAATTGGAACTAAGCCCCATCGAGATATATTTCATAGTGTTCTGAAAAACCCTTCTTCCTTCAACAATACCATCATATAATACACGGAGACTTTTATGTGTGAGAATAATATCTGCGGTTTCTTTTGCCACATCAGCACCATTACTCACCGAAATACCAATATCTGCGCCATGCAATGCGGGAGCGTCATTAATTCCATCACCAAGATATCCAACTGTATGTCCTCTCCGCTTTAGCGCGAGAATAATTCGTTTTTTTTCACTTGGTGTAATGCGCGCAAAAATAGTACCTTCTTCTACCACTGCTTCAAGTTCAACATCCGAGAGATTTTTTAAACTCGTTCCTACAATAATCTTTTTTATAGGAAGACCTATTTCCTCGCATATTTTCTTCGTGAGAATTTCACTATCTCCTGTAATAATTTTTACTTCGACGCTGAGTGCCGCAAGATCACGAACTGTCTGCATCGCAGTCTTCTTTGGTGGATCAATAAATGCGGTAAACCCGAGAAAGATCATTTCATTTTCCTCTTCCTTTGAATACACTGTGCGACCATTTTCGATCTCCTTTATCGCAACCGCGAGTACTCGAAAACCATCCTTACTTAATGCAATAAATTGTTCATTAAATTGCCGCATTGCCTCATCATTCATTTGAAACTTTTCATCATTTTTTTTATAAAAGCTCACCACACGAAGTATATCCTCGGGCGCTCCTTTCGTAATCATAAGATGCTTCTCCGCGCTTTCCTGATTCACCACAATCGAGTCTCGTTTTCGTTCAAAATCAAACGGAATCTCATCTATTTTTTTATACCGCTGTATGGATATTTTTTTCTCAGCACCATATGCCTGAATTGCAGTATCAAGAGGCCCCTTCACTCCTGTGTGAAACACACTTGAGAGATATGAATAAAGCGATACAGGCTCTGATTCATTGCCAAACCCATCTATATGCCGCACAAGCGTAATGCGGTTCTCTGTAAGAGTTCCTGTTTTATCAGTACAAAGAATATTCATACTTCCAAGATTTTGAATGGCGGAAATGTTTTTCACTATTACATCTTTCTTCGCAAGATGCGCTGAACCACGACTTAATGACACCGCCATAATAACAGGAAGCAGTTCTGGAGTGAGTCCTATTGCAATCGCAAGTGCAAAAAGAAACGAGGAGAACAATCCCTTCCCTAAATAGGCATTTGCAAAAAAGACAAAGAGTACAAGAACTGCAGTAATTTTTGCAATGAACACACTAAATTGTGCTATTCCTTTTTCAAAGTCTGTTTTAGGCTCCTGAGCTTCAAGACCTTTTGCAATTTTTCCAAATTCACTTGTAAGACCAGTGGCCACAACACGTACAACCCCATATCCCGTTACTACGTTTGTCCCTGCAAATACACTATGAGAATTTTCAAATGGCATGGCATATATGCCTCCCGTTTCCCCTACTGTTTTTTCGACTGGAAACGCCTCACCACTTAATGCGGATTGATTAAGAAAAAGATCACGCGCTTCGAGAATATGCGAATCTGCAGGAACTACATCGCCCGCAGAAAGAATGAGCACGTCACGAGGAACAACATCTGCAAAAGGGATTTCTTGTGTAACGCCGTCACGTAAGACTGTTGCGGTTGTTTGTACCCTTGCAATGAGACGCGCCATCGCTTTTTCGGAACGATATGAATTCACAAAATCAAGAGTTCCAGAAATAAGTATCATTGCAATAATAATGACACCATTGGTATGCTCTCCCAAAAAAAGGGAGACGAGCGCGGCAAAAGTAAGAATAAGTAACAGTGGACTATTAAATTTCTGAATGAAAATAAAAAGTGGGCGAAATCTTTTTTTGGGAGTAAATGCGTTTGCACCCGTACGACGAAGTTCTATTCTTGCCTCATCGGTCGTTAATCCTTTATATGATTGCAATGCAGCTTCAGCCATACGTTCAATTATACCGTGAAATACAAGCAACGCGCACGCGTTTTCTCATTCTTTTTATTGCCAAAAATCTAAAAATGATGTATTGTTAGTTCACTCAAATGCTTATTGATGACGTCACTATATCAGTGTCCGCGGGTAATGGCGGCAAAGGCAAGGTAGCCTTTAATACAAACCTCATGTCGCTTGGTCCCTGTGGTGGGAGCGGCGGCAATGGCGGTAGCGTTTATTTTGAAGGAATTTCAGATCTTGGTTCACTTAATAAATTTCGTTTTAGAAAAGATGCTCGTGCCATGAATGGCGACGATGGGAAAAAGCAATTCAACGATGGACACGTGGGAACTGATCTCATATTACAGATTCCTGTCGGCACAGTAATTCATAATCTTGATACAAAACAGGATATAGAGATTGTGCAGATTGGTGAACGTATTCTTGTGGCAAAAGGCGGTAAGGGCGGTAAAGGTAATTTTCATTTCCGTTCATCTACGAACACAACCCCGAAACAGGCACAAGGAGGCCTTCCTGGTCAGCAATTTAAGGTTCGCCTTGAGTTAAAACTCATTGCTGATGTTGGTTTTATCGGTTTTCCTAATGTGGGTAAATCAAGTCTTCTAAACGAGCTTACTCGCGCAAGTGCAAAAGTGGCAAACTATCCCTTTACTACTCTTGAACCAAATCTTGGTACCTATTATGAGCTCATCCTTGCCGACCTTCCTGGTCTTATCGAAGGAGCATCAAAAGGAAAAGGACTTGGTATTAAATTTCTCCGTCATATTGAGCGCACAAAAACTCTTTTCCATTTTGTTTCTGCGGAATCCGAAAGTCCTGTACGTGATTACAGCACCATTCGAAAAGAACTTGGATCATACAATAAAGAGCTTCTTGATAAAAAAGAATATCTTTTCTTGAGTAAAAGTGATGCGGTCAGCGAAGAAGATTGTATGAAAAAATTTAAAGCATTAAAGAAGAAAAATCCGAATGTAGTTGCACTCTCCCTTTTTGATGATGAAAGTGTCGAAAAAGTAAAAAAAATTCTTCGCGAAGTCATTAAACTGAAACGAGCACTCTAAAGTATATGGAACATTTTTTTTCGGGTCTCAAAGCATTAAATATTTCAACGTCGCTACTTATATTCGGAGCTACTGTGTTAAGCGATATGCTTTGGGCATTTTATATTCGTCGATCAAATGATGGAAAAGCCCTCTCGGCCGCACTATTCTCTTCGGCCATTATCCTTTCAGGAGGTCTTGTGGTGGTTGCTTACGTCGAAAACAATTGGTATCTCCTTCCCGCTGCACTCGGTGCATTCATCGGCACTTTCATTTCTATACAATTTGATAAGAGGAAAAATCCGCACGAAAAAAGTGGGGATGAAATAAAGAAGTAATAAAAAGTCCCGCTTGATGCGGGACTTTTTATTAAATTAAAGATGAAGATATTTTCGAATTGCGATATAACTCGAAAGAATACCGAGACCCACACAAAAAAGTGCTTGATAAAAAAGAAGTGCAGCTACATTTGCTCCCCAATACATCATAAGATTAATTTCTGGAATAAAACTATTGACATAAGGAGAAATAAAACTGATAAGTGGAATCATCAGAAGGAAGCTTATTATTGCCGAGATAAGCCCGTAAGCAAGACCCTCAACTAAGAAAGGTCCGCGAATAAAGGCATTTGATGCCCCAACAAGGCGCATAATACCTATTTGATCGCTTGCTGAGAAGATAGCAAGACGGATAGTGTTAAACGTCACTACGATTGCAAGAAATGCGAGAAAGAGTGTAAGTGTAATACCTCCTTTGCGAAGAGTATCAATAAATCCTACAAGACGCTCAATAACAACCTGATTTTCCGCAAATGATATTTTTTCAACCTGATCCTTTAATGTTTTTGCCTCTAGATAATTTGCGATAGTTTTATATTCATTTGGGTCTTTTGCTTTCACATTGAGTGATGCGAGGAGCGGATTTTGATCAAGCTCTTCAATTGCTTGCGTGATTGCCTCATCATTGGCGTGTCTTGCCTTAAATTCTGTAAGTGCCATCTCTCGCGATACATATTCAACACTTTTCACCTCATCAAGGTTTTCAAGTGATTTTTTAATATTTAAAATACCGTCTTCTGATGCATTACTTTTAAAATAGACGCTAATATCTATCTTCTCCTGAATAGAAGTAATTGCGGTTTTTCCTGTCACATTGAAAAGGACGAGTCCTTCGAACACGATTGCCGCGAGAATCATAATACTTACTGTTGATACCGTAAGCCACCCATTCCGAAGGAATGCCTGCAATCCGTATTTAATAATGCGTGTAAGTGTTACTACCATAATTAATCTAAAATAAATCTTCCATTTGCCTCATCCTTAATTACCATACCATTTTCGAGTGTAATTACACGCTGTCCTAATGAATTTACGATTTCCTTCGCATGTGTTGCGAGAATCACCGTGCTTCCGAGCTCATTGATCTTCGTAAGTAACTTTACAACTTCCCAGGTATTATACGGATCAAGATTTCCTGTCGGCTCATCGGCAATGAGCACATCGGGACGATTAATCATCGCGCGCGCAATTGCCACACGTTGTTTCTCACCACCTGAAAGTTCGGCAGGAAAGTTTTTTGCTTTATCCTTAATACCTACCATATCTAGTACTTGTGGCACATACTCGTTAATTTCTGATTGAGGCCTTCCCGATACTTCAAGTGCAAATGCCACATTCTCAAAAACCGTCTTTTTCATAAGTAACCTGAAATCTTGAAATATCACTCCTATATGTCTTCGCAGTTCAGGAAGCTCACCTGACCTTAACTTACTTACCTCATACGAACCAAAGAAAACCTGTCCTTTGGTAGGTTTTTCTTCTCCGATTAGTAGTTTAATAATGGTTGATTTCCCTGCACCTGAACGGCCTACAATGGAAACGAACTCACCTGGCTGAATCTTGAAACTTACCTTATCAAGCGCATTTACATCACGCGCATACGTTTTCGTTACATTTTGAAAGATAATCATAATCGCAAATAAAACCTGCCTCAATTAGCTCTTAGGGTTTCAGTATACCAAATTGAGACCTTCTATTCAATGAAATTACTTAAGAAGTACATCCAAGTTCCCCTCTAAGACCTCTTCCACACGAGAAAATTTCTTCCCAGTACGATGATCTTTTACCTGCTTGTAAGGATGGAGCACATACGAGCGAATCTCGTGTCCCCACTCCGGTGTTACTTTTGTGCGCAAGTTCTCAAGTGATGCAAGATGTTTTTCTTGCATAAGAGTAATTAATCTTGCCTTAAGAAGTACGAGTGCCTTCTCGCGATTTGCTGCTTGCGAACGCTCCGCGCGCGATGCCGCAACAATGCCAGTCGGCAAATGCACAATACGCACGGCCGTTTCTACTTTATTTACATTCTGACCGCCAGGACCACCTGCTCGAGAAAAATCTACCTTCAAATCTTTTTCTGGAATCTGAAAATTGCGAACCTCCACTTCAGGCAATTCAGGAAGGGTCTCCACAAGTGCAAATGAAGTGTGGCGCAATTTTTTTGCATCAAATGGAGAAATGCGCACAAGTCGATGTACTCCTGATTCATCTTTTAATCTTGTATAGGCGTCTATCCCTTTTATCTCGAGAGTAAAATCATCGATGAGCGTTTTCTTCCATCCCTTCACATCTGCGTAACGCGAATACATACGCAAAAGCATTTGCGTCCAATCTTTTGCATCATCACCTCCCGCACCTGCGAGAACAGAAATTATTGCGATATTTGGATTATTCATGAAGTCTTTTGTAACTACATCTTGACTCACTTTATCAAAAATCTCAACTAAGAAAAAAAGGTGAGTTATTGTATTTTACTTCTTATAACCAAAAACACCCCTGAGGGG
>JBAYKY010000028.1:0-7892 GCA_041664385.1 Minisyncoccota bacterium
AGTGTTGAGTCTTGGACAAAATCTTCTTGTTGCGTTTATTCCGTGGCGTGGTGGTAACTTTGAAGATGCTATTATTCTCTCGGAAAAAGTAGCACGTGATGACAGGTTCACCTCAATTCATATTGAGACCTTCGTGTGCCCAGTACGTGATACAAAGCTTGGTCCTGAAATCACTACTCCTGATATTCCAAACGTTTCCGAGGATAAACTGAGGAACCTTGATGAAGAAGGTATTGTACGTATAGGTGCCGAAGTGCGCCCGAATGACATCCTTGTGGGAAAAATTTCACCAAAAGGTGAATCAGAACTTTCTTCAGAAGAGCGTCTTCTTCGTGCTATTTTCGGTGAAAAAGCACGCGATGTGAAAGATACCTCACTTACTCTTCCTCATGGAAAAGAGGGCCGCGTGATTGGTATTAAAATATTCTCTCGCGAGAAGGGTGATAAACTTGAGCCAGGAATTATTAAGAAAATCCAGGTGGAAGTTGCGGAACTTAGTAAGGTGCGCGCAGGTGATAAGCTTGCAGGACGCCACGGTAACAAAGGAGTTATTTCTTCAATTCGACCTACGGAAGATATGCCATATCTCGAAGATGGTACTCCAGTAGATATCGTGTTGAATCCGCTCGGTGTGGCATCGCGTATGAACATCGGACAAATTCTTGAAACACATCTCGGGTTTGCCGCACAAAAACTTGGGTATCGTGCGGTAGTGCCAAACTTTGTGGGAGGCGATGAGGATGTAATTCGAGAAGAATTGAAGAAGGCAGGACTTCCTGAATCTGGTAAGGTAACCCTTTACGATGGCATGACTGGGAAGCCGTTTATTAACCCGATTACGGTTGGTTATATCTATATGATGAAGCTGAACCATCTTGTGGCGCATAAGATTCATATGCGTTCAACTGGTCCATACTCTTTAATTACCCAGCAGCCGCTCGGTGGAAAGGCGCAGCTCGGAGGACAACGCTTCGGAGAAATGGAAGTGTGGGCGCTCGAAGGATATGGCGCCGCACATACATTGCAAGAAATGCTTACTATTAAATCAGATGATGTGCTTGGCCGCTCAGCAGCATTTGAAGCAATCATTCGAGGAACAGAAATTAAAAAACCAAACGTACCTGCATCGTTTAATGTGCTCGTGAGTGAACTTAAATCACTCGGACTTCATGTCGCACATGATGGTGTATCGGACGAAGGAGGCGGTGGCGGAAAAGGGCGAGTGAGTACAATAGTTGAAGAAGAAACCGAAGAATAATAAATCATGGACAAAAATAATTTAGACATTACAAGCATTTCTGTCCGTCTCGCATCGCCTGAAGAGATTATGAAGTGGTCTTATGGCGAAGTGGTGAAACCTGAGACATTGAATTATCGCACACAACGTCCTGAGAAAGATGGTCTTTTTTCTGAACGTATTTTCGGCCCCACCAAAGATTACGAATGTTATTGCGGTAAATATAAGAAAGTTCGCTATAAGGGTATTGTGTGTGAAAAATGTGGCGTTGAAGTAACCCGCGCTATTGTGCGTCGTGAACGTATGGCACACATTACGCTCGCAGCTCCTGTGGCACATATTTGGTTTCTTCGTACCGTCCCTTCAAAACTTGGACTTATTCTTGATATCTCAGTATCGAAGCTTGAAAAAGTAGTGTATTACGCTGCGTTTATTGTGACGCGCGTGAATGAGGAAAATAGAAAACGTTCACTCGAAACTCTTCAGAAAGAATTCAAAACCTTGAAAGGAGAGAAGGGAACAAATCTTAAAAATATTACTGACACTGCAGAAAATCTGAAGCAGGTACTTGCGGCACTAAAGCCGGGCCTCATTCTTATGGAGTCTGAGTATTTTAGTCTTGCAGAACGATTTGGTGATGTATTTGAAGCCGATCGCGGTGCTGGCGCATTACGGAAAATCTTAGAGCAGGTAGATCTCAAAACGCTTGTAAAGAGATTACGAAAAGAACTTGAGGAGGTAAAAGATGAAAATCGTTTGCGCAGAGTATTGCGTCGTTTGAAAATTGCGCAATCGATGCTTGATGCAAAAATTCGTCCCGAATGGATGATTTTCACGGTACTCCCAATTCTTCCTCCAGAACTTCGTCCTATGGTAGCTCTTGAGGGAGGAAGATATGCAACTGCGGACTTGAATGATTTGTATCGTCGCGTGATTAACCGCAATAATCGTTTGAAGAAACTCATGGACCTCCGTTCTCCTGAAGTTATTATTACGAACGAAAAGCGTATGCTCCAAGAGGCAGTTGATGCACTTATTGATAATACCGCACGTGCAGGTGTACAGCTTCTTTCTACACGCCGCAGACCACTTCGTTCACTTGCAGATATGTTGAAAGGAAAGCAGGGACGTTTCCGCCAAAATCTTCTCGGAAAGCGCGTGGATTATTCTGCACGTTCAGTTATTGTGGTGGGTCCTGAATTAAAACTTGATGAGTGCGGATTGCCAAAAAATATGGCACTCGAGCTTTTCCGTCATTTCGTTATCAATAAGATTATTGAGCGGGGATTAGCTTTCAACATTAAGCAAGCAAACCGATTCATTGAGCAAGGTTCTCCTGAGGTATGGGAAATTCTTGAAGAAGTAATTAAGAATAAGCGCGTACTTTTGAACCGCGCACCAACGCTTCACCGCCTTGGTATTCAGGCATTTAAACCACAGCTTATTGAAGATCTCGCAATTCGTATTCCACCGCTTGTATGTTCTGCATTTAACGCCGACTTCGACGGTGACCAGATGGCAGTTCACTTGCCTCTTACCGCTGAAGCGCAGTATGAAGCGAGCACCATTATGAACGCGGCTACAAATCTCTTGAAGCCTTCCAGTGGTGATCCTATCGTAACGCCAACGCTTGATATGGTATTAGGTGTGTATTTCCTTACTCGTATTGCGGAAGGAGCAAAGGGAGAAGGAAAAGCTCTTTCGAGTTTTTCGGAAGCAATGCATGCATATGAAAGTGGGTATATCGCAATTAATGCAACCATTAAAGTTCCTGTAGAAGGAAAGATTATTGAGACCTCACTTGGTCGTCTTATCTTTAACAGTATTTTTCCTGCAGATTTTGGATATGTGAACGAGCAGTTTAATAAAAAGAAATTGCCTAAATTTATTGGAAAGATTATTGAGAAGTATGGCATTGCGGAAACAAGCCAATATATTGATGCAATAAAAAATATCGGATATGAATATGCAACACTCTCGGCTATTACGTGGAGTACGCATGACATGATACTGCCGAAAGAAAAGAAAGCCTTTATCAAAGCAGCAGAAGAATCTATTGTAGTTGTTGAATCACAATTTAATGAAGGATTACTTACTGAAAAAGAAAGATTTTCAAAGGTGATTGAAATTTGGAGTGATGCGCGTGATAAAATTGCAAAATGTATTCCTATCGCATTTACTTCTGAAAATCCTATCTTTATGATTGTGGATTCGGGGTCTCGTGGCAGTTGGGCGCAGTCATCACAAATGATGGGTATGAAGGGGTTGGTGGGAAATCCAAAAGGTGAAACCATTGAACTTCCAATCAAATCGTCCTACAAAGAAGGATTGCGTGTTATAGAATTCTTTAACTCTACGCACGGCGCACGTAAAGGTACCACTGATACCGCGTTGAAAACGGCAACTGCAGGATATCTTACGCGTCGTTTGGTGGATGTATCACAAGATATTATTGTACAAGAACAAGATTGTGGCACCGATGAAGGTACTTCAGTCGTACGTAAGGAAGGGGACGAGTTTGGATACGCATTTGGCGATCGCCTCTATTCGCGTGTGAGCGTTGAGGATATTCGTGTTGATCGAAAGCTTATTGCACACAAAGGAGAAATAATTACTCGCGACATTGCAAAAGCAATCCATGATTCAAAGGTTGAAGTAGTAAAGGTACGTTCTCCTATTTCATGTAAGACCACAAACGGTATTTGTGCGGCATGTTATGGATACGATCTCACAAAAAATAAACTTGTTGCGGAAGGTACCGCGGTTGGTATTATTGCAGCACAGTCTATTGGTGAACCAGGAACACAACTTACCATGAGAACATTCCATGCGGGTGGTGTGGCAGGTGTCGACATCACACATGGTCTTCCTCGTGTAGAAGAAATTTTTGAAGCGCGCCCTCCAAAAGGAAAAGCCCCTCTCGCAAAGACAGATGGTATTGTAGATGAAATTGAAGAGAAAGGACTTGCACGCATCATTAAAATTAAGAAGAGCGGAGGAAAGATTAAAAAAGGGAAAACCGCATCATTTGATGAATATTTGGTTCCGGGCACCATCACTATTCTTGTGAAAGAAGGTGAGCGCGTGAAGCGAGGCGATGCACTTACAGAAGGGCCTTTGGATATTCGAGAGCTCCTTGCATTCCGTGGTCTTGAAGAAGCTGAACACTATATCATTAATGAAGTGCAAAGGATTTATGTGCCAGAAGGTGCGTCAATTAATGACAAGCATATTGAAATCATCGTGCGTCAAATGCTCTCGCGCGTGATTGTGAAGGAGCAGGGCGATGGAGAAGCAATGCCTGGCGATCTTGTAGAAAAGAATAAATTTATTGCAATAAACCGAGTCATTAAGAAAAAGAAAGGAGTAATTGCAAAAGGTATTTTGAAAGTACTTGGTATTACTCGCGTTGCATTGAATTCGACAAGTTTCCTTTCCGCAGCATCATTCCAAGAGACAAGTCGTGTGTTGGTGAATGCTTCTGTTGAAGGAAAAATCGATCCATTAAATGGTTTGAAGGAAAATGTCATTATTGGTAAATTAATTCCCGCAGGTACTGGAAAATACGGTATTTCTGAAGATAAATTGACTCCATGGAGGAAAACAGTACAGATACCTGTAGCTGCCGCTGATATCGAGGAAGCAAAAAAAGAGATGGAGGCAATTCCTGAGGTGACTGAAGAAGCACACATCGAAACACCAGGTGAAAAGGAATCAGAGGCATAGCGTTTGACGCATCCCTGATTTTTCGCTAACATACTAGACGTATTTGACGATATGGAACAAGAAATGAACACAGAAACAAAAGTTCGCTACGAGATAGCATTTGTCACCGAAACCGAGGACACTGCGCCTATTAAGGCAGTTTTCGCAAAGCATAATAGCAAGGTGCTCAACGAGAAGCCGACAATGAAGATTCAACTCGCTTATAAGATTGATAAGATTGCCTTCGGTTTTATGGGTTCAATCGAATTCCTTGCGGAGCCTGAGACAGTAAAAGAAATCAAGAGTGAGCTTTGGCACAGTAAGGATGTGATACGCTTTATGATTTCTAAGAAGCCAGAAATTAAACAAGAAGAGGGAAGAGGAGCTGATAGGGAACCACGAACTGGTCCTAGTGCACCAACCCGATTGAAAAATATGATTGGTTCAATGCTTTCGAACGAAGCGCTTGAAAAGAAAATAGAAGAAATATTACAATAAGCACATGAATCCCGTTAGAGTTTTACAGGCTTATTTAACGGAGGAGATTATAGATAACCCTAAAATGTCGTTACAAGGAATAATAAATCAATCAAAATTCTAACGGGATGAACCTGAACAAGGTATTTATTGTAGGAAGATTGACCAATGATCCTCAATTGCGAAGTACGCCGAATGGGCAGTCAGTTGCCTCATTCTCACTCGCAACTAATCGTACCTGGATGAATAAGCAGGGACAAAAACAGGAGGATGTGCAATTTCATAATGTGGTTGCATGGGGGAGACAGGCAGAAATCATCAATCAGTTTCTTAAGAAAGGGGCCATGGCGTTGGTAGAAGGAAGACTTCAAACGCGGCAGTGGCAGGACAAGCAGGGACAAAATCGATCTACCACAGAAATTATTTGTGAACGGATTCAATTAGGTCCTCGTGCAGGTGGCGCAGATATGGGAGGTCCTCGTCAGAGTGTGGCAAAATCTTCTGCAAAAGATGACTATTCACAGGAGATGAAGGAAACACTCCCAGAGATCGATTTGGAAGAAGAGATAAAATCAGAAGATATACCATTTTAATTATGATAGCTACAAAACAATGCTCGTTCTGTTCACAGAACGCAAAAGAAATCGATTATAAGAACGCGGAACTTCTCCGTCGTTTTACTTCGAGTCAAGCTAAAATAATTGATCCCCGCCATACTGGTATCTGTGCAAAACATCAGCGTGCGCTCGCACGTGCGATTAAGAGAGCTCGTATTATGGGGCTTCTCCCGTTTGTGCGTAAATAAACCGTCTTGTGGAGCTTGATTTCCAATTATTCAATTTCATTCATGGATTCGCGGGCCTTTCTCCTATTGGGGATTGGGTCGTAGTTCTTATTGCACAATATTTGCCGTATGTTGCGGCTCTTATTGCGTTTGTTATCATCCTGCGCGAAAAGGTATGGAAAAAGAAGGTGTGGGCATTTCTTGTGCTCGCATTCTCTTTTGTATTTTCTAAGGGCTTTGTAGTAGAAGCAATTCACTATTTGTATGAGAGACCACGCCCTTTTCTTGCACTCGGATTCAATCCGCTTTTTCCTGAAGCATCAAATGCGTTTCCTTCAAGTCACGCAGTTATTTTAACCACTATTGCTCTTGTTATTTTTTTCCTGCATAGAAAAGCGGGGATATGGTTTTTCATTTTTGCATTCGTAAACGGCATTGCGCGTATTATCGCAGGTGTGCATTGGCCGACCGACATAGTAGGAGGAATGGTCCTCGCATTTGTTGGAGTATTTCTTGCATTGAAACTATTTCCAGAAAAGGAATATATACCTTCTCTTCCTGAACAAGAGAAGATTGGGGAATCTACCACTCATGCATAAAAACCGCCTTGAAGGCGGTTTTTATATTATGAGAAAAAGGAGAGAAGTTCTTGCTTTATTTTTGCTATTTCAGGAGGAGTAAAGTCTTTTTCTAGATTTTTCTCAAATCCTTCAAAACCTCGTTCCAAATCTTTTGGAGATATTTTTTGTTTTAGGTGTGTGCCGAGCATCGATTTGATATAGGCACGTTCTTCAGAGGAAAGTTTTCCGATTTGTTTTAGAAACTCGCGAATCGTTTCTGGATTCCGTGGATCCTTTTTAAAATTCATTAATGAAAGTGGATTGAACATAAAGGTATTTTAATGCAAAGCAAAAATAAAAAACAAGTCCTATGAAAGGACTTGTCGATATTACTATCACTTCGCAACATGTTTGTAGATGAAGAATGGCATCATCCTCAGGATATATTCCCGCTTTAGCCATGCGGTCTTGGTTCTTGTCCTTGCTTGTGTCGAATTCTTGCAGAACCACGCATCATACGAATATCTAATGCTAATTTCTTCGCACGCTTGAACCTGTATAGATGCGCCGCTTTCACGGATTGCGCGTTTCATATCGCGTATGCAGCGACGAAGATGGGGTTTTGCGGCTACTGTCCAAAGTTCGTAAAATCCTAATTCTTTTGCCCATTGTACTGCGCCCCGTGCAATTCTAAGTGTCGAGGGTGGTTCTCCAGAGATTTCTTCCGTATATGTTACAGGAATATCCGATGGGAGCCGTATATCGGATTGCGTATATACAGGAGCTTTAAATCCCATTGCCTTGAATGCGGCAATTCGGGCGATATACTGATTGGAAGAAATATTTTCCGGCGTACCGAATGCAAACGCTACTATGCCTTTGCCTGCCATTACAACCTCCTTTTATAAAGTTAAAGAACAAAAGCATTATGACTATTTATTTGTTGTTTGTCAATAAAAGCAGTATTGTTTTTTGTGTAAACAAAAAACTCCGTATGGAGTTTTTCTTGTGCCGAGGGCGGGACTTGAACCCGCATGACCTTGCGATCGCAGGATTTTGAGTCCTGTGCGTCTGCCAGTTCCGCCACCTCGGCAATATCGCTATTTCTACCAACGCGTTTCTTGTTTGA
>JBAYKY010000029.1:0-7400 GCA_041664385.1 Minisyncoccota bacterium
AAGTATAGGTGTTTTTGAGGATTGCTCGGAATCCATTCTTGCTGGTATTGCTGACACTCAACATGAGTTTGTTGCAATGACGCCTGTTCTTGTGCCCGGACACCGTGAGAAATTTTGCATTACGATTCCGTGTAGAGAAGGGAATACAACAATGTTCCTAAAGGCCAAATTTCCAATGCATTCAAATGCGTTTAATTTCCATGCCGCATATAGAAAATTGCAAAAAGACATAGAGAGGTATGCCGAGCCATGGAGGAATGCATTGCAACGAGCACTAGTATGGGATATGCATCGCGATTCGGTAATAAATGAAATATGTGCAAGTCGTGTTGCAAAAGAGAGATATCAATTGCAATTTGGTGAAGAACTTCCCATTGAGCGCTCAATCGGTTTTGTGGCTGATCGAAAAGGTCATAAGTGGGGAATCTTTGAGTTTTTTGATGATATACTACGCCTTGAAGAATTTTCGCGGAGAGAGCAGGTAGCAATACGAGCTCGGAGAAGAGAACTTGTGGCTCGTATTACTCATCGACTTCCGGAAATTGGAATAAGGTCAGGCGATGTTATGGATGAGAAAAATATTCTCATTCGTGGTATTCCTCGAGATATTCATTCTCTATATTTTACAATCGTAGACACCGAAGATTGGATACAGATGTAATACACGCCCTCGTTCGCCAATTGGCAGAACGAGGGTTTTTCTTGACGCATTTTTTCCTTGCGCGTATTCTGGAATCAGAAGCTTGTCATTCCCCACAATCTATGGAGGTGTTCTATGGGAAGAAATGGAAGTAAATTAAAGAAGGTGAAGAAGCGCAGAAGATGGCAGCGGATTAAGACAAAGAAAATGAGGAGGTGGATTGATGATAAACATTGGATAGACAGACATCATCTCATTCCACGAAGTCGCGAAGGAGAAACGACCCCAGCAAATCTTCTCAAAATAAAGCGCTTCAGACATGAAGCGTGGCACATTCTCTTCGATTATCCTCATGGGCAGTGCCGAACATTAGATGAGATTATTACCCTTCTTATGCGTATGCGCCGCGCAAAGAAAAGACAGAAAAAACAATAGAAATATATATAACCCCCCTTTCGTAAATAAGCGGAAGGGGATTTTTTTGTAAAAACGATTTGCTATACTAATTACAATGTTAGGAAAAGGGGAAAAGAAGAAGATTCTTATTGTAGAAGATGATGCGTTCCTTGTGAATGCATATAAACTTCGTTTCGGAGAGGAAAATGTAGATATGGAGATTGCAACGAATCACCAAGAGGCCCTTCTCGTGCTTCAAAAAAACCCAATGAACGCCATAATTTTAGATGTCCGCTTACCAGGAGGGAGCGGATTCGATTTTCTTGAAGTAAAACAAACACATGCAATGTGGAAAAATGTTCCAGTGGTGGTAGTAAGCAATCTTAGTCAAGACAAAGACATTGAGCGAGGGATGAAGCTCGGTGCAGTTGAATATATCGTGAAGGCAGATTGCCGCTTATGTGATGTCACGAAAAAAGTTATGAGCCATCTCGCATAACGCACCGTTGTTCCATGAAAAAAATTATTCCTAAGAAGAGATTACCTGCGAGTCGCGCGATTTTTGATAAGGGTAATAAAGATGAATTTGTAAATGCAATTGAAAAAATCAGTGTTCACGATCATCTTTGTCTTATTTATAACAATAAGAAGGAACAATTTGCAGCCGTAATTCCTTTCATACGAATTGGTCTTGAACGCGGAGAGAAATGTGTTTATATTGCAGATGATAATACCGCAAAAGAGGTAATAGATGCACTGCGTCTCGGGGGTATTGATGTGGATGTCGCTCTCAAGAAAGGCTCACTTTCAGTTATAAGTAAAAAAAACGCATATCTTAAAAATGGATATTTTGATCCGGATGAGATGATAGCGTTTTTGAAAGAATCTACAGATGCCGCAAAAAAGGAGGGATATACCGCGCTTCGCGCAACAGGTGAGATGACGTGGATGCTTGGGAATGAAAAGGGAAACGAGCGATTACTTGAATATGAAGCAAAACTTAATAGATTTTTTCCGAAAAATGATGCACTCGCAATCTGCCAATATAATCGCAAGCGCTTCTCTGAAGAAATACTATTAGGGGTTATTCAAACTCATCCACGTGTAGTGGTGGGAAGTACGGTGTGTAGGAATTTTTACTATATTCCTGTCGAAGAGTTTTTGAAGGTGGGAGGAGGAATTCCTGAAAAAGTTGATCGTTTGCTCAAAAACCTTCTTGATCGTGAGAGCGCTGAATTTGAGCAACTTCGATTAGAAAAAGAGAATATAAGGGTGAATCGGGCATTACGAATGGTAAATGAAATTAATCACGCATTAATTCGCGTTGCCGATGAACAGACATTACTCAATAAGGTCTGTCAAATTGTAGTAGAAATTGGTGGGTACCGTTTGGCATGGATTGGATTTGCAGAAAACAATAAAGAAAAAAGTATTCATTCCGTGGCACACGTTGGTTTTGAGTTGGGGTATATTGAATCACTTAAGCTTACATGGGCGGATACCGTACGTGGACGTGGCCCAACAGGAACTGCTATTCGGACAGGTAAGGTGAGTATTGCACGCGATATCGCAACAGATCCCCTTATGGAACCATGGAGAGAGGACGCGCTGAAACGTGGATATCGCTCAAGTATCGCATTGCCACTCACTATACATAATGATACACTCGGCGTATTTACCATCTATTCAGGAGAATTAGATGCATTCATTCCCGAAGAAGTTGAAATATTAAAAGAGCTAGCAAATGAGCTTGCGTTTGGTATTGTTGCAGCGCGTACACGCATTGAGCACAAATCACTTGGAGAAAAATTCAAAATTATTTTTGATAGTACAAATGAAGGAATTATTTTAGTAGAACCAAAAGGTACGCACTTCATTCTCGGTAATAGGGCAATATGCCAAATGTTGGGCTACTCTCCCGAAGAGTTGCAAAAGCTTTCTATTGCAGATATTCATCCTAAGGAAAGTCTATCGAATGTGATGGAACAGTTTGATAAACAAATGAGAGGAGATATCAAGCTCGCGAAAGATTTACCAGTAAAAAGGAAAGATGGAAGTATTTTTTATGCAGATATAAATACATCGAACGTAATGATCGAAGGGAAAATGTATGGGTTGGGTGTTTTTAGGGATATGACCGAACGGAAGCACGGCATTGAGGAGTTAACTAAGCTAAAAAAAGCCGTGGAGGCTTCAGGCGAAGCTATATATACAACTGATTATGAGGGAATCATTACGTTTACAAACCCGGAATTTACCAATCTTTATGGGTATACATCCACCGAGGTTGTTGGTAAAACTACACCACGTATTTTGAAAAGCGGATTGCGGGACCCTAAAGAATACGTTGAACTTTGGAAAGCATTACGCGCGGGAAAGATAGTAAGAAGCGATCATGTGAATAAGACAAAAGATGGGAGATTTTTAACAATTCGAAGCTCGGCAAGCCCCATTTTTGATGAAAATAAAAAAATTGCTGGTTTTTTGGCTATTCAGCACGATGTTACAGAACAGGAAAAAGTAGAGGAAAAATATCGTCATATTATTCAAACAACGAATGAAGGAATCTGGGTAATTGATAAGGATCGTCAACTTTCTTTTGTAAATCCGCAAACATTAAAAATGCTCGGGTATACAGAAAAAGAAATATTAGGGAGAAAAATGGATGAGTTTATTGCACCTGAGGAGCTCGCCGAGCACGAGTATCAGATGCAGGAGCGCCAAAAAGGGAATGCAGGCTCATATGAACGTCGTTTTCTCCAAAAAAGTGGAGAGGTAATTTGGTGCAATGTTTCAGCCGCACCAATGTTTGATAATAGAAAGAAATTTATCGGTTCGTTTGGGATGCTTACGGATATTACTGAACGTAAAAAAGCAGATAAGCGTATTCGCGAAGCATCTCAATATACTCGCAGTCTTATTGAAGCGAGCCTCGACCCTTTGGTTACTATTAGTGCCGATGGAAAAATTACTGATGTGAATAGAGCGACTGAAATAGTGACAGGATATTCACGAGATAGACTTATTCAAACAGAATTTTCCGATTATTTTTCAAATCCAGAAAAAGCACGCGAAGGATATCAAAAAGTATTTCGTGAAGGAATTGTGCGTGATTATCCGTTGGAAATTCGTCATAAGGATGGGCATATAACGCCGGTACTTTATAACGCGTCAGTCTATAAGGACAAAGAAGGAAACGTGCTAGGTATTTTTGCGGCGGCTCGAGATGTTACCGAAAGAAAGAAAGCAGAATTAGAGCGTGAGCAGTATTTTAAGTTTTTCAACCTTTCAACGGATATTATGGTAATCGCGGATCCGAATGGTAACTTTAAAAAAGTAAATCCAATGTGTTTGAGTGAGTTAGGGTATTCCGAAGCAGAACTCGTATCAAAGCCTTTTATTGATTTTGTACACCCTGATGACAAGCAATCTACGCTTGATGAGATGGCAAAACAAATCAAAATAGGTTCTTCTCTTGATTTTGAGAACCGCTATATATGTAAGGATGGAAAGATTTTGTGGTTGTCATGGCGCGCAAACTTTAATAAAAGCGAAGGAATTACCTATGCAACTGCTCGCGATGTTACTGATCGTAAAAATGCAGAGGAGAGAATTAAAGAATTGAGCGAACTCAGAAGTAGATTTTTGAATATTATGGCGCATCAACTAAGGACGCCTCTATCGTCGGTAAATTGGAATCTCGAAATGTTGATAGGCGGTGATTTGGGTAAATTGGAAGAAACACAGAAGAAATTTCTTCAAGTTACCTACAACGAAAGCAAGAAGATAACGAACCGCATTCGAGATCTTTTGGCAGCAGTTGATATTGAGGACCAACGCGTACTTGTTAAGAAGGAAGATTTTCAGATTGATAGTCTTGCTTCGTCAATTGTGGGTGAAGCACGAGAACGCTGCGCGCTCAAGGGGTTGAAACTGGCGTATAAAGAACCACACGAGGCACTACCTTCAATCAATGGTGATAGCGAAAAACTAAGAATCGTACTTTCTCAATTATTGGAAAATGCGGTGACGTATACTCCCGAAGGAGGAGAAATTTCAGTGAAGCTTTTACAAAAAGATAAGATGATTCGTTTTGAGGTAAAGGATACAGGAGTTGGTGTCCCTACTACTGAACAACATCGTATTCACGAACGATTTTATCGCGCATCAAATGCTTCGGTTATGCACCCTGATGGATTTGGACTTGGCCTCTATGTGGCGTGGTATTTCATCAAACAGCACAATGGCACTATTGGATTCGAAAGCAAAGAAGGAAAGGGGAGCACCTTCTGGTTTGAAATACCTATCGAGAAGTCTTCTTAAAGGAAGTGGTGAATAATAACGAAGGAGGCAACAAGAAATGCTCCAATGACGTTTAAAACTACCACACCCGCGGCAATGTCTTTTATACGTCCTATGACGGGGTCATGATTTGGCTCAATTTTATTTAAAATATCCTCAAATGTGGTGTTGATAACTTCCGAGGTAAGAACAAGAATAATCGAAAAAATGGCGAGTGATATTTCAATATAGGTAAATTGTAAGAGGAAAAGAGATGCGATTGCAAAAATAGCAATACATACCTGAATGCGGAAGTTTTGCTCTTCTTTCCATACATACGATAAACCACGGAATGCATCACAAAAACTGCGCACAAGACGAGGGAAGAAGGATAATTTGGGTGTTTGGTACATTACTGTTAGTATAGAACATATGGAAAATATTATTAAATCACTTGGATGGCGCTATGCGACAAAAATATTTGATACTTCAAAAAAACTTACCGATGAGCAGTTGGGTATAGTAACTGAGGCGCTTCGCCTTTCCGCATCTTCATTTGGCCTTCAGCCCTGGAAGTTCATCGTGGTGACGAATCCCGAAGTGAGGAAACAATTGAGAGAAGCGGCATATGGTCAGGCTCAGATTACTGATGCGTCACATCTCATCGTATTTACCACAAGCGATATTAATGAAGCATCAGTAGATGCATATGTTGAATCGATGGGAAGCACGCGAGGAATGGACGAAGAAGCAAAGAGAGGAATGAAAGCGAGACTTTTCGGTTCGGTTCAGAACAGAACCCCAGAAGCTCTTCGGGAATGGGCTGCACGACAATGTTATATCGCTCTTGGGACTCTCCTTACGGTCGCCGCAAATGAAAAAATTGATGCGTGTCCCATGGAAGGATTTGAGAATGCAAAATTTGATGCAATTCTAGGACTAAAAGAGAAAGGCCTTTCGTCGGTAGTATTGGCTACGGTCGGATTTAGGTCAGAGAATGACAAACATGCGAATGAGGCAAAGGTAAGATTTCCAAAGGAAGAAGTAATAATCGAAATTAAATAAAAATAAGAAATAAAAAATCCCTGCGTCCAGCAGGGATTTTGTTTTTATTGATTATAAGGAAATTCCCATATCGAGAGACAGTCGTTCTGCCTCTTCTATCATTTTACCGAGTCCCACATTGATACCATCAGTCCAGAAACGCTCATTTGTTGGATCAAGATTGAACGGTTTCATGAGGTCCATCACATCTTTCGTCATTCCGGATTTCAGAAGTTCAAGATAGAGCGGTTCGAACTTGTCGCCAAAGTCTGCTTGCTTTGCATAAAGACTTTGCGTCAAAAGCTCTCCGAATGCGTACCCATAGACATAGAATGGTCTGTGGAAGTGTGGAATATAACTCCACAAATGTTCCGCGTTCTCATAGGTAAAGACTTCTCCTTCCTCGCCATAGAATGGTTTCAACGTTTCAAGCCAGATTGTATCCAATTCCTCAACAGACAATTTTTTTGCCTCAGTCCATTGTGAATAGGAAGAATCCATACCGTGAATGCGTCGTTCGAAGTTAGAGAAACCAATTTGGCGAACTGCGGTATTCAGCGTGTCGTCAATTTTCCCCATAAGGAGAGTAAGAAGCGCTTTTGTGTTTCCTTCCTCCATCAATTTCTTTTTCAAGAAATTAAACGTGGTTATCTCACCGAATACCGATGCAGTTTCGCAATAGGCAATTGGTGCGTGGAACATAAGTCGTCCTTGTTCTCTTCCTGCGAGGATGCCATGCACGCCGTGCCCTAATTCATGTGCAAGCGTCATTACATCGTTATTGGAACCGAGATAATTCAAGAGCGTGTAGGAGATTGGTGTGCCATTTGGTAATACATCGGAACAATTAAATGCGCCGCTTTGTTTCCCTTTTGTTGCGGGCGCATCAATTCGTTTTGCAGCAATCGATTCGCGAACAATGGCAGCGAGTGTAGGACTGAAGCTTTCATAAGCTGCAATTACTATTTTCTCTGCCTCGTCGAAAGGAATAAGAGTGTCGTCTGAAAACGGCATAGGTGCATTACGATCGCTCCATCGA
>JBAYKY010000030.1:0-6896 GCA_041664385.1 Minisyncoccota bacterium
TACATCGCTAATCATTGCGTTGTGTGAGAGACGTCTCTGTTCATCAATGCGCGCAAGCTCTTCAGCAATTTCTCGCTCATCGATGTTCGGATTATTCTCCATACTTTTGGTAAGCTGCTCATCATACCGAAGAAGAATCTCCGTATATTCGAAGAAAAGTTCTCTCATGCGAGCAAACTGATTTTCAAGCGAAGGATCGCCTTTTACCACTTCCGCAAAATACCCAAGATTAAGCGCCTTCTCAAGAAATTCGGGACGCCCGAATTGCTTCTCCATAGTTTGGAATCCAACAGGAAACTTTTCTTCAAAAACGTTTTTCATTCGCTCCTCTAATTGGTGATGAATTTATTAACTATGTACTGAAATTATTGTAGAACAAATAACAAAATAAGTCAATTATACCAATGCATCAAGCGCATCATTCAGAAGACCATCCGCCACCTGATTTTCCTCACGAGGAATGTGGACAAATACAACCTTTTTGTAGGCTTGTCTTGCTTTTGTTGCCTCATCAAAAAGTAAGTGTAGATTCGCATCTTTTACCTTATATTTCCCATTTAACTGGTGCACAATGAGCTCACTATCAGAACGCACTTCAAGCTCTGTCTCCCCCGCTTTCTCACTTCCTACTAATACTTTTGCTTTTTTCAACGCAAAAATAATTGCCTTATATTCCGCAACATTATTTGTTGCTCTTCCTATTGTTTCAGCATATTCCTTGTCTCCAATAAGCACTCCTATTGCGGCAGGCCCAGGATTGCCACGTGCGCCGCCATCAGTATAAATAATAATTTTAGTATTCATTCAATTACTTCTTCATTAACTTCCAAGGAAGGGGTTCTGAGATAGACATTAAAAATCCCGCAGAATTATGATGACCCCCTCCTTTGAATTTCGCTGCAAGTTTAGATACATCTATGCTTCCATCACCACGAAGTGAGAATCTTCTTCCTCCTTCCTTTTCATACCACACAATGCCTATAGGAGGGAGTTTTTTACATAATTCATTACCAATTCGAGAATTAAGCACGGGTGAATTCACTACCAATGTTTTAATTCCACAAAAATGAACGATGTCTGCATTTTCTGAAAGTCGATGTACTAATTCGTCTTCATATCGCAACGCTACTTTTCCTTCCGCAAGAAGTCTTTTTCGCGCTGGTATATTTTCAAGGTTTTTCACTAATGCACTCCAATGGGCAAAGCTAAAATCAGTAATTTCTATAAGCACATCAGCGATTTTTGTATCAGGATAACGAAAACGCCAAAGATCGATATCTTCAACCCTCTTTAAGAGCCATGGTATTGGTTTCTTTGGATGAAAATAATTCCACGAGAGCACGGCTCCCGAGTGGTCATTATCAAACACATTTTGAGGAAATGAGAGAATTGCCTTCTTATTTGAAGCATGGTGATCAATGACTACTACTAGTTTGTTCTCCTTTTCAAGTTTTGTAAGTACTTCTAGAGAATAACTATTATCGAGAATATATATCTCCTTATGTTTCAAAACTGCTTTGGGTAATTCATTAGGACCAACTGCGTAATATTGTGCTTTATTTCCAAACTTTTTCCATGCTGACCACGCAGCACTAAAGCCATCGGGACAGTTCTTATGGTAGATAATAGCGATTGATTTCATCCCGTTAGAGTTTTTGCTGTTATATTTTAAGAGTTGTTGATTATTTGTCATATTTTTTACATGCCCATATATAAGTTTGTAAAACTCTAACGGGATTCATAGCATCCTCTATCATAATAAAAAACCCTATCATTTGATAGGGTTTAGGTAATATCAGGCATAATTACATCAATTCCTAAGGATCGCCGGGAAAATCGCCTTCCGGAGGGTCCTGTGCAACCGTTATACAAAGCATGACAAATATAATGACGTGAGTAAGAAAAATATGTGAATGCATCCATGCAAACATAAGGAACCTCCTTACAATAGTTAATAGAATACTGTTATCAAGATAATAAAACAAATAAAAAAATGCAAATTTTACAATTTTTGATATACAAAAATAAAAAGCCCTATCATTTGATAGGGCTTGGGCTGAATGGCAATTCTACTTGTGCTGCATCTTTTGTTGGTATCATATCCGCACTCTGAAAAGGCAGTACCTCGAATGAAAAATTGATTCCGTTGATAACTCCAAGATATCCATCCGGGTTTTTCCTTTTTTTATTAATCCACTCATCAGCGGCGGCTTCATCCGAAAAAGGTCCGACGATGATGTTCATCGTTGGCGCATGCACCAAAATCGCACACGACATCATAGCTTCCATATTTCCTCCATATGTTAAATGAATATCTGTGTGCAGAATAACAAATAAGCCGAGGAATGCAAGTGCACAAAATAGAGTTATTTCAGTGCTTCCACTCCTGGCAATTTCTTACCACTTAGATACTCAAGCATTGCCCCCCCTCCCGTCGACAGAAAAATATTCTTCCTTTTAGAAATTGGGAATTGAAAATTAGAAATCAGCCTTGCAGAGGCTATGGTCTCTCCTCCTCCCACTACCACAGTAGCCTTCTTATTTTTCAGAATGGCATTCCAAATTGCTTTGGTCCCATAAGAAAATTTTTCCTTTTCAAATAACCCCATGGGGCCGTTCCATATAATAGTGCGCGCATCTTTAATTACTTCCGTATATTCTTTTGCAGTCTCTGGGCCAATATCGAGCACTTGAACTTTATGCATCTTCGCATCCGCCAGAGTGTATACCTTTTCAGAGAAAGCGTATGGCTTCATTTCGGGGATGAGTTTCTTATCATAGAGCGAATCGTGCATAGGAATCCCCTGTGCCGCAAGAAGTGTATTCCCTGGGCCTCCTCCCGTGAGAAATGCATCTGCATCTTTCCAAAATCGCTTGATAAGAGGAAGTTTATCGCTTGTCTTTGCGCCTCCAATGATTACTACTAATGGATGAATGGGGCTCTTCATCACGCCTCCAAGATACTTCAATTCTTTTTCTAATTGTAACCCACCAAACGAGGGTAGATATTTTGTGATAGCACACACTGATGCGTTCTCACGATGTGAGACCGCAAATGCATCATTTACATAGAAATCACCGAGCGTTGCAAGTTCGCGAGCAAAAGTCGGATCATTTATTTCCTCTCCTTTGAAATAGCGAAGGTTTTCAAGAAGAATTACTCGCGCACCTGATTCGGCAACTGCTTTTTTATAGCCACCCACACGATTTGCCACAATAAAATCAAAAGGAACCTTAAGATGTTCTGCGATAATCGGTGCAAATGCTAAAAGCGAGAATTCTTTCTTGTCGCCACCCTTATTCGCGCCTGGGCGACCACGATGACTCAAAAGCACTACTCTTACCCTATGTTTCAAAAGAAGTTTTATCGTAGGAATAATTGCCTCAAGTCGAAAGGAATCCTTACCTGGCACAATATTCAAATCAATCCGCAAAAGTGCGGTCTTCCCCGCATATTTCTTCGCAATCGAATCATTCAGGAATGTAATCATTAATTTCATTATACATATTTTTATAAATAAAAAACCGGAAAATTTCTCCGGTTCAATGTATTACCAACTTCCACGCGTTTCCATATCTTCAAATATAATCGTAACTCCATCATCCGAACGATGTGTTTTTAGCCACTCATTGAAAACATTTCTCAAAGAATCGCGCATTCCTCTTGATTCTTCATAGTTCATATATGAGAACCGCGTCGTCGATGGATTAGGATGACTTATTGCAAATGCAAGCGAAACAGAATCAGCAATGTGCTCTAATTCGCTTTCACTCTCAGAGCTTGATAATGCTCTCCGACTTGCTTTCGCATAATATTTTTCTGGTGAACTAATGGAAGCAGAAAAATTATACGTTAATCCCACCATTCGCTTCCTGTCTTCAGTAAGACTAGAATTCATAATAACTCGCACAAATGAATTTCTTGTCGGCATATTTGCATAATCATTAGTTAATCCAAATGGTGAAGTAAATGTACCAAGAGGATGTTTGATAACGCTATTGCCAGAAAATGTTACCGGTACACTGTCACCCCAATCGGCATATTCGAAATAGATTGGGGAAAGAAAAACCATCCACATTGCAGCTATTGCAACAATTCTGTTCAATGGATAGGTTTTTTGACCATCGAAGTAAAAGAAATAGCTGAACATTGCAATAATACAAATAACAAGATATTGGATAAATGCGACACCCATGGCGTCCTCCTATGAATTTGAATAAATTATTTGTTAATACTAACTGCTCGAATTGTATCACTATTTGACCAAATTGTCAATATTCTCTTCCTTAATTCCTGCGGTACCAAAAATTATGGTAGAAATAAAAAAGCCCAACATAGTTGGGCCGTTAACTCAATTGCTTTCGCGCGGTGAGTTATGCCACGCATACAGGCTGAAGTAACCTACCATAATCCCTCTTTTTCATCTTAGCCTCCATGAATAATTTGATCGTTTTGCTGAGGAGTTTGTTTTTATTCAAGCTTCCTGAGCAATCAGCATTGTTTCTATATTCTATCACTATTTGTGGTAATTGTCAATAGTGCTTAAATTCTCTCAATTCTTCATAATTAGTAAGCAAATATGGCAAAGAATATCGTTATTTTAGGTGCAGGATTCGGCGGACTTCAAGCCGCATTTCAGCTCTCAAAAGAATTGAAAAAATTGAAACTTAGCGAGCAATATTTAATAACGCTCGTCGATAGGAACTCCTACCACACCTTTACTCCCCTTCTCTATGAGATTGCGTGCACCTCGCGCACCACTGCAGATGATGGCACGCTCCAATCACTTGTTGCTTTTCCTATTACGGAGCTTATTCGCAATACCCCTATTACCTTTCTCCAAGATGAGGTACGAAGAATGAACTTCATCGACAAAACGATTGACCTCACTTCACAACAAATTAGTTTTGATTATCTTATACTCGCGCTCGGCTCTGAAATGAATTATTTCAATATTCCAGGACTCAGAGAAAACTCGAAATCACTGAAAACATTTAACGACGCGCTCGCACTTCGAAATACCATTGCTGACCTTGTGCGAACCAATACTGAGAGAATGATTCATGTGGTAGTAGGCGGTGGAGGCCCAACCGGTGTTGAACTCGCAAGTGAGATAAAAATGTGGGCACGCGAATTAACTACTAACTTCAGTGTTCCTGGGGCGGTGCACGTTTCTATTATTGATGGGGGGCCACACGTCCTCTCTTCGCTTGATGCGCGAGTTATTGAAAAAGCAGAGGCACGATTAAAAAAGCTTGGCGTGGGAATTCTTACCCGAGAACAAATCAGTCGCGTGACTAAATCCGTTATCGTCCTTGCTTCAGGCGAAAAAATACATCAAGATCTTCTTGTATGGACGGGAGGCGTACAAGCAAATGCACTTGCGGCTACGCTCCCTGTCGAACGCGAGCCTCGTGGACGCCTTGAAATTGAGCAGACCGCTGAATGTATTCTCCAAAATGAGAGCCTTGAGGTAAATCAGCGAATATTTGCTATTGGTGATATCGCATGCCTCCTTGATCCTAAAACCAAAAAAATGACTCCTGCAATGGCTCGCCCTGCGCTTATGCAGGCACGCATTGCAACTCATAATATTATCGAGCTTATTAAACAAGAAGAAAATCTCTCCCCGACTTCTGCGCCACGCGCATATACCCATATTGACTATCCATATGTGATTCCAGTAGGTGGAAAATTTGCCGTAGTAAAAATAGGACCATTTGTCATAAGTGGATTCCTTGGATGGATTATGAAAGGGCTCGTAGAATTAAATTACTTCTTTGTAATTATGCCTCCCCATAAGGCGCTTATGGTCTGGCTACGAGGACTTATCACGTTCCTCACTCACGACAAGCTTGGCTAATATTTCCATAAATTTCGAGTAAAAAAATCCCCTCTATAGAGGGGTTGGTTTATTCAGCACCGAAGTGCTTAGTGAGTTTGCCGCCATCACCTTGATTGGTCAGCCATGCATATCTTCCGCGTTCGGAAATAAAGAGAGGCTCATGCCCAGACCGTGAGGTAATCACCTGCGTCTGTTTCATTTCCATATAGATTGGCGTAAGCTTCATTACCATTATTCCAAATGTATGTTGCAATACACCTTGGTCATATGGTTTCCGAACCTTTGCAAGTAATTTTTTAAAGAAAAGCTCGGTTACCTCTTCTCGAAATTTTAAAGCTCGTTCCTCTTTCCCTTGTGCCACAAGTGAATTGTAAGCAATTACAAAATCAGAAAGTATCTTTCCTACATATTCATGTAACTTATTGCCACCCTCCGAAAGCAATAAAAATGCGTTCATTAATTGCTCATCGGAGATTCCCTCTTTTACTGTCGGTACAGAAGCATCATCTGCGGACATATTCACCTCCTTTCAAATGAGATAGTTGTTTATTATGGGCAAGGATCCACTACTAATTTCTTCCCTCCATCATTCCGATAAGGGTTAAATGGATCACGGGATGCACCCACCGCATCTATTTCAAATGAATCAACGGTTTTTGTGCACACTCCTGTGGTAATACATTCCATTGAAGAATGGACACATAATCCACATGCCTCAAAACTTTTTGTTATTTCACTATATTCAGGGTTTTTGTATACCCCATCATGCACCGCAGGAACTGGTCGTTTCAATTTTCGCATGTAAGTCTCCTTATTTATTGAGTTTTAAACATATTGGACTTCCTGTCCGCTACCAAAAAAAATACCACTTAGTACTATACATGTCAATAAAAAAACCGCACGTATGCAGCTTTTTTTTCTCTTAATTACAAAATTTTAAATACAAAAAAACCGGCAGATCCTACTTTCCCGAGCCCGGAGGCCAAGTATCATCGGAGTAGAACACTTTCACTTCTCTGTTCGGAATGGGAAGAGGTGGAACACGCTCTA
>JBAYKY010000031.1:0-5791 GCA_041664385.1 Minisyncoccota bacterium
TAGGCTTCTAATTTTTAGGAAACTGTGTATAATCGCTAGGTAAGTTCTCTGCCCTCGTCGTTCAACGGATAGGACGCAAGATTGCGGATCTTGTAATCGAGGTTCGAATCCCCGCGAGGGCACAAAAGGAAATACTAGCCATTTAGTGGCTAGTATTTCATTTTCATACCTTGTCGTGTAGATTCGAACCGGGGGCCGAAGGTCTCGAGGAGAGACCGGAGGTTTCAAATTTTAGTAAAAGTTTGAGGCGAATCCCCGCGAGGGCACAGCATAAAAACGCCGAAGGGCGTTTTTAATTTTCAAGTACAAATTTCTCTCCCTTCGGGAGATGTCTCGAAGAGACACAATTTTCAATAAAGATGGAGGATTTGTTTTGCATTTCTTTGGGCTTTTAGTACAATAGTGATGTTCGTATGAAGAAAGCTCTTATCATCGCAATTATAGGAATAGCCGTTCTTTTAGGTTGTGTGGTTGTGTATAGTTGGTCGACAAGAACGAGTAAGTCATCCCCAACATTCAAAGGACCTACGGGCACCCCCTTCGTAAAAGGACCAAGTGGTCCGCCACCAGGACAGTAAAATGATATGCGGGCATGGTTTAGTGGTAGAACACGACCTTGCCAAGGTTGAGACGGGAGTTCGATTCTCCCTGCCCGCACAAAAAAAGAGCCCGACTGGGCTCTTTTGATTGCGAGCAGGAGCAACACGCCTGCGCGTGTTGCGTGGAGAATCGAAGCCCAGAGCTTGTGCGTGTTAGCAAACGTGCGCGCGAGGGCGTGGTCAGACAAGTTTTTGCGACGGCAAAAACTTAGTCGAGACCGATCTCTCCCTGCCCGCACAAAAAGAACCCATTCGGGTTTTTTTGATTCTGCTAGAATGAAAGAAGACTCGTATGAATACTACCCTTCGGGTTATTGTGACCTTATTCTTCATTGCTCTCATCGTACTCGGAGTCGTTTTTTTTAGTATTTTTGCGCTTGTTCCAAAGGAAAAACTTGCGCGCATTAAAACGGGGAATATCACGGCGACCTCTACACAGGTACAAGAAACTTCAAAAAGTATTTTTGATTTGCCATTTTTTAGTCAATTCAGGGAGTTATTGAGCTCTCGACAAGCACCCGAAGTAGTTCCCACGTCTACACCAGAGGTAGTTATTCAAAAACCACAAGAACTTATCCCCCCAGGCTCTCCTGATAAGCCCTCACAATCAAGTGCGGTACAAAAAGAACAATTACCACAGGGTACGATTGAGGTACGCATTTCGCCGGACGGCTTTTCGCCGAAATCATTTTCAGTAAAGGCGGGGGAGATGGTATCGCTTGCGCTTGTTTCTGATGATGCGTTTACTCATACACTTTCTTTTGATAGCACTGAACTCTCTCAATTTAGTATGGGAGTTGCGGCACAAGAAACGCGAGTCATTTTCTTTTGGGCTCCTCAAGAAAAAGGAACGTATGGTTTCCGATGTGGACTTCCTGGACACTTCGATAGGGGCGAGGTGGGGAGTATGATTGTGAAATAAAAAACCGCCTATAAACAGGAGGATTTTTTATTGACTACTTTATTTCAAAGAAGCGATGTTTGCCAATACGCACAATAGTTCCTGCGGTTAGTACTATTATTTTATTCGCATCTTTTTGGGTCTCATCATTTATTTTAACTGCGCCCTGGTCGACGAGCCGTCGTCCCTCGCTTTTACTCTCTACTCCTGCTTCAAGAAGAAGTTCAAGAAGAGATAATTCTTTTTTTGTAATTTTTAACTTGGGGGCGTCTTCCGGTTTTTCTTTTTTAGAAAACACACGCAACCATTCTTCCTTTGCTTCCTTTGCTTCTTTTGCAGAATGGTAAAGGGTGACCACTTCTTCTGCGACAACTAATTTACTGTCACGAGGATTTTCCCCTTTAATAAGTTTCTTTTGTAATTCCTCAATGCGCGCCATAGGCATCATTGTTGAAAGTTCTGCAATGTACACGATAAGTTCATCGGGGAGTGCCATTACTTTACCAAACATATCATTTGGTTCGTCATCGAGGTTCACAAGAGTACCCTCGGTCTTGCTCATTTTTTTGCCGGTAATTGGATCTTCGAGAAGACGGTTGGTAATAACGAATTTTTCTCTGCCTCTCATTACTTTCATAAGGGTACGTCCCGCAAGCATATTAAATGTCTGATCAGTGCCCCCCACTTCCAAATCAACATCCATTTCGACTGAGTCGTATCCCTGCATAAGGGGATAGAGAAATTCATGAAGGCCGATTGGCTTTCCTGCCTTGAGGCGCTCTTGGAACATGCTTCGCTCAAGCATTTGTTGAACGGTAAAATGTGAGGCCAATGTGATTACTTCTTCGAAGGTGAGTTTGCTGTGCCACGAGGCGTTAAATTTTACCTTTGCAGCATTAAGGCCAGAGAAATCTAATATTTTTCCTGCCTGTTTTTTGAAGGTAGTAAGATTTTCTGCCACTTCCATTTTGGTGAGAGGTTTTCGTGCCGCAAGTTTATCGGTGGGGTCGCCAATACGCGCCGTAAAGTCTCCAAAAAGAAGAATTACTTCATGGCCTAAATCCTGAAATTTGCGAAGCATAAGGATACTGCCCGCGTGGCCCAAATGAAGATGAGGGCTTGTGGGGTCGATGCCGAGATAGAGACGAATACGCCTTCCTGAGAGAAGAGTTTCTCGCAAGGTGTCTTTTGTGGGGTATATCGTGTCTACGCCCCGCGTAAGAAGTTCCTCAATTTTTACTTTATCTACGACCACTTTTTCTAAGTTCTTTTGTTTCATCTTATTCAATACTATCACGCATTTTTATGAAAAACACCCCGCGGTGGGCGGGGCGTTTATAAGAGATATTATTTTTTCGTTTTTACTATCTCATCTACGATGCCGTATTGTTTCGCTTCGTCCGCAGTCATCCAGAAATCGCGGTCCGCATCATTTTCAATCTTATCTAGTTTTTGTCCGGTGTGCTTTGCAAGAATCTTATTCAAACGCTCCTTCAGTTTTAAGATGTGTCGTGCTGAGATATCAATATCGGTTGCTTGACCTTCCGCACTACTCATCACTTGATGAATGAGTACCTCGGAATTGGGGAGTGTGAAGCGTTTTCCTTTTTGACCTGAGGCAAGAATCAAGGCTCCCATCGAGGCGGCAATGCCCACACAGATAGTAGAGACCGGCGCCTTTACGTGCCACATCGTATCGTAGATGGCGAGACCCGCAGTGACCGAACCTCCTGGGGTATTTAAATATAATTGAATCTCTTTTTTTGAATCCTCGTGGTCAAGAAAGAGAAGTTGTGCAATCACGTTATTGGCAACGTGGTCATCAATAGGGCCACCCAAAAAGATAATACGCTCCTTTAAAAGGCGCGAGTAAATATCATAAGCGCGCTCTCCATACGGTGATTTCTCAATAACGGTCGGTATAAGATTCATATCTGCTACTTTATCAATTCAACAAGCACTGCGTCAAATTGTGTTACGCCACGCATATTTCCATTACTTTTTATACCCACTGAATCACCTACGGTAATATCAGAAAATTTTGCAGGTCGTGGTGCGGAATCAGTAATAGAGAGAACTGTATATTTCGTTTGAGAGGTAGTATTTGCCGCAATCAACATTTTCTTTTGGGGCGTTCCATCAGTATGAGGAAGGTAATCTGACGGGTCATATACCTCAACACTAAGTATTGTTCCATAAATACCTTTTACTACACCCGTGGTGTCTTTAATTATATCTGGTGGTTTTGGATATGCCGTATCAACAATAGGTGCGTATTTTTTTTCTGCCTCTGCTGAACCGTTCTCTGTGCCACGTTTATCACCGAGATAATAACCAAGCCCGAGTACGAGAGTTGCGGCCGCAAGTACAAAGACAACAATACCTATTTTCTTCATGTCGTTATTATATCAAATTGCAAGATAATATATTAAAAATAAAACCCCCTTGCTGCTATAACGCAGAAGGGGATTATGTTATTTAATGAGGAGCATCTTTTTTATTTCCCTATATTCATCCGCCTCAATACGGCAGAAATAGATACCACTTGGTAAGTGTGAGGCATCAAAGTGTGCCTCGTGTATACCTTGTGGCATCATACCGTTAACAAGTATTTCCACACTTCTTCCGAGCGCATCATACACCGTTAAAGTGATGTGTGTGGTGCGTGGAAGTTCATAGCGGATGGTTGTTGTGGGATTGAATGGATTTGGATAATTTTGATGCATACAGAATGTACGCGGTATTTCAGAATTATCATTTGCCACTCCGGTGAGTATGTTCGCACTTACCTCGATGGTGTCAGGGGATAAGAGACCGTCATGTGAAACAAGGATCATCCCCGTAATTGCTCTCGGTATGGAGTCAGCAACGAAGAGCACCGATATTTTTCGCGTTTCGAATACATTCAATGAAATTACTTCGGACATTACCTTGAAATGCGTATCCGTGCTTTTGAACTGTGCATGGAGTGGCAGATTTCCAATATTGGAAATGGTGAACGTGTCCGTTTTCATTCCATGAATATGAAGGGAGCCGAACGAAATTGATTTTGTGCTTATCGCTGCATCTCCTCCGTTTCTTCCTCCTTGGACATTACCACCTATAGTGAATGTGTCAGGTGGCGTTTTCCAATCATCATAGGTAATAAGGAAACGTCCTAGTTGATTTTGCGAAGTAAGTTGCGGAGAAAAAATTGTAGTGTAATAGGTAATTATTCCTGGATTCACTACAATCGAATCATATTGAGGAGTGAAGTGCGGATTTAAACTGCGGACATACGCTATTCGTGGCTCATTCGACATATTAAAGATATTAATTAATATCTTATACGTTAATGAGTTTGGAACAGGGTCAAGGTAGTTGGTTGTATGTGTGAGCACAGCCCCTTTTTTTGGTTCCTTGTCGCCAAAGCGGTCTATGGTGAGAAGAGAATCAATGCGTCCGTTTTGCTCGACCCCGTAGATTATTCGTAAATTGTCGAAGGTGCCGCGCATAATCGTCGGTGCCTCGGGATTAAATCCCTCAGCCTCAAGTACAACCGCTTCAAAGGAAGGAGGGAAGATACCCTCATTTTCTAATGAGGTTCCCAATTCCCCTGCTCCAAAAACTGAATTATGATCCGTTTGCGCACTTCTCCATCCCACAAGAGGAAAGAGAGAATCATTATGTACGAGATAGAAGCGCATGATGCCCCACGGCTGTGTATTAGCCAAAGAATCCATTACCGCAAAGTAGCTAAGAAAGTACGGCGTGGAATGATTTGCTTTTACATAGCTTCTTCCCAATTTTTTTATCCAGCGCACTTTTTTATGTGCGGGAATCTTAGCGAAGAATGTTTGTGTATTTAATTCCCCTGGATAAAGTTGTCCATAGTCAATCCAACTGCGCCATACGGGAATTGAGTCGTCCTTGATAATCCATGTTTTCATTGCAACGCCAGAGGTGTCTCCTCCAACAACCGCATAGGGGTACCAGCCGTTTACTGTATCTCTCTCAATTTGTGCATTTACAAGTGATGAGAAAAAAACAATAAAGAAAAGCAAGAAATAAATTCGTTTCATTGTGTAGTCTCCTTTTATTAATTTGTAAATAAATATACTAACCACATAATACAACATTTATTACTAAAAAGCAAGTCTGCTATTGACGCAGTTTTTCCCACAATCCCCATTTGATATACTAAAAAGTAATGAAGAAGTTACCAATTCTCTCATCACTCTTTGTCGTAGGTGTTCTTAGTACAAGCTTCTCTCTGGTCAGTGCAGCAACATGGGTTCCTCCTACCCAAGCA
>JBAYKY010000032.1:0-4325 GCA_041664385.1 Minisyncoccota bacterium
CCCACAAATGAAACTTGTTGATTCACTTCATTTATAGATGTCTGTCGTACTTGTGTTTGTGTAATAGAAGTAAGAATATTTACCAGAAAAACTGCACTCACTGAAAAAATGACTGCATAAATAAGGATTTCGATAAGAGTAAATCCTGATTCTTCTCTAAAAAATAAATAGTGCTGTTGCTTCTGCATAGTTCCTTTTAGTAATCATACCATACCAAACCCTGGTCGTTTTTATTGGTAATACACACGATTAGGAATACGAAAATCGAGATATGTAAGATTCTCAAATTGAGTGCGCTCCGTCATCGTTTTTAACGTCCCTGCAAGATTTCCAGGAACAAAATTGAGACTGAAATGAAAAAGACATCCTCGTATACTCGTTACCTCCCATTCTCCGAGGGCTGCATCTTTCACTTTAATTCCAGAAACAGGAAGGCCACTCTCTTTAATAATCCTCACTGTTTCAAGAATGTGTGTTACTCCCTGTATATCGGGAAGCACAGGAGCACCCACTGCAAGTGTGCGAGCATTTTCATCTTTAATTTTTAAAATAAGAGAACCGGAAAGATCGGGAGCAGAAGAAAATGCAATACCCGCCTCATCAAACCCGAAACACGAATCAGTACACCATACTCCTGCAAGTGCACGCTCTTTTACCACCACATGTATAATATGATTCCAAACATTCGCTACAATACTAATATGCGATGCGGCAGGAACAATCGAAGTATCATTTTCAGTCACCTTGCGTCCTAGATACCAATACCATACATTATTCTCACCAAGCATACGTATAAACCATCCTTTTTCATCTATTTTCTGTACAAGTTCCTTATGGAGAACCTCCTTCTGCATAAATCGATTTCCCTCCACAGAGAAAGTCTCTACTTTAAATACTGGTGAAAGAAAAAGAAGATAATACAATCCAACACACGCTGCAACAAAAAGAACCGCTCCCACAATAAAAAACCACATACGTCGTCTCTCTCGCAAACGTACATTACCACGCACAAACTCTTCATGAGATTTCTTTGAGAAAAATTTCATTGGTTATGGATACACGCGAATAGGAAACGTATATGATTGCGAAAGACCACTCCCCTTCACGGAAACCTTTACTGAAAAATCTCCCTCTCTACTCCACGAATGACTTACTAATTTGATGAGTTCTTGTTCCACGGTTCCTTCATCGGTGGTGGTATCACCCCATGCGATGGAATACGTTGCACCACGATTGATGGAAAAAACAACGGGAACACCAATCTTTGTTACAAATGTTGCGGGAGGCGCCGGAGTGAAAAATTCGGAACCTGTCGGTATCTGCAATGTGCTCTGTGTTCCTCCTGTAAGAGAAGGGATAGTAACGGGAAGAAGTGCGCTCGTCGAACTGGCACCAAGAAGCGATTCAGCGGAATTCATAATACCGCGTCCTACACTCGCAAGACCTTCCGACACTTTTTCTTTTACATAGCCAAGTACCGTTTGCTTCGCCTCGCTTACCACCGTTCCCGAATACTCCTTCGCTTTCTCTTCTACTTTTTTTGTAGCCTCCCCTGTTTTTTGTACCACATATTCTTGTGCTGCCTGCTTTTTCTCTGCAAGAGTACTCGAACTCCCCCACCAACGCACATAGGCGAGGTAGCCGATATAGCATAAGGCTCCCACAATCACAAAAATAAATAATTTTCTCAAGAAGACTCCCATTACGCTAATTATATCACGAAACAAAAAAACATCGCTTCCATTTAGAAACGATGTTTATAATACTGGCCTCGGACTCCTCATAAATAAAATTCTTTTTTCCGAAGAAACCCTTCTTTTACAAGAGTAATACATTCCCGAATGAGGCAGAGAGAAATAGAAAAAAGAAGGTGCTTGAACGCCAGTGAGTTCTTCTTTTTTCGTTATTTCTCTCAAGGAATGAGGAGAATTGTATCTCTTGGAAAAGTGGTTGATGAGAAAGAAAAGGAATTTCTATCTTGCAATCTCTTCTTTTCCTACATACGCCTGAAGTACTTTTGGTACGCGGATAGTTCCCTCTTTTGTCTGGTTATTCTCGATGATTGCAATAATCATGCGTCCTATTGCAAACCCTGTGGCATTCAACATATGCACAAGTACTTTGGTACCATCAGCTTTCTTGTATTTTACATTCGTGCCACGCGATTGAAAATCAGTCGTATTCGAACATGAGTTCGTCTCACGATAACTGTTCTGACCAGGAAGCCATGTCTCAATATCAAATTGCCGTGCGTCAGTCCACCCCATATCACCTGTGCAAATCTCGACTACTCGATACGGCAACTCTAATTTCTGCATAAGCTCTTCCTGACATGAGAGCAAAAAACGATGCTCCTCTTCTGACTTCTCAGGATGCGCAAATGAAAATAATTCTACCTTATCAAATTGATGCACCCGCAAAATTCCTTTTGTATCTTTTCCATAAGTTCCTGCTTCTTTTCTAAAGCAAGTAGAAAAAGAGATATAGCGGCGTGGTAGTGACTCCTCTTTTACAATCTCATTCATCAAAATAGGACCCATCGTATGTTCTGAACTTCCCACAAGATAGAGATCTTCATCGGGGAAATAATAGCGCTCCGCCTTTTGGTCGGCCGCAAGACGCCCCATGCCCTCATACACCTTGGGCTTAATCATTACCGGCGGAACTGCGGGAGTAAATCCTTTTGCAACCATCGTATCAAACGCGAGTTTAATAAGACCAAACTCCATAAGTGCCGCCTCATTCATAAGATACCCAAAACGGCTTCCTGAAACTTCAGATGCTTTTTTTACATTAATAAGTTCAAGCTTCTCACCGAGTGCGAGATAATCCTTGGGAGCAAAATCAAACACGGGCTTCTCCCCTCCCTCACGAAGTACTTTATTCTCTGTCTCATCTTTTCCTACGGGTACATCATCAAAAGGAATATTTGGAATACGAGTGAGAAGTTCATCGCGCGTTGCCTTTACCGCATCCTGTTCTTTTTCAATATCCTCAAGGCGTTTTTTTAAGAATTGTGCCTTACTCAATAAGTCCTCGCTTCGTCCTGCAGATAATTGTTTACTTAATCCATTTTGCTCCGCTTTTAACTGTTCATAGGTCGATACCTTCCCGCGCCACTCCTCATCGGCGCGCAAAAACTTATCCACGATCTTTGGATCTTGTTTCTTCTTTTCCATCCCCGCTTTTACGGCATCTATATGTTCACGAATGTAATTAATATCAAGCATAGCTATTATTGTTCTTTTCTCATTAAGGGAAAGATAACTGTCTCACGAACCGGCTTGTCCATGAGTACTGCAAAAAGTCGTTCTGATACTCCAAATCCTGCAGCGGGCGGCATACCATACTCGAGTGCTTCGATAAAATCCTCATCAATGCGCTGAGCCTCTTTATCGCCTGCCTCTCGTAACTTCATTTGTTCCTCAAAACGTGAGCGTTGATCTATAGGGTCATTCAATTCTGAAAAACCTTTTCCAAGCTCTGTACCTCCCGCAATAACCTGAAAACGTGCAACGCGATTTGCATCCCTATCTAATCGTTTTGCTAACGGCTCAATATCAACTGGCGGATCAATAAGAAAACACGGCTGCTGCAATTTCGGTCGTACTGCTTTCTTATAGATAAGATCAATGAGTCTGCCTCGTCCCGCATTCTTATCTGCATCACAATGAAGTTCTTTTGCTTTTGTGAGAAGTTCCACTACGGTCGCTGTTTTCAAATCCACCCCAGTCTCACTTTCAAAAATCTCATAGTAATCAACTGTGGGCCATTTTGCGCTCCAATCAATTATGGTACCCATATAGGATGTTTCAAGTTTTCCAAATATATTCGTTATTGCCTTCTTATACATCTCCTCCACAAAAGCCATCATGTCTTTATAATCCGCGTATGCCCAATAACACTCCATCTGGGTGTAATCCTGAAGATGCTCGCGATCGATTCCTTCATTCCTGAATATTCTTCCCATTTCAAATACTTTTTCAAAACCTCCCACAAGAAGCTTCTTAAGCGGAAGTTCAAGCGAGATGCGAAGGAAGAAATCGGTATCAAGCGCATTATGATGCGTCACAAAAGGCTCGGCTTCCGCACCTCCTGGTACTGGCTCAAGCACTGGCGTTTCTACCTCATGAAAAGACTTCTCGCGGAGAAAATCACGGATAGTGCTCCAAAAAATCTCTTTTTTTACAAAAATGTCGCGCGTTTCTGGATGTGTCAAAAGATCGAGATATCTCTTTCTTAACTTCAATTCTTCATCTTCGATGCCATACCATTCAGAAGGGATGGGACGCAAACTCTTAGTAATAATGCGAAACTGTTTTACA
>JBAYKY010000033.1:0-4304 GCA_041664385.1 Minisyncoccota bacterium
AAGCATCTTGGAGATATTGGCGAAGTGGTGGAAAAGACCGCACAAAAGGGCAAATTTCGCGTAATTCAGGGCCTTACGGGGCATGGCGTGGGGTTTGCACTCCATGAGGACCCATCTGTATTTAATTATGGGCGAAGAGGCGAGGGAATGAAATTGGTGCCTGGACTTGTTATTGCTATTGAGCCTATGTTTTCTGCAGGGTCTCCCTACGCTGTTCATCAAAAAAAAGATGATAGTTTTGTGACGAAGGATGGCAGTTTAAGTGCACACTTCGAGCATACGGTGGCAATTACAGAGGATGGATTTGAGGTACTTACCGCATAATTAGCAATAAAATCTTTCTTCGTTTGTACACCTTTGTTCGCTAAAATTTATTTCGTTCGTCATAAACTATCACGGAATTCATCGAACTCAACCTCATCCGCCAAATGGCGGATTCGGGATTCATACAGCGATGAATTCCTATATTTTATTTTCTCACTCAAATATTTTAACGCTCACTCCGGTAGTACTCACTTAAAAAGGTTTTATTTTTTAGTGGGAGAGTTGGGGAAATAAAAAACAGCGGACGATTGTGTCCGCTGTTTTGTTAATGATTTAACCCATCAATCCGAGATATCTGAGAAATCCTCCGCCGGTGAGCCAACTTATACCTATATATAACCAAATAGCGATTTGAAAGATCCAGGTGCATAAAGATCCGATCCAAATAATTAGTTGGAATATAGGCATCATAATGACAAGAAGCCAAAATGTTGCAAAATCTTCTTTCTGATTTTCCAAGTACATTTCAAATGTCTTGTACTGTTCCTGAAGATGTTTGCTTACCTCCGGAGTTCCCTCACTAAACGGTGAGTTATTACAGTTTAGTGAGAAGGGTGTTAAAACCTTTGCTGCGGTGGAGGTTGGGTACCAATCGGCATATAAAACCCAATAAAGATTTAAGTGCCCTATTTGCAGCCACAAGAAGATGCTGATGAGGATCAATAAAGCCTTTTTCATAAAGACTCCTTCAGAAAAATGTGAATAATATTGTAAATATCTGACTATATTGTAGCACAATATATACCGATTTGTCAATACATACTAAATACGAATTCAAAAGATGATTGGGAGAGCAATATACTGGAATGGAGGAGCTCTACCAATAATATGAGGGAGGAGAGGGGGTATTGCATTTTTTAGAGAAGTGTGCTAGAGTACTCTTGTTGAGAGTAATGTTTTCCCTATCTCCATAAACTTCGGTTTACGGAAAAATTTAAGGAAAGTATTATCCTATTCATCTCCCTGCTTCGGCGGGGGGATGTTTTTTTATTCGGATATTCTTGTTTTTTCAAACCTGTGTTACAATAATCGCAAGCATTATTGGGTGGGAAGAGTGGTTATGGATAGCGCACTCTCTCAACAATAAAAATAGGAGGTCACCGCCATAGCCACTCCTGCCACCGAATAGTGCATCATTATGTTTGATTTTCTGTCCAATTTATTTCCGGATCGTACTTTAGAGCGCCTTCGGGGCGTTGTTTTGCACGTGAATGAACTTGAAGAGAGTGTGCGTTCACTTTCCAACGATGAACTTCGCAACGCCTCATTAAAATTAAAAACAGAAATTATTGAAAAAGAAGCAACCGAAGAAGTTCTCGAGGAGGCGTTACCTCAGGCATTCGCGCTCATCCGCGAGGCAGGGAAGCGTAATTTGAAACAGCGGCATTTCGATGTGCAGCTTATGGGAGGTATGGTGCTTCACGAAGGAAAGATTGTAGAAATGTTAACGGGTGAAGGAAAGACACTTACCGCAACTGCGGCAGTGTATTTAAACGCACTTACGGGAAAAGGAGTGCATGTGGTTACGGTGAACGATTATCTTGCGCGTCGCGATGCAATATGGATGGGACAGATTTATCACGCGCTTGGACTTTCTGTCGCGTGTATCGTGCATGATGCTGCATATCAATATGACCCGAAGTTTGATGCCACAACCCTTGATCAAGAACGCGACCTTGTGGGTGGATTTCGTGTGGTAGAAAATTTCTTACGTCCTATTGCACGCAAGGAAGCATACGCATGTGATATTACCTATGGTACGAATCATGAATTTGGTTTTGATTTTTTGCGAGATAATTTAGCACTTCGTCTCGATGACAAAGTACAGCGCCCGCATTATTTCGTAATTATTGATGAAGTTGATTCCATTCTTATCGATGAGGCGCGCACTCCGCTTATTATTGCAGCCCCTGATTCAGAATCGAGCGAATACTATAAAGTGTTTGCGCGTATTACTGAGAAACTTCAGCCAGAAGAGGACTATGTAGTTGATGAGAAACTTCGCACTGCAAATGTAACTGATGCGGGTATTGAAAAGGTAGAAAAGGCACTTAATATTGAAAACATATTTTCGCCAGAACATTCGCGCCTCGTGCATTTTCTTCAGGAGAGTATAAAAGCAAAGGCATTGTTTCGTCGTGACAAAGAGTATCTTGTAAAAAATAATGAGGTGCTTATCGTTGATGAATTTACCGGACGCATGCTTCAAGGACGTCGCTACTCAGGTGGTCTTCATCAGGCAATTGAAGCGAAAGAGGGGCTTTATGTGAATCAGGAAAATCGTACTTTTGCACAAATTACGATTCAAAATTATTTCAGACTCTATAAAAAAATTGGTGGTATGACGGGTACTGCGCAGACGTCTGCTGAAGAATTTCATAAAGTGTATGGACTTGAAGTAGTAAGTATTCCTCCTAATAAACCAATGGTGAGAGATGACCTTCCTGATTTGGTGTATAAATCAAAGGAGGCAAAATACCGTGCTATTGCGGAAGAGGTAAAGAAATTACACAGCGAAGGACACCCCGTACTTATTGGTACTACTTCTATTGCTAACAACGAGATTGTCTCGGAATATCTTGCGGGAGCTCATATTCCGCATGAGGTATTGAATGCAAAAAATAATGAACGAGAAGGTTCAATTATTGCACAAGCGGGACGAAAAGGTGCGGTTACAGTAGCCACGAACATGGCGGGAAGAGGTGTTGACATCATCCTTGGTGGTAATCCACGAGATGCGGCGGAAGCTGAGGAGATTTTAAAATTAGGAGGACTTCACGTGATTGGTACAGAACGTCACGAAGCGCGACGCATTGATAACCAATTACGAGGCCGTGCGGGACGACAGGGAGACCCTGGTTCATCACGTTTCTTTCTTTCGCTTGAAGATGATTTAATGCGTATTTTTGGCGGCGATCGCATTAAGAATATTATGCAGGCGGTCAATTTTCCTGAAGAAGTGCCCATTGAGTCAAAAATGGTTTCAAAGGCAGTAAACCAGGCTCAGCAAAGGGTGGAAGGAAATAATTTTGATATTCGTCACCATTTATTGGAGTATGATGATATTTTAAATAAACAACGCACTGCAGTATATGCGAAGCGTTTTAAGTATCTTGAGTTGGGAGAAAAAAATGAGATTATGCCGGAGGTGCGAGAATTGCTTGAACGATTTGAAACTACGTATGCACATGCGTATGCACAGGGGGAGTATTCTGCAGAACAGGAAAAACTTGTTGCAGAAGCAAAAGAAAAAGTAAGCCGTATTCCAGAAAAAGTTGAAGCATCGCGTGCGATTGTGATTAGTCAGCATCTTGTGCGTATTTTAGATATGCTTTTGGTTGATCATCTTGAGAGTCTCGATTCACTTCGTGAATCGGTCAATATTCGTGCGTATGGTCAGCATGAGCCGCTCGTAGAGTATCGACGTGAAGCACATGGTCTTTATCAGCGTTTACAGCAGACATTTGAGCAGCTCGTGTTTAATTCTGTGTTTCAGCTTTTTGAAATGGATATGTCAAAAATGAAGACACAGGAGGCAGCGAAACCAAAAACACCGCCACCGCCTTCTACAAAAGAGATTGGACGCAACGACCCTTGTTGGTGTGGTTCGGGGAAAAAATATAAAAAATGTCACGGCGAGTAAGTCCATGAAAAAAATACTCACGCTCTGCATTGTGCAGCAGTATCCTAATGTTCTTCTCGGAATGAAGAAGCGCGGATTTGGTGCGGGAAGATGGAATGGATTTGGAGGAAAGCTTACTCCAGGAGAAACAATAGAAGATGCCGCAAGAAGAGAGATGCAGGAGGAAGCAGGAATTGAGTTGAAGAATCTTGATAAGGTAGGAATTATTGATTTTGAATTTCAAGGTAATCCTGAGCTTCTTGAAGTGCATATTTTTAAATCAGATGATTTTGTGGGAGAGCCGACTGAGAGTGAGGAAATGAAGCCGCAGTGGTTTCATATGGATGATATTCCTTAC
>JBAYKY010000034.1:0-4236 GCA_041664385.1 Minisyncoccota bacterium
ATTTACGATGCAGAACGAATAGCAATCGCGCGCAATAATTTCTTCAGGAAATCGAATCTCAAATATCTTCAAAAGCTCACTCGCGAGTGGTTGAAGGAAAAAGACAGAACGGCAGGATGATATATCTCGCCGTTTTTATTTCTTATTTAGTAAATAATCGTCAATAAGTTTAATGTCTTCAAAATCTTTATCACGGCCCATTGCTCGTTTAAATTTCTTTAATTCCTGAAGATTGAGAAATGGAATTCCATCTATGATGAGGGCGGATGCAATCGCCTCTTCTGTAGTTGTCAGATATTCCGACCAATCAAGTGAGGGAATGATATCCACACCCTCTTTTTTCAAAAAAATCTTCCCATATTTTTCTAGTTGTTCCCATTCGGGATTCTCACATAATTTTTTGTGAAGTTCAGGAAGTACCGCAATATCAACGTCGGACGCTTTGCGGATTCCTAAGGCATCAAGTGTTCCACTTGCCACGACAACATATTGTCCAATGGGAAAGTTAAGCTCCTTAACTTTTTCGATGACACTCCTCTCTTTATCTGATGTATTTTTCAGCATACTCCAATATATCTCATCTATTTTGCTTTCTTGTATTGTGAGAGACCGAGGATGTTTCCTTCGGAATCCTTGAACCATGCGAGGAAACCCATCGCACCATTCTCCCCTAGTGGAGTTTTGCCGCGCACCACCGCGCCGCCATTCTCAACTATTTTACTGAGCGCTAAGTCAATGTCTTGAACATCGATATAGAACATCGGATGTGGCATGCTGGGGTCACGCTTGCTTGAGCCTCCATTGATGAAGCCCGGTTCGGTTGGCTGCATTTTTTCATCAATTGGTCCAGTTTGCCAACTTGTATAGTGAAATTGCTCCCACTCAAATGGTTTCCAATCGAAAACGTTCTGATAGAAAGATTTTGCCCGCTCCTTGTCATCCCACGGAAATTCAAAATGTGTAACTTTATTCATAATGAGATTAGTATAGCAATATTATCCAACGGTGCCGGTCTTCACTTCTCCGGCTCGTTTGTAGTTAGCGAAGATGACGCCGTTTTTTGTGACCAAGCTGTCGGTAATCGTAAAGGCTGCGGGAATTGTACCTTCATCGAATAAGCGCTTGCCCGTGCCGAGCGTGATAGGGAAAATCATGAGATACATTTCATCAACCAAATCATTCTTAAAAAGAGTCTGAGCGAGATTGCCGCTGCCTATCACCTTTAATACTGAGCCATTTCCAGCCTTGAGCTCTTTGATGCGCGCTACGACATCGCCGGTTATCAGTTCCGAATTTTTCCAAGGAAGTTCCATTGGATTATGGGAAACTGTGTATTTTGTGACATCATTGATGCCCGGCCACATATCCGCATGTTGAGGCCAGTAGGCAGAAAAAATCTCATAGGTCTTTCTGCCCAACAGAAGATCGGTGGATTCCATAACTTTCGCCATGAACTTGCCCGCCTCTTCGTCGGCTTCGTGGAAATATGGCGCGGTCCAGCCGCCGTATTTGAAGCCATTCGATGTATCCTCCTCCGGTCCGCCAGGTGCCTGCATTACTCCGTCCAGAGTAATAAATTCTTGAATGATTATTTTTCTCATAATCTTATATTACCAAAGCTGAGTTAGTTTTTTCTAGTATTTTGTGAAATCAGAATCCCATTTTGCACCATTTTTGCTTTTTGGTAACAAAATAATTCACATCGAAGACATGCTCGCTTCGACGCTCCTTGGAATAGATAACTAAATATTATCTATTCAAGTAGGTTATAGTTAATTGCAAGCAAGTAGCGAATGTTCCCCAGATAAGATACGGGATGTTGATATAGACAACCCAGCGGAGCTCTGGTGACGCGTGCCAGAGGGCCGTGAGCGCCCAGACGAGTGTGCCGAATACGAGTAGGATATCAATTGATGCGAGAAGATTATTTTTAAGCCCGAATTGGATCGGAGTGAAAATAAAATTGAAAAGTAGGTTGAGTGCGAAAGGAAGAGCCACTATCCACGAGATTTGCTTGGTAAATGCTTTGTAAAATATCGTGCTGAAGGAGATGGCAATAATCGCGTACAAAACAGCCCACACGGGGCCAAAAACGGGCGGTACCTGGTACCAGGGCAAGCACGAACCGATGATCACAGGAGTAGAATACGATCGCATCCAGGACATTCTCGGCCGAAAAGGAAAACCGAAGCCGAAAGTCCACGAGTTTGCATACACCGGTATGATCCGCTGCGGTGAATGTGGATGCATGGTCACGGCCGAGGATAAGATCAAACGCAACAAGAACGGCAACGTTCACTTCTACACCTACTATCACTGCACCAAACGCAAAGGTCCGTGCAGCCAGAAGTGCGCGGAAGTAAAAAACCTGGAGAAGCAGATCACCGGACTACTCGAAGGAGTAAAGATTCCGCGTGAGTTTTATGAATGGTCGGTGGTGTGGCTGAAGGTTGAAAATGCGAGAGAATCTGTAGATCGAAATACTATCCTAGGATCGCAGCAGAAAGCATACGAGGCTACAGTTAAAAAGATAGACCGGCTTGTCGACCTCCGCATCTCAGGCACGATCAACGAGGATGAATTTGGTAAAAAGAAAGATGAGCTGACAAAAGAAAAAGCGAATCTTCAGGAGCTTCTCAAGACAACCGACCAACGTATCGACAGGTGGATCACCACGATTGACCAGCTGTTGAGCTTTGCAGCAGGTGCTCAGGAAAACTACGCAACCGGGACACTTTCAGGCAAGCGCGTGATACTTTCAGCACTCGGTTCGAACCTCCTGCTAAAAGACAAAAAACTCAATGTTGACCTAACGAAATCACTATTACCACTCCAAAAGGTGGCAACTTCCATCCAAGCTCATATGAAGCAGTTCGAACCGCTAACAAACCCAATGAATAAAAAGGCTTTAGAGGACTCTTTCGCAAAAAGTCCAAACTGGCTGAGGGACAGGGATTCGAACCCCGATTAATGGCTTCAAAGGCCACTGTCCTACCATTAGACGATCCCTCAATACTTCACACTTATCAATAATACTAACCTATTACTCCCTCAAATTTACTGGTTTATCTTACTGCAACCCCCTGATAATCGCAATTTGAGTTGAAAAAATCCCTCGCATGTGCGAGGGCAAATCTTTATTCCAATCAAGTTCAGTTAAGGGCAAAACCGGATTTGAGTGAACCTTTTGGAATGTGAAATTCGTAGCGCGGATTTCCAAGGTGGTCTGCATACCAGTATGCCGATTGATTCTTGAAGGCATGTACGAAGATGGTCAATGTGCCATTTGTTCGCTTTTCTTGGAACACCGTGATATTTCCTTCGGCTTCTACCTTCCCCGGCTTGAATGCATCCTCTGTCCCGGAATTGTAGAGGTAGTAATTTGAGGTGCCGATAGTGCCCGTGCCTAAGAAAAATGATCCTGAAATCCCATCATTATTTCTGAGACTCACGAGATTCAGCGTAGTACTTTGTTCATACTGTTCAATTTGCGTTCCAATAATGAGCGCGATTATCATGCCAATTCCAGCACCTACTATCGTGAGAACGAAGGTAATAAATGTATCTGCAAGAAAACTGAAGAATCCATCGAAGTATTCCCATCCGAACGCACGAACAGTGAGAACGAGAAATAAAATAGCAACGCCATATATCAAAATCATATAGCCTCCAAACAAAAGTGAATAAATAGTATTAATGTAACTAGCTGCATTATGCTATATTGTAATAGTAATGTCAATACGTGCGGCGATGAAGCTCAATGCTCTATAATGGTATATATGAACTGGAATAATATAAAAATTGCGCTAGCGGTATTGCTCATAGGGGTAGGATTTTATTTTTTTGAACTCAATAAACCAACTTCAGTTAATGCGCCGACTGTAATGAATCCACTGAATGCAACGTACGTAATCGAAGGACAGTCAGTAACTTTAGTGAACGGGAAGGCGGAAGTAGATATCGCTCCTGGTTCAGTAACAAAAATTGTGACCACTGTTTTCGGAGGGCCAGTGCGTGGAGATTTGAATGGTGATGGAAAAGAAGATATGGCACTTATGCTCGTGCAAAATCCTGGAGGAAGCGGCACTTTCTACTATGTAGCAGCGGCAATTAATAACGACGGAGTGAAAGGCACAAACGCAATTCTTTTAGGTGATAGAATTGCACCGCAGAATATCTCGATAAAGAATGGACAGATAATGGCGAACTATGCGGACAGGAATCCGAGAGAGCCGA
>JBAYKY010000035.1:0-3442 GCA_041664385.1 Minisyncoccota bacterium
AGATGATTTATGCTCAATATTATGATTTAGATTGGGAAAGGGTCCTTACCCAGTTTCATTTCGGCAATTGTGATTTACTTCTTTTATCAGAAAATTCTCCCGCAGATGAATCGCACGTATTTAAGGTTCAACAACATAATTCATGACAACCGAAGAAATTAAAAAATATTCCAAGAGAATAAAAGAGCAAGCAGATGTAATTCTCAAAGAAACAAATCTTATGTCGCTTCTTGGAGAATTCGGAACGCCGCACATCATTGGAAGCTATGCCATGGATTTAATGTACAATCCCGACCTAGACATAATTGTGACTTCGAAAGACCCGAGAAAATCATCCGTGGAGGCACTCGCGAAGATCGTTGAAATGAGAATCTTCCCGAAATTAGAATATGGAGATTTTGTAAAATTCAAACGTGAGAAAAGGCCTGAAGGCTATATTATCGTTTTAAAGACAAGTGTGGGGGATACCGAATGGGAAATAGAAGTCTGGTTTTTACCTAGTGTAGAAAAAGAAGAAAAGGATATCGCGCACATACGCTCGCATATGACGCCCGAGATAAAAAGCAAAATATTAGAATTCAAATATTTAGTGAGTAAAAATAATATCTCAAAACATTCGATTTCGAGTCCTGCTATATATAAGGCCGTCATCGATAGAAAAATCGAACATTTTGATGAACTTCTAAAGCTTTATTCTTAGCTACATCACTTAAGACGAGATATAATTAAAACAAATGAAGAGCCCAATCGTTCATACCATTACCGCAGACAAAATTGACCTCTATGGCATTCTCTTAGCCGCGCCCAAAAAAGACACGATTATCATCACTGTTCACGGAACAGCGGATAATTTCTATGATAATGAGTTTATCTGGCAGATTGCTGAAGCGGTAGCACCACTGAACGTCTCGATGCTTTCGGTCAATAATCGCGGTTCATATAATCTTGAGTTTTATGACTACGGCCCCGGTATTCGCCGCGACACAGGTGCATCCGTAGAAATCTTCGAGAAGTGCGTTCTCGATATTGATACTTGGATAAAATTCGCACTCTCGCTCGGATATAAGAAAATCATCTTACAGGGTCACAGTCTCGGAACCGAGAAGGTGGTTTACTATATGGGCCACGGAAAATATAAAAGTAAGGTGAGTGCGGTCATTCTTTTGGGCTTCTCAGACTCCTTCGGCCATCATGCGGAATTTTTAAAAACTACAAAAATGGATTTGATGGGGGAGGCAAAAGTAATGATTAAAAATGGCAAAAAACAGCAATTTTTAACCAAGCGATGGCTTGCGCATGCGGGGATAATGCCGCAAAGTGCGGAGTCATATGTTAATTTTTTCAGCCCTAATTCACAACTTTCAAAAGCATTTCCGCTCCGCAAAGGAAAAGATTTGCTGATATACCAAAAGATAAAAGTGCCCATACTCGGCGTGATTGGTGATCAAGAAGAATACTGCGTCATTCCAATCAAGCAGGCGATTGCCTTATTAAAATCAGAAAATATGAGGGCTGAAATACATCAATTAAAAAACTGCGACCATATTTTTTCAGATAACGAAACGCTCCTCGCTGCTACCATAAAGAAATTTATAAAAAATCCATAAATGACCTCTCACCCTAACGACCCGCTCCACGGCAAAACACTTGAATCAATACTTGAATTTTTAGTAGACCACTACGGATGGACTGAACTTGGGAACCATATCAAAATTAACTGCTTCATAAACGACCCAAGTATTAAATCAAGCCTCACTTTCTTACGGAAGACCTTGTGGGCGAGAGAAAAAGTAGAATCACTTTATCTCGACACGATAGAAATAAGATAATTGCTATGCAAAATCTTCTCAACAAAAAATGCATTCCGTGTGAAGGGGGAACAAGACCTCTTACTGAGGAACAGATAGCTGAGTTCTTGCCTCAAATCTCAAAATGGGAGGTTTTAAAAAATAAAGAGATTCGTCGTACATTTCTCTTCAACAATTTTAGCGAAGCAATGGATTTTGTGAATAAAGTAGGAGACTTAGCTGAACAAGAAGGTCATCATCCTAATATCTATGTTCATGATTGGAATAAGGTAACTATTGAACTCTCCACCCATGCAATCGGGGGCCTTTCCGAAAATGACTTCATCCTAGCAGCAAAAATAGATGAACTTCAATAATAATGAGAATCTCAAAAATATTCCTCATTACAGCCGGTATTGTCTTCCTTATCGGAATCGGACTCACTATTTATGTGCGCTACGAAACCCCAAACAAAAGCACAAAAGCAACATTCACAACGGCACAAGGACGGACAGATTTAATTGAACTCACGAATCCATTACCCGGACAAACAATATCCTCGCCACTTACCGTAACTGGTCGCGCACGCGGTAATTGGTACTTTGAAGCAAGTTTTCCTGTAATGCTCACAAATTGGGATGGACTTATTATTGCGCAAGCTCCTGCACAAGCAGAAGGGGAATGGATGACAGAAGAATTTGTACCTTTCTCGGTTACACTTACTTTTGATGAAAACCAACTCTATGAGCGGGGTTCACTCATCTTAAAAAAAGACAATCCCTCAGATCTTCCTGAACACGACGACGCCCTAGAAATTCCGGTGCTATTAAAAACTAAGAAATAAAAAACCGAGACATTGTCCCGGCTCCTCAATTATTTCTCCGCTATCTTTTTTGCAAGCTTGGAGAGAATAGCATCATCTGCTCGTACGTGATCATGCGAAGAAATGTACCCCTCATACTTTTCGAAATATTTATTCATATTCGATTTGAGTGGTTGCCATTCTTCTAACTTTGTTCCATGCATAGGAAAAAGCTTTGCGTGAATATGATCAACACCAAATCCCTCAAAAATCATCCCAGTACGCCCAACATCTTCCAACTTTGAATCGAGAAGCTTTGCAACCTTCCTTGCTGCAAAGACCAATCCTTGTAATACATCATCTGGAAGGTCAAATGCATAACTTGGATAATGCTCTTTGGTAATAACCACTGAGAATCCTTCGGTGTTAGGGAAAATTGAGAGAAATGCTATATGCTTCTCATCCTCCCATATTTTGTGAGCGGGTGCCTCACCGCGCACGATTTTACAAAAAATGCAGTTGTTCATAACTAATCCTTTCATATCGTGAATTAAGTACTAAAAATAGTATGCAATTTATTTATACACTATGTCAAGTTATCTGCTCTTACTTCAATGATTCTATTATGGCTACCTCGAGTGGAATGATAGGGAACTGACTGTACCGCATCTGGCCATACGCGGTCATAAGCGCCTTAAGAAGTTCAATGTGTTTTTTTTCATCAAACTGTTTTGCGTGCGTTTCAATTTTTACTACATGGTCATTCATAAGTTCGCGCAAGAAAAGGGTGCGCATCTCGGGATTGAATTTCAATACTGCCACACGGCGTAAGTACTGAATAAGGTCTTTGGTA
>JBAYKY010000036.1:0-3371 GCA_041664385.1 Minisyncoccota bacterium
CAAATCCTTTTATTTTGTGCCCCCACTAGGATTTGCTTCTTCCTTCGGTCGAAGCCTCATTACTTCGTAATTTCGGCCACGGTTCAAATCCTTTTATTTTGTGCCCCCACTAGGATTTGAACCTAGAACCAACTGCTTAAGAGGCAGCTGCTCTACCGTTGAGCTATAGGGGCATTGAATACGAAACTAGTATACCAATTTTCCTCATTTTCGCAATGTACTATTGGAAAAATAGCTAAAAAATAGTATACTATTGCCGCAATGGTGGAACTCCACACTCCTCTTACCGATATCAGCGGCATCCAGACAAAATTTGTCTCCAAATTAAAAAAACTTGGTATTGAAACTGTGCGCGACCTTTTGTGGCACTTTCCCGTGCGCTATGAAGACTTTTCACAAGTTCACACCATTGAGGACCTCACTCCTAATCAAGAGGTCACTATTACTGCAACTGTCGAAAAAATAAAAAGTCGCAACACATGGCGAAGAAGTCTCTTTCTTGTTGAAGCAGAACTTGTTGATGAAACAGGAGTCATTCGCGCCACCTGGTTCAATCAGCCTTATATCAAAAATGTCCTTCAACCGGGTCGCAAAGCAAACTTTGCGGGTAAGGTAGTAGCATCCCGCACCACAGGAGAGCTTTATCTTTCAAATCCTACCTACGAACTTGTCTCAGAGCATGAACACCATGAAACGAAACACACTGCACGCATTGTGCCTATCTATCGAGAAACACGAGGACTTACTTCAAAGGGATTCCGTTATCTCATCCAACCACTCCTTACTCATATTCCTCCTCTAGAAGAATTGTTTTCTTCGGAGATTCTTGAGACTCACCACATTCCTGAAATAAATGACGCGATTAAGGTAATACACTTCCCCGATTCAATTGAGGAGGCTCTTGAAGCACGGAGGCGATTTGCCTTCGAAGATCTCTTTTTCCTCCAACTTCAAAATCTTACTGCGCGCATGAAACTTGCCGCAGAAAAAGCATCTCCAATCCCCTCAAATATTACTCGTATTAAATCTCTTATTGGAACATTACCCTTTGAATTAACGACTTCTCAGAAAAAATCGCTCTGGGAAATTATTCAAGACATAGAAAAACCTCACCCAATGAATCGACTTCTTCAAGGAGATGTCGGTTCAGGGAAAACGGTTATTGCGGGACTTGCTGCACTTTCTACTGCTGAAGAAGGACTCCAGGTGGCCTTTATGGCACCCACCGAGATTCTCGCGCGCCAACACTATAAAACATTTTTGAAACTCTTCCCTCATTTTGAGAAAGGGGTGGCACTTCTTACTGCGAGCGAATCACGGATTTCCTATGGGCATATGCTTGAATCCCCGCTTAAAAAAGTTGATCTCATAAAAAACATCAACGAGGAGAAAGTTCATATTGTAATGGGCACTCATGCCCTTATTCAAAAGTCAGTTACCTTTCCTCAATGTGCGCTCGTGATTGTGGACGAACAGCATCGCTTCGGCGTAAAACAACGCGCTGCGCTCGAAAGAGATACCACACTTCTTCCCCATTTCCTTTCTATGTCTGCTACTCCCATTCCTCGAACACTTTCGCTCACGCTTTTTGGTGACCTTGATCTTTCTCTCATTACTGAATTACCAAAAAATAGAAAGCCTATTATTACCCGCATTATTCCTCCAGAGGATCGCGTAAAAACGTACGCACTTATTCGTGACGAGATAAAGCGTGGACAGCAGGTATTTGTTATTTGTCCTCGCATCGAAAAGCCTGAGGAAGAAGTATCACAAAATACTGCTGAGTGGTGGAAACTCGAAATAAAGTCCGTAAAAGAGGAATACGAGAAACTTTCGCAGAAGATTTTTCCCGACCTTTCAGTTGGCATGCTTCACGGCAAGATGAAAGCCTCAGAAAAAGAATTTATTATGCGGGCGTTCTCAGAAAATAAAATAAATATTCTTGTCGCTACCTCAGTGATTGAAGTCGGTATCGACATCCCTAATGCCACTATCATGATGATTGAAGGCGCGGAACGCTTTGGACTTGCACAACTCTACCAATTTCGTGGACGCGTTGGCCGAGGAGACCATCAATCCTATTGCTTTCTCTTTACTGATTCTTCATCATCAATCACACGTGGACGCCTTAAGGCGGTTGTTGATGCAAAGAATGGTTTTGAACTTGCAGAAAAAGATTTGAAAATGCGTGGACCTGGAGAATTTTTTGGAGAAGCGCAGACGGGTATGCCTGACCTTGCTATGAAAGCAATTCAAAATCCTGATCTTGTAAAACATGCGCGCGAGACGGCCCAATCAATACTTTCATCCGATCCCTCCCTTACCAAACATCTACATATAAAAGAACGCTTTAGTGCCTTCCGCAAGGAGATTCATTGGGAATAACAATTGCGCCTTTTTAGTATTCTTCTTATACTAGCAACAGTCATTTATCAACAGAAAGGATATGTGTCATGAGGACACTTTTTATTCCGCTCTTTTTCTCTTTTGTGTTTTTTGCGCACGCAGATGAAAAACGTGCTGATACCACACGCATTACTATTGAGTACGACGCAACATTTGACGCCCCGCAATTTTCGCTCGTGAGTGTCGCAAAGCTTATAGGAATTCTCCCTAATCGCCTTACATTGTCAGAAACTATTCAGGAATCATCGACAAATAGCCGCACATTCACCATTACACTCAAAGGCGACAATGGGAAAATGTGGGTATATCTCAACTCTGATTCCTCTGTATACTCTTTCATCTCATTGCCATTTCAATCAGATGATACACTTGCTGCGCCTGTCATACGTTTTATAAGTAATCTTAAGGAATTTTTTGCACAACCCGAAAAAGATAGAGTGCTTGTCGATGCATTTGTCATTGGCTCGCGTCATCTCAAAGCAAGTGCATACGCATCAGCCGAACCACTCTCATCTTACGAACAAGGGCGCTTCAACACATTTTCTCCGAAACGGTTTGATGTGTATACACACACTCCACACAATAATGTTCATATTGGTGGCAATGTGATTATTGGAAGGGTGTCTCATGCACTCCTTTATCTTTCCATGAAAGTACGCATCGCCTCAATCAATACGGATATCATACTCACTATGAGAAATGTATCCGTAACTACATCAAAATAAAACCGCTTCATTTATCTGAAGCGGTTTCTTTTTTTCTAACGAACTGAGGCACTAAATTGTTTCTTGGTTTCTGCAATGATATTTTCCTGAATTGGATTAATCTCCTCCGTCGTGAGTGTCCGCTCGATGCTTCGGTACACTGTGCGATATGTATAACTCATCTTTCCCTCACCAAATTTCGCAGCATTCTCATATTTGTCCAAAAGTGATACTTCCTCAACAAGATCGCCACCAATGTCA
>JBAYKY010000037.1:0-2768 GCA_041664385.1 Minisyncoccota bacterium
GTGCTTATTACGTGTGCAATAGTAGTGCAATTTCTTACGGTGGGAGTAGTAAAAAAAGAGGCATATACATCTCGTGCGCTTGATAATATGAGTGATACCAAAGTGAAGCCTGCGCCACGAGGAATCATTTTTGATCGATTTGGAAAGTCTCTTGTAAAAAATGACCCTTCTTTTAATGTCTTTTTGTTTCCAAAACTCTTACCAGAAAGTCCGGAAGCACGCGTTCTTGCGATTGAGCGCATTGCAACCATTATTAATATGGATACCGCGACGCTCATTGGGATGATTCAGAAAAAAGATTGGAATGTAAGTGATAAATTGTTTCTTCTCGGTGATGCAAGCCAGGAGCAGCTTGTAGAGCTTTCTTCGTCAGAGGGACTTGGCATTCGTATTGAAGATGGATTTAAGAGGGAACACGAAGTTCCTTTTGCGTTCTCGCAGCTTATTGGCTACACAGGTCTTGTGGGAGAAAGTGATCTTTCGGAAAATAAAAATCTTGTTCTTGCAGACCAGATTGGACGTAGCGGACTCGAGGATTACTACGATTCTTATCTTCGCGGGATCAATGGAAAAGAAGTGACGTTCAGAAATGCAAAAGGAATTATGCAGGGTGAGCAGGTAGAAACGAATTCAAAGCCAGGAAAAAGTGTACGGACATTTATTGATAGGGAATTTCAGGAATATTTTTATACGCGTCTTAAGGAAGGTCTTGCCACACTTGGCCGTGATGTGGGTCTTGGCATTGCAATAAACCCTGAAAATGGCGAAGTGCTCGCACTCGTAGGTACTCCTGGATTTGAAACGGGAAAAATTGGAGCAGCATTGAATGATCCGAGGAAACCTCTTTTTAATCGTGCGGTGAGTGGAGTATACAATCCTGGCTCAACGATTAAGCCACTCGTCGCAACGGGGGCACTTACTGATGGAATTGTGGCACCAGAAAAACAATTTTTCTCTCCAGGGTATATTGAATTACCAAATCCCTATAACCCTGACCAACCCAGTCGTTTTCTTGATTGGAAGCCACAGGGATGGGTTGATATATATGCGGCGCTTGCGCGATCAAGCAATGTTTATTTCTACGAAGTAGGGGGAGGATTTAAAGATCAAAAAGGACTTGGTATTGCGGGACTTAATAAATGGTGGGAACTTTTTGGTCTTTCGAAGAAAACAGAAATTGATCTCCCTAATGAGAAGGTTGGATTTTTACCGAATCCTGATTGGAAAGAAAAAAAGACAGGACAGCCATGGCGCATAGGGGATACCTATAACGTTTCTATTGGGCAGGGAGATTTTTCGATTACTCCCATAGAGCTTATAAATTATATTGCAGCAATTGCGAATGGAGGCACTTTTTATAAACCGAGAATCGTTAATTTTATTACTGATGAATCAGGAAAGGAGATGCTGCGCAGCTACCCAAGTGTTCTTTCTGATATTCGAGAGATGATTGCAAAAGCAGTTCCCGAGGTTCAACACGGCATGCGCGACGCAGTTCAAAAGCCTTATGGCACCGCAAATCTTCTTGCAAGCCTTCCTTTTGAAGCAGCAGCAAAGACAGGAACTGCACAAATCGAAAATAATGCGAAAACGAACGCTTTTTTCGTGGGATATGCCCCTTATAAGAATCCTAAGATTGCGATTCTCGTACTTATCGAAAATTCGCGTGAGGGGAGCCATAATACGATTCCTATAGCAAAAGACGTGCTTCTATGGTATTATGACAATCGTTTAAAAGGGCAGGATAAATAGGGCATTTTGCCCCGCAATAGATGCGGGGTTGCCCATACCCAAGAACTACATATGGCAATTACCAAAGCAAAAAAGAACTATCTTACACAGGACCGTTATGATGAGATTGTGACCGAAGTTGAGCAGATGAAGACCGAAGGACGAAAAGCCGTTGCGGAGCGTTTGCGTCACGCAAAGGATCTTGGCGATCTTTCGGAAAATGCAGAATATCAGACGGCACGTGAAGATCAATCAAGACTTGAGGGGCGTATCAATGAATATGAAGAACTTATTCGCAATTCTTCAATTATCAAAAAAGAAGCAGTTGGTGTTACGGTACGCATTGGGTCAAACGTAAAAATAAAAAAGGGAAGTCAGATGATTCAGTACGCGATTGTAGGCTCAAATGAAGCAAAGCCACTCCAAGGTTTTATCTCAAACGAATCACCAATTGGACAAGCACTTTTAGGAAAGAAGATTGGGGAAAAGGCCTACGTGAAGGCACCGAGTGGCACCATTGAGTACGAAATTGTTGAAATAAGTTAATTTATTAAGCGCATGCTCGAAGATATTATTCAGGAACGGCGCAACAAACTTGAGGAATATAGGAAGACGGCTGATCCGTATCCAGCAAAGACTAAGCGGGATTTCATTCTTGCGGATTTTTCTCGTCGTTTTAGTGAGTTAGAAAAAGAAGGAAAGGAAGTAAGTGTGGTAGGGCGTGTGAATGCATGGCGCGATCAAGGGAAGATCATTTTTGCTGATATAAAAGATGAGAGTGGACGATGTCAGACAGTCTTAAACGAACGAGAGTTCGAAGGTTTTGCGCGTGCGGCAGCCACTACCGATCTTGGTGATTTTGTTGAGGTGTCTGGAACCCCATTTCTCACGAAGCGAGGTGAGCAAAGCATTCTTGTAAAACAGTTTCGCATTATTACTAAGAGTTTGCGTCCCATCCCTTCTGAATGGTATGGCATCGAAGATGAAGAATTGAAGTTAAGAAAGAGATATCTCGATCTTTTGACACATCCAGAAAC